>JAMLGM010000004.1:0-300000 GCA_023957975.1 Microthrixaceae bacterium | reverse complement strand
GCTCGACGACGGGCTCGCATATGTCGTGAGCCCCGACGGCACGGTCCACTCCGACCCGGGTGGCGCCGAAGGGCTAGCAGAGGTTCCGGACAGCGAGATCGAAGGCACGATCGAGTCCGCCGAGGAATGCCCCGGCGAGTGCATCTTCATCGAGGTCGACTAACCGACTACCGAGCTCGGTCGTCGTCATACGACGCGATGATGCCCCCGCCGATGGCGGGGGCATCGTCGCGTCTGCGCGCCTGCCTACCCCGATTGCCGGCCACATGCCCCGTTTGCCTGTTCTCCGATAACCAGTGGTCGTGATCACGACCACTGGTTATCGGAGAACAGGCAGTTTGGGTGGTCTATCGCAGGCAGGAACCCGACGGCACCGGCACCGGGCTGGCGGTCTGGAGCACCTCGCGCACGCTTTGCGCGGGAATTCCGTAGGCGGTCTGCGGATCGTCGGGTGCGACCCCGAAGGCCAGGCCCTCAACTTGGCCCTCCGGGGAGATGAGCGGCCCCCCGGAAACACCGGGGCTGATGCGCGAACCGAGAATCAACACGTCACGCGCCGAGCTGTCCTGTCCGTAGATATCAGTGGAGTTGACCGTGCGCTGCCCCGCGAGGGAGAACGGCGAGATCGCGAGGCTGCCACCGCCCGGAAATCCGAAGATCGCACCGTCGGGCGCTGTCTGGTCCTCGGTGAGCGGCAACGCCGCCACGTCGAGTTCCTTGGCGAACAACACCGCGACGTCTCGGTGGGTGTCCACCGCATGCAGGGTCGCCGTCTGCGTCAGGCCCTGATCGTTGCTGAGTTCGATGCGCGTGGCTCCGGCGATCACGTGAGCGTTGGTCACCACGACACCGGGCGAGACGACCACCCCGGACCCGAGCGACAACACCTCACAGGTCTCGGCGCGCACGCGCACGGTGGACTCGATGGCCGAGTCGGTGACCTCGGTCGACAGCGGCGTCTCGAGCGGCGCCTCGGGCTGCAGTCCCCCGATATCGATCTGCTCCATGAGGTGCCACAGCCCGTCGAAGGCGCCGAGGCCGAGGGATTGAGACACACCGTCGAGCACATCGGGGGCCGGGCCGAGTGCGCGATTGAGTCGACTCGCCACCACCGACGAGCGGGCGATGTCTGCGGGCCATCCCGGAACCATCGTCATCGTCGGAAGCACCATCCACGCCATCAACGCGGTCGACGCCAGGCCGAGCAGCGCACCTCCGGCCGAATCGAGCAGGTCGAAAGCCGACTCGTCGACCGCAGCGCTGGCGCGGGACCCCAACCAGGTCCCCACCGCGTTGCCGAGAACCGCACCGACGACCAGAACCGCGAGCGAGCGCAACAGTGCCGGGGCATCGGTGGCCACCTCGGTCGCGCTGGCGATTCGGCGCAACACGATCGACGCGACGAGGATGCCGCCGAAGAGCCCGAGCCACGAAAACGCCCGATGCACGAACCCGGCGCGCCAACCACCGAACACCGCCGAAAGGGCGAACAGGACCAGCGCGACGTCGAGGGCGTTCACCCTCCCGGGCACCTCGCCGAGGTGAGGAACCCTGTGTGAGCCACCATGCGATGATCGGGGCGCACCGCCTGGCCCTCGATGTACCACCCGCGGTTGAGCACTTCGAGGGTCTCCGCCAGGATGAATCCGTCGCGTTCGAGGGCGTCGCGAAACTGCATCACCTGCACGATGCTCGGCGAGTACGCAACGATGATGCCCCCGGGCCGCAACGCGGTTCGTGCGTGGGGCACCACCTGCCACGGTTCGGGCAGGTCCAACACCACGCGGTCGAGGTCGCGTTCATCGATGCCCTCGTAGCAGTTGCGAAGCTGCACGTCATAGCGTTCGAGGGCCTCCTCGCCGAGGAACTTGCGTACGTTCGCCTGGGCGCGTTCGGCGAAGTCCTCTCGAAGCTCGTAACCGGTGATGTGCACGCCGGTGCGCAACATGCCCATCGACAGCGCACCCGATCCGACACCTGATTCGAGCACCCGCATGCCCGGTCCGATGTCGGCCATCATCAGGATCGGCCCGATGTCTTTGGGATAGATGACCTGCGCTCCGCGTGGCATCTTGAGAATGAACTCGCTCAGCGTCGGGCGCAGCACCGTGTAGGTGGCGCCTCGCGTCGAGGTCAGCACGGCACCCTCCCCGGCTCCGATGATCTCGTCGTGGGCGATGTAACCGGCGTGAGAATGAAACTCCTTGCCGGATTGCAGGGTGAGGAGGTAGCGGCGGTGCTTGTTGTCCAACAACACCACCACGTCGCCTTCATGGAGTTCCGATGCACTCACTCGCGGTGATCCTTCGTGGTTAGTTCGACGGGTTGTGCGCCGCCCGCACGTTCGACGAGGCGGCAAAAGGCGCAGACTTCCGAGGGGCTCGGCGATCCGCACGTCGCACAGGTCCCGAGGGCTTCGCGTTGCTCGTCCGCCTCGGGCGTGAACAGCGCGGAGGCGCGACGCAGAAAGCTCAGGTAGAAGTCCGACTTGGTGCCGGGGCTCTGGCGCTCGAGATCGTTGAGCAGGTTCTTGTAGCCGATGTGTTTGTTGCCGGCCGCCATCGGGCACTCGTCGATGACGTAGTCGATGCCGCTGACGACGCAGTAGGCCGCCATCTCGCGTTCCCCGAGGCGGATGAGCGGCTTGACCTTCTTCGGAAATCCGTCGCGGGCCTCGAGCACGGGCCGTTGCCGACCGAGGTACTCCGTTTGCCAGCGCATCACGTTGCCGAACAGCACCGCCGCCTCATCGTCGAGGTTGTGACCGGTGACGAGCACGTCAAAGCCTCCGTCGAGTGCGACGTCGTCGAAGATGTGTCGCTTCGACAGCCCGCACGCCGAACACGGCGCCCGACGCGCGGCCTTCGACCCGTCGGGGATGTCGTATCCGTACTTCTCGACGATGTCGACCTCGATGAGTTCCGCGCCACGACGCTTCGCATACGTTCGGGCGTAGTCCTTGGAGACGTCGCTGTACTCGCCGATTCCCAGGCCGATGTAGAGCCCCGTCGTCGCGTAGCCGAGGTCCAACAAGATGTCCCATACGGCGAGGGAGTCCTTGCCGCCCGACACTGCGACCAGCACCTTGTCCTGCGGGTCGATCATGTCGAATTCGTGAACCGCCTTGGCGACCTGATCGCGGCAAAACTTCGTGAAATGCGGCGCGCAGAAGTTGGAGTTGTGGCGGCGTAGATCGATGACGGCTGGTTCGCGGCACACCGTGCACTTCATGGCGCTGTCGCCTCCTAACCGCCGCTGATGACCGGGCGGATCTCGATGACGTCGTCGTCGTCGAGCATCGAATCGCCGGGGACGAGTTCGCCATTGCGTACGAGCAACACCGACTCACGGTTGAACTCGAGTCGGTTCAACAACTTGATGACACTGATGGGCCCCGAGACCTCGATCTCGCGGGTTGGGTGACGCAACGTGACCTTCACACCCCTAGTTTGGCCGATCGCCGGGCCGGTGAAATCACCGGCGAGTTCACAGCGCGCATCGTCGCGGCTCAGCGGTAGATGCGGGTGCGTGGAACCCGGCGTTTGCGAGGGCCCGCCTTCGCCGCGCGCAGTGCGGCGAGTTCGGCGTCGAGGGCATCGGCGTTGCGTTGAAGCCTCGCGACCTTGCGGCTCGGTACGACACGGCGGTCATAAGCCGCCCCGAGGCGTTCCGAGCGGCGCACCGCCCGCTGCTGGCGAGGTGAGCCGGTGGGACGCCGATCCGCCTGGCGTTGTGCACGCGAAAGCTTCCGGGCAACGCGAACCGTCGACCGCGACGGCGCCGTGGCGGTGTTGAGGCGGCGACGAGCGGCCTGCTGTTTGGCGAAGACCTTTCGTTCCTTGCGTTTCATCGCGGGTCTCGCGGTCACGACGTACTGCTCGCCGGGGCGCAGGTCGGTCGCATCGATAGTGACCGGATCGCCGACCTTGCGAAGCTGGTCGATTCCCCAACCGATGGCAACCGACGCGGCGAAGCCTGCGAATCCTCCGCCGAAGGTTCGGTCGAGCGCGAGGGAACGGAGCCGTCGCGTCGTGGCGCTCACGCGCGCCTCACCTCGATGATCGTGTTCTTTCGGACCCCGACCCGGCGGCCGAGGATGAAGGCGATGACCAACACACCCAACGCGACGATGGCGCCGACGGTGATCAATTGGCTTTTCGCGCCTTCGACCGTGCCGGTGGCCTCGTCCTGAATCGCCGACAGCTTGGCCTTGATGTCGTCGGGGGTGATTTTCTCGGTGCTCACGACGCTGCGTCTTTCTTCTTGTTTGGATCGTTCTTGAAGCCCAGATAGCCGGCGACGGCGATGACGATGATGGCGGCGACGAAGGTTGCCGCATACGGCACGAGCGACGCCGCACCGCTGTTGTGGTCGAACCATGGCGCCGACTGCAGGCCGCGAAGCAACGCCATCAGCAAGAACACCATCCCGACCCCCACGAGAAACGCCCCGCCGAGCCCGTAGCCCAGGTATCGCCCGAGGGATTTGAGCGGATCGACGGTCTCTTGTTTCGCGTAGCCGACGACGAGTCCCTTCAATTCGTTGACGTGATCGGCCGGCTTCGTGCGTGGTGCGTTGGCATCAGCCATCGGTTCTCCTCGGATTCGTCACGACGGCTTCCTTTCCTAGTGGTTCTCCTCGCCGCTCACAAGCACGGCGAGGTCCTCGAAACATTCGAGCAGGATGCGGCGACGCTCATCCACGTCGCATGATGCCAGGATCCGTTGGCGATCGAACGGGTTGAGCGGCAGGACCGCGGCCATCTGAAAGGTCGCCAGCGCCGGGTCGTCGGCGAGTTCGATCTCCTCGATCGGGCCGCGACCGGTTCGTTCGGACACGAGTCGCACCAGATGGCGAAACGACGTGTCCAGCTCCAGCCACCGGGGGTCGTCGTCGGCCGCTACCGGCGAGGAACGGTCCGGCAGCGGTCGAACGAGAGCCCGCGGGTAGGGGTCGTCGGCCAGCCAGTCGACCACCTCGATGCGTTCGGTGCCGATCGCCAGGACCTGCCACGTGCCATCGAGGGCCTGGTCGGCTCGATGCACGACGGCGCGACAGCCGATCATGCACCGTTGGTCGCCGCCGCCCACCTCGCTGCCGCGCTCGATCAACACGACGCCGAACCCGTTGCCCGCCGCGAGCACATCCTCGATGAAACGCAGATAGCGGGGTTCGAACAGGCGAAGTGGTAGCAATCCGGTCGGCATGAGGACGGTTCCGAGCGGAAACATCGGCAGCGACTCGGGGTCGGTCGTGCCAATCGGGTCGCTGTCCCCGTCGACGGCATCGGTCATGGGCGCGGCACGCTCGGGCCGACGAGCGCCGGGTCGATCGAATCGGGATAGTCGATCAGCGCGGCCGCCAACGCATCTTCGGCGTTGGTGTCCGCGCCGGTCACCTCGCGCCCGACGGTGTTGATCACCGTTGCGAAGCTGATTCGTTCCTCGCGCGCCTGGGCCCAGCCGCTCAACGCCGTGACCGATCGCAGCGTGCCCGTCTTGGCGAAGACCCGTCCGGCCCCAGGGCTGTTGTGGAACCGGTCGCGCAAGGTGCCCACCTCTCCATTGGCGGTCGGCAACCCCGCGGCGAGCACGCCCTGGGACGGGTCGGGGTCGGAGTCGTCGCCGTTGAGGGTTGCCAGGATCAGATCGCAGGTGACCCGGCTGCCGTCGTCGAGTCCGCTGCCGTCCAACAGGGAGATCTGCGACATGTCGGTGCCGAGACCGCCGAGCCGGTCGACCATGGCGACCAACCCCGCAGCGGTCGATCCCTCCCCCGACACCTCGCGGCCGATGGCCTTCACCAGCAATTCCGCGGTGTTGTTGTCGCTGAAGGTCAGCATCTGCGCCAGGAGTTGCCATACGGGACGCGAGGCGATCTCCAACACGGTGTTCGTCGTCTCGGGAGCCTGGCCGCTCGCCGGCGCGCCGCCGACAGCGATGCCACGGGCGCTCAGCAGTTGGGTGAATGCGTCGGCGGCCCAGGCGGCAGGGTCTGAGGCAGGTTGCGCGCCCCCGCCAGCACCCGGAATCGGGCTGTAGGTTCGGGCATCGTTTACGCTGAGCGCGCTGAGCGGGCCGACCTGTCCCTGGGCCAGCATCCGGCTCGGCCACGTCGACACGGTTCGCTCGGCGTCGAAGAACGAGTCGTCCCCGACGACCGACCCGGTGATGGCGGTGATCCCGAGCGCCGCGAGCTCATCGGCGATCGCCTCGATACTCGTGTGTGCCCCCTTGCCCCACTTGAACGTCGACCGGTACGTGTCGGACTCCAGCAGCGGATCGCCGCCGCCGATGATCCAGAGGTCGCCGTTGATGACGCCACCGTCGATCGGAGCGGTCGTGGCGAAACGGGTCGTGAAGGTGTGGTCGGCTCCGAGCACCTCGAGCGCGACCCACGCCGTGAGCAGCTTCTGGTTCGACGCCACGGCGAGTGCCTGATCGGTGCCGTGGGACACGATGACGCGCTCGCCGTCTCGGACCTCGAAACAGCTCGTGTCGCTCAGGGCAGCGAGCTTCGGAGCGATGGCGTTGTTCAGCCGCCGGTCCGCTTGGGGAGCGACGAGGAACTTGGGGACCCGTCGAGCCGACAGAGCCGCGGTGGTGGCGCTCGGCGAGTTGGCGGCGGACGAGGTCGCGGGAGTCGCCGCATCGGAGCGTGCCGATTCGTCACTCCACGCCCACCCTCCGACCAGGAGTCCGGCGACGACCATCCCGGCGCCCACCAGCACTGCCGACCGGCTTCGGCGCGGCCGGGCACCGGGTGAGGCGTCGACGCGCCCGACTCGCCCGGTGGGCCCGGCGTGCTGCGACCGTCGTCGCGTTGGTTGCGGCGGTTGCTGCTGCGGGGCCTGATGCAAGAAGTCGTCGGTCGGCGGGCGGTCGGTCATGGTCGGCGGGTCACGCGTTCTGTTCGTGGTGGCGGCGGAACTCGGCGTAGCGGGTCAGGTGCTCGAGTGCGGTGACCGCACGATTGGCGGTTGCGTAACACACACGGCCCGATGCCCTCACCGCCGCGGGACCGGCGTTGGTCGGATCGGAGATCGCGAGCTCGGTGCAACACAGGATCGGCTTACCGGTGGCCTCGGAGATCTCGGCCGCGGCGTGGGCGAAGCGGGCGTCTTGGCGGCGGTGGTACTCGACGATGCGCTCGAGGCCGTGATCCGGATAGAACGGTCCGTCGACCATCATCGCCGCCTGGTTCGATTGGATGCCGAGTCCGAGATAGACGATCGAATCCACCGAGGGGTGCCGGGCGATGAGTTCCATCACCGTCGGAATCGTGTCGCGGGTTTCGCCGCCGGCGAGATCGACCGGGTTGTTTCGGCTCCAGCGCGGCGGAAGGTGCTCATCGATCGCTGCGAGCAGATCGTCGGGCAACTCGACGAGTTCGAGGGTGCGGCTGGCGGAAATGGCATCGGCGGTGACCACTCCCCACCCACCTGCGGTGGTCATGACCACCACGCGATTGCCCGCTGGCAATGGCTGCGTGGCCAGGGTGGCCGCCGCTTCGAAGGCCTCCTCGACGGTGCGCGCCCGGGTGAGGCCGCCTTGTCGACATGCGCCATCGAAGACACGATCGTCGGTGGCGAGCGAGCCGGTGTGGCTCGACGCGGCCTTCGCTCCCCCGGCGGTTGCGCCGCCCTTCACGACGACCACCGGCATTGTCGGGGTGATCTGTCGAACGGCGTCGAAAAAGCCGCGACCATCCTCGAGCCCTTCGACATAGGCGAGCCCGACCTTGGTCGCCGGGTCGGACTCGTAGAACCCCAGGAAGTCCGCCACGCCGGTGGCGGCTGCGTTGCCTGCCGACACGGCGCGGCTGATGCCCACGCCGGTGGCCAGCGACAGGTTGAGAAACGACGAGATGAAGTTCCCCGACTGTGACGCCACGCCGATCGGGCCGGCGGGCGGGTAGGGCGCGACGATCTGTGCGCAGAGTTGTGCCGGGGTCGATACCACCCCTTGGCCGTTCGGTCCGGCCAGCAGGATTCCAAGTTCCTCGCACAACGCGACGAGATCGGCTTCGTCGCGGCGTCCCTGTTCCCCCGCCTCGCCGTAGCCGGCCGAGGTCAAAAACGCCGCCTTGACGCCCTTCGCCGCGCACTTGCGCAACAGGTCCGGGTTGGCGTCTTTGGGGGTGCAGACGAAGACCAGGTCGATCTCGCCGGCCGGAAGCTCGTCGATGTCGGGCACCGACTGCACGCCGAGCACCTCGGCCCCGTCTCGATTCGTCGCGAACACCTTGCCGGGGAAACCGCACGCCAGCACGTTGTGCAGCGACACGAACCCGAACTTGCCGGGGTGGGTCGAGGCTCCGGCGATGAGCACGCCACGCGGCTCAAAGAGCGCCTTGAATTGCTCGTCGGTGGGCATCAGCGGGTTCCTTCGGTGGTGAGTTCGACCAACGCGTCGACCGCGATCGGCGTGCCATTGGCGATGATGAGCGGGTTCAGGTCGATCGAGTGCACCGCCGGGTTCGAGGCTGCGGCATCGCTCAACGCGACCAGCACTGCGGCCAGTGCCTCCCGGTCGACCGCTGGTTCGCCCCGGAACTCACCAAGCAACGCCACCGACTCGAGCGCATCGATCATCTCGTGGGCATCGGCTGTGGTGATGGGCACGAGCCCGACGGCGACATCGCCGATCGCCTCGGCGAGCACACCGCCGATCCCTACCATGACGGTCAACCCGAACTGCGGGTCGCGGGCCACTCCGGCGATGAGTTCCCGGGTGCCGCTGATCATCGCAGCGACGAGCACGCCGACCTCTCCGTCGTCGGGCAGTGCGGCGTCGAGCAGCGACTGGGCGGCCTGTCGCGTAGCGTCGGCGCCGGTGAGATGAAGGCGCACCAGGCCACGTTCGGTCTTGTGGGCGATGGTGTCCCCGCAGAGCTTTGCGACAACCGGCCAACCGATCTCCTCGGCGGCGGCGACTGCCGCCTCGGCGGTGGCCACGACGCGTTCGGGGGCGATCGACACGCCGAACGGCTCGAGGAACGCCTTGGACTCGGCTTCGGACAGCGTGTGGGTCGCGGGCCGGGTGAGGGGCGACGAAGCTGGTGAGGACATGGCGGCCATCCTACGCGTCGAGGCGGTTGTGACCGTGGCCCTCGGTCCTCGCGTCGGCACTAGCGTCGCAGCCATGCAGATTCTCTCCGCACTCTTCCTGGACGAGATCAACCTTCGCCAGGTGGCCGGTCCATCGACTCGCATCGATATGAGCGGCATCCAGTTCTCGGCGGTGCCCCCGGGCCCCTATCCGGTGACGGTGTCGCCTCATCTGGTGGTCATCATCCGCTGCGCGCCAGGCGAAAACACCGTCGCGGCGCTCGAGGTGACGTTCCTGCGCGACGGGGAACAGATTGCCCGCAACGCTCAGCCCGTCGACATCGAACAGGGCAAGTTCGGCTATCGCCTCGTGCGGGCGGAGTTGAGCTACGACGAACCGGGCACGGTGGAGGCCCACGTGCGCCTCGACGGTGGCCCGGCGACGGTCGTGCCCTACAGCTTGCTCGCCGCCGGGTGAACCCTCGCCAGCCGCTCAACCGTTCTGTAGGTACTTTCGGTGGCCAGGGCCACCGAAAGTACCTACAGAACCCAGGCGGGGGCGATGCTCGGCGGCCCGAAGCCGGTGACCGCCTGCGAGGCGTCACATGAGGTTCGCCGCCGCGCTCAGCGAGCACCCGCTCGCCACGCAGGCGGTCGGCGAGGTCGTTGGTCAGGTGCTCGAATCCCTCGACGCCGCCCCCGACATCGCCATGGTGTTCGTCAGTCGATCCCATGGCGGGGCCATCGAGGACATCGCCCGCGTGGTCCGAAGGCTCCTCAACCCGCGGGTGCTCGTCGGGGCGACCGCCGCCGGCGTCCTCGGGGGCGGCCAGGAGATCGAGGGCGGTGCTGCCATATCGCTGTGGGCCGCCCGGTTCGGCGTCGATGTCGAACCCGTCCGCCTCGAGGCGATCCCCACCGCTGAGCATCTGTTGGTCGCCGGTGGCGCCGCGCTTCAGGCCGACGAGGGGACGTTGTTGCTGCTCGCCGATCCGTTCTCCTTCGCCATGGACCAGGTGATCGACCACCTGCGAGTCGTGGCCCCGGGGGTGACCATGGTCGGCGGGATGGCCTCGGGGGCGCTCGGCCCTGGGGGCAACACCCTGGTCCTCGACGACGAACGGTTCACCACCGGCGCGGTCGGGGTATGGCTGCCCGACACGGTCGATGTTCGCGCCGCGGTATCACAGGGTTGTCGACCGATCGGCGAGCCATTCGTCGTCACCCGCGCCGAACGCAACGTGTTGTACGAGATCGGCGGCCGAAGCGCAGTCGAACGCATCAACGAACTGGTCGAATCGAGCACCGATGCCGAAAAGCGACTGATGGCCGCGGGGTTGCACATCGGCCGGGTGATCGACGAGGCCCGGCTCGAACACGGCCGCGGCGACTTCCTGGTCCGCAGCGTGCTCGGAGCAGACCGTTCGGTGGGTGCGGTGGCGATCGACGACGAGATCCCGGTCGGCGCCACGGTGCAGTTCCAGGTGCGCGATGCCGCCTCCGCCCATGAGGACCTCGTATCCAGGCTTCGCGAGCTCCACGAGGGCGGCGTCGCCGGTGCGCTGGCCTTCAACTGCACGACACGGGGACGCGGGCTGTTCGACGGACCCGATCACGATGCGGGGCTGATCGTCGAGATGCTCGGCGGTGCGGTCGCCGGGATGATGTGTGCGGGTGAGATCGGGCCGGTGGGTGGGCGCACCCTGGTCCACACCCAGTCGGTAGCGTTGGCGATCTTCGGCAACGGGTGACCTCGGGGACCGCCGCGCGGTTCGCGGCCGCGCGGTGCACCTTCGCGCGGTGTGCCGCCGCACGGTTCAGCGTCGTACCGCGCTCGTGGTGTCGGTCGCTGCGCCGGTGTCGCTCGCTGCGCTGGTGGTGCTCGGGGTGGGGTGCTCCTCATCAACGCAGAGTTCCGCCGAAGCCGGCTCGCCCCGCCCGTGCGGCGCGCCCGACGTGGCGAGGCGTCGCGGCGCGGCGAGTAGCATGGCGCGCGCCCGGGCCCGCCGAGTTGCTTCGGCGGCCGTCGACGTGTCGGTGACCGGGCGACGACATGTTTCGCTCGACGCCGTTTCTTTCGGAACCCGACGGGCACCTCACCCACGACCGCCCGACGCCATGTGCACGTCGGCACACAACACATCTCGAAGGGGCTCCCTGGTGGCTTTCACCGCTGAACTCGACACGCTCGGCATCAACGTGATTCGCGGGCTCGCGATGGACGCCCCGGCGAAGGCCAACTCGGGCCATCAGGGCACGGCCATGGCGCTCGCTCCCCTCGCTCATGTGCTGTTCACCCGGGTGATGCGATACGACGCATCGGCACCGCAGTGGGCCGATCGCGATCGCTTCGTACTCTCGGCCGGCCACGCCTCGATCCTGCAGTATTCCCTGCTGTACCTGACCGGATACGGGTTGACCCTCGACGACCTTCGCGACTTTCGTCAGTGGGACTCGCTCACCCCTGGCCATCCCGAGGTTCACCACACCGCCGGCGTCGAGGTCACCACGGGTCCGCTCGGCCAGGGCATCGCCAACGCGGTCGGCATGGCGATCGCCGAGCGTTCGACCAGGGCATCGTTCGGAGAGGCGGTGTCGAACCATCACATCTGGTGCATCGCCGGCGACGGCGACCTGTCCGAAGGCGTGAGCCACGAGGCCGCATCGTTCGCCGGCCACCAGCGTCTCGACAATCTGACGGTCATCTACGACGACAACCACATCTCGATCGACGGTCCGACCGAACTCGCGCTCGACGACAACGCGGTGGGCCGGTTCCGTGCCTACGGGTGGAACGTCGTCGATCTCGGCGAAGCGGCCGAGGACCTCGACGCCCTCGAATCGGCGCTCAACGATGCCCGTGCCCACCGTGGCGGTCCCACGCTGATCGTGGTGCGCAGCCACATCGGGTTCCCCTCGCCCACCCTCACCGACTCGGCCTCGGCACACGGCCTCGCCTTCAAGGCCGCCGACATCGAGGCCACCAAGGCCGTGATGGGGCTTCCGGTCGATGAGTCGTTCCATCTGCCCGACGAGGTGCTCGCCGCCTATCGCAACGCCGGCGTCCGAGGCGGCGAGGCCCGGGCGGCGTGGGAGGCGGCACTTCCGGCAGCGCTCGGCGACCGCCGCGACGATTATGAGTCGCGCCAATCCCTCACCGGTCTCGCCGGCTGGACAGATGCACTTCCCACCTTTGAGGTCGGTGAGTCGGTGGCGACTCGTGTCGCACTCGCGAAGGTCCTCAACTCCCTCGTCGATTCGGTTCCGGCAATCGCCGGTGGTGGTGCCGATCTCACCGGCAACACCGGCACCGAACTCAAGGGGCAGACGCCGATGTCGGCCGAGGCCCCCGACGGCCGTCAGATTCACTTCGGCGTTCGAGAGCATGCGATGGGCGCCACCATGAACGGCATGGCGCTTCACGGGGGTATCTTGCCGGTCGGCGGGACCTTCCTGGTGTTCTCCGATTACATGCGTCCGTCGGTGCGCCTCGCCGCGCTGATGGGAACCAAGGTGCTGTTCGCCTGGTCTCACGACTCGGTGGGCGTGGGCGAGGACGGTCCGACCCATCAGCCGGTCGAACACGTGGCCTCGCTTCGAACCATCCCCGGCCTCGACGTGATGCGCCCAGCCGATGCGAACGAGACG
Source organism: Microthrixaceae bacterium (assembly GCA_023957975.1). Taxonomy (NCBI): domain Bacteria; kingdom Bacillati; phylum Actinomycetota; class Acidimicrobiia; order Acidimicrobiales; family Microthrixaceae; species Microthrixaceae bacterium. The sequence goes on along the minus strand of JAMLGM010000004.1, from coordinate 287,303 downwards.
GCCCACGCGGTGCGCCTGATGATCGAGGGCGACGCACCCATGGCGCTGATCATGAGCCGTCAGAACCTGCCGGTGCTCTCGGGCACGAGCTACGACGGTGTGGCGAAGGGGGCCTACGCGCTCCTCGACCCGTCGGATGCGCAGATCACGCTGGTGGCCACCGGGTCGGAGGTGTCGGTAGCCATCGACGCGGCCGCCGAGCTGGCCTCGGCCGGGATCGTTGCCCGCGTGGTGTCGATGCCGAGTTGGGAGCGTTTCGAGGCCGCCGGGCGTGCGTATCAGGAATCGGTCATCCCCTCGGGGGTCCCGTCGTTGTCGATCGAGGCGGGCGTGACCTTCGGCTGGCATCGTTGGGTCGACGACGCGATCGGCATCGATCGGTTCGGCGCATCAGCCCCCGGTGATGTCGTCATGGATCGCCTCGGCATCAACGTCGCCAACGTCGTCGCTCGGGCCACCGAACTCGTCGGCAACTGATCCTGTTCCGCACAGATCTCGCCGCCATAACGCCCAGGAACGGAGCACTACATGGGTCGCCTACACGAACTTTTCGATGAGCAGGGCCAGAGTCCGTGGCTCGACAATCTCAAGCGCGAGTGGTTGCACTCCGGCGAGATCCAGCGTTGGATCGACCGCGGCGTGCGCGGCATCACGTCCAACCCGGCCATCTTTCAGAAGGCGATCGAGTCGGCCACCGAGTACGACGAACAGTTCTCGGCGCTGATCGCTGGTGGGGCGTCGGTGGAAGACGCCTACTGGGAACTCGTGATCAGCGATATCAACGATGCGCTCGGCCTGCTGCGCTCCACCCATGACGCCTCGGGTGGCGCCGACGGTTTCGTCAGCGTGGAGGTTTCCCCGGCACTGGCGCACGATTCTGCGGCGACCGAGGCGGCGGCGCGCGACCTCGCCGAGCGCATCGATGCTCCGAATCTGATGGTGAAGATTCCCGCTACCAGGGCCGGCCTGGCGCCGATCTCGACGATGATCGCCGAGGGCCACTCGATCAACGTCACGCTCATCTTCAGCCTCGAGCGTTACGCCGAGGTGATGGAGGCCTACCTGAGCGGGCTTGAGGCGGCGGTGGCGGCGGGGGTCGACGACCTGTCCACCATCTCGTCGGTGGCGTCGTTCTTCATCAGCCGGGTCGACACCGAGGTCGACAAGCGCCTCGATGCGATCGGCACCGACGAGGCGCTGTCGTTGCGCGGGCACGCTGCGTTCGTGCAGGGTCAGCTCGCCTATGAGATGTTCCGCTCGACGTTTTCGGGCGATCGCTGGGAGGCGCTCGCGGCGAAGGGTGCGCGTCCGCAGCGTCCCTTGTGGGCCTCGACCTCGACCAAGAACCCGGCCTATGCCGACACGCTGTATGTCGACACCCTGATCGGCCCCGACACGGTCAACACCGTGCCGGACGCGACCCTCGACGCGTTCGAGGATCACGGCACGGTGGCGCGCACGGTCGATGGGGATGTCGAGGGTGCACACCAGGTGTGGAAGTCGGTCGGCGCACTCGTCGATCTCGACGCGGTGGCCGAACAGCTTGAGCGCGAGGGCGTGGCGTCGTTCATCTCGGCCTACGACGACCTGCTCGCCGTCCTCGCCGCCAAGGCCCAGCAACTCACGTCCTAGCCCGCCCCGCCGCGAGGGAGAGCCTGCCCCGCCGCCCGTTCTCCGATAACCAGTGGTCGTGATCACGACCACTGGTTATCGGAGAACGGGCGTTTGGGGTGGTTTGCGGGCGCTTGGGCTGGTTGTTGGGGGTGGGTTTGTGAAACGAACCCACTCGGTTCGCTTTTCGAACTATGGTGCGGCCCGTGACTTCAGCTCCCACCATTCGGCCGGGTACCGCCCCGAACACCGGCCTCGACGACGTCGCCGAGATCGCGAACGTCGGCGAGGAATCCGAGGTTGATTGTTCGATCGCTCGCGCCCTCGGGGTGATCGGCGATCGTTGGACGATCCTGATCATGCGCGATGCCTTTCGCGGCATCCGTCGATTCGATGACTTCCGCACCGACCTGGGCATCGCTCGGCCGGTGCTGGCGGATCGGCTCAAGAAGCTCGTCGAAGCCGGGGTGATGGTGCGGCGCCAATACCAGACACATCCGCAGCGCTTCGAGTACCGCCTCACCCCGATGGGCATGGAACTCAGCCCGGCGCTCGTCGCGCTCATGCGCTGGGGCGACCGTTGGCTCAACGACGGGTCGCCGCCGACGGTGCTCGTGCATGAGACCTGCGGGCGCGAACTGGAACAGGGGTTCTGGTGCCGGACCTGCAAGACGACCTTCACCCCTCGCGACATTGCTTCGCTCCACCCCGACCACGACCTGTCCAACCACGAACTGTCCGACCGCTCCCCTGTCGCCACCGGAGACGCCGATGACCACTGAGTCGATGACCACCGAGTCGATCACGACTGAACTTCTTTCCCTGCCGCTTGACGAACTCCTCAAGCGCGCTGCAGCGGTGCGCGACCGACGCTACGGAACTCGGGTGACCTATTCGCCGAAGGTGTTCATACCGCTGACGATGCTGTGTCAGGACAAGTGCGGGTACTGCACCTTCGCCCAGCCGCCGGCCCGGCTCGAGGCGCCCTACCTCACCCCCGAACAGGTACTCGACATCGCCCGAGCCGGAGCGGCGGTCGGATGCCACGAGGCGCTGTTCACCCTCGGCGAGCGGCCCGAGTTGCGCTATCGGGTGGCCGCACAGTGGCTCGCCGATCACGGGTACGCGTCGACGGTCGAGTACCTGGTGGCGATGTGTCGGTTGGTGCGAGACGAGGTCGGGCTCCTGCCGCATGCGAACGCGGGTGCATTGAGCCGGGACGAACTGGCGCTGCTGCGGCCCGTTTCCGCAAGCCAGGGCATGATGCTCGAATCGCTCAACGCCGACCTCGATTGCCACCGAGGATCGCCGGACAAGGTGCCACAGCGTCGTCTCGACACCCTCGAGGCGGCGGGCGAACTGCAGATCCCGTTCACGACCGGAATCCTGTGCGGCATCGGCGAGTCCCGTCAGGACCGCGTCGATGCGCTCGTGGCGATCGCGGAGGCCCATCGCCGCTGGGGCCATGTCCAGGAAGTGATCGTGCAGAATTTCCTGCCAAAGGCCGGCACCGCGATGCACAAGTCGCCGCCCTGCCCTCACGACGACTACCTCGAAGCCATCGCGCTCGCCCGGTTGATCCTGCCCGAGGACATCCACCTGCAGGTGCCTCCGAACCTCACCGACGACTTCGGTGAACTGCTGAACGCTGGCATCGACGACTGGGGCGGCGTGTCGCCAGTGACGGCGGACCACGTCAATCCCGAGCGACCGTGGCCGGCGCTCGAACGTCTCACCGACGTCACCGAGGTGGCGGGACACGTCCTCGCTCCGAGGCTCACGATCTACCCCGAATTCGCGCTCGATCCCGAGCGGTGGTTGGCCGAGGACATGCGCTTTGGCGTCCTCGACCGCAGCGACGCCGAGGGCCTCGGCCGCGACCGCGACACCGCCACGGGCGATCCCTCCGCCGAGGTCTGGTATTCGGGGGCCGACACCGAACCGCCACTCGTCGTCGAGGCCCCAAATGTGTCTGCGACCGGCGCACTCGCCGAGTTGATGCGACCAGCCACCGCCGCCGCTGGCTCGGCGGTTCGGGGCGCGGTCGCCGAAGTGCTCGACGGGGTACGGATGGGTCAGGTGCCCGGCGAGGACGAGATCGTCACCCTGTTCGGCGCGCGTGGTCCCGAGGTACGTGCCGTCGCCGCCCTGGCCGACGAGTTGCGCCGCGAGATCGTCGGCGACGAGGTCACCTGGGTCTCGAACCGCAACATCAACTACACGAACGTATGCACCTTCAAGTGCCGCTTCTGCGGATTCTCCAAAGGCCCGCTGTCGCTCAACCTGCGCGGCAACCCCTACAACCTCTCGCTCGAGGAGATCGCCGAACGCGTCGTCGAAGCCAAGGCGCTCGGCGCCACCGAGGTGTGCCTCCAGGGCGGGATCCACCCGAAATTCGACGGCGACTATTACCTGGCGGTCACCAGGATCGTGCACGAGGCCGTGCCGGACATGCACATTCATGGGTTCACCGCGCTCGAGGTCACCGAGGGGGCCAAGCGCAACCAGGAACCCCTGGCCGACTACCTGCGCCGCATGAAAGTAGCCGGGCTCAAGACCCTGCCTGGCACCGCGGCGGAGATCCTCGACGACGAGGTCCGCCAGGTGCTCTGCGCCGACAAGATCAACACCGAGGAATGGCTGCATGCCCACCGCACGGCCCACGAGGTGGGGCTGCGGTCGAACGTGACGATCATGTTCGGTTCGATCGAACACCCCCGAAGCTGGGCCCGGCACCTGCTGATCACCCGGGCGTTGCAGGCCGAGACGGGCGGATTCACCGAGTTCGTGCCGCTGCCGTTCGTCCACATGGCCTCGCCGATCTACCTGCAGCGGGCCTCACGGCGGGGCCCGACCTTCCGGGAGGTGGTGTTGATGCACGCCATTGGACGCATCGTGTACCGGGGAGCGATCGACAACGTGCAGGCCTCGTGGGTGAAGCTCGGCCTTGGCGGGGTGCGCCAGTTGTTGCGCGCCGGAGTGAACGACCTGGGAGGAACGCTGATCAACGAGAACATCAGCCGAGCGGCGGGTGCTGAACACGGGCAGATGGCCACCGAGGCCGACTTCCGGGCACTGGTCGAACCGCTCGGTCGTCGACTGGTCCAGCGCACGACCCTTTATGGACGCGTCGACGACGCTGGCCATGCCCGCATCGACACCGAAGCGTCGCGGAACACCGGGTTGAACAGCGCACTGGTGGCCGGCGCATGAGTGAGCAACGTCATCGCCGCAATCCACCTCCCCGCACCGGCGATCCGACCGCCGATGCCGCCGTCCGCGACCTGGTTGCGGTCAGCGGGGTGCAGTCTGACAACGACCTGCTCACCGAGATGCTGGGCAATGTGGTGCGCCTGTGCCGAGACGGTGCGGACCGGGGCGAGTTGAAACTGATCAGTCTCGCTCTGCGCGACCTCCGCCGCGCCTCGGCCCAGTTCAAGCCGTACATCGGTCAGCCGAAGTGTTCGGTGTTCGGCTCGGCGAGGACGAAACCGGGTGAACCCGCGTACACCGCTGCGGTCGAATTGGGGGCGGCGCTCGCCGCCGACGATTGGATGGTCATCACCGGCGGTGGCCCCGGCATCATGACCGCCGCGGTGGAAGGTGCCGGTGCTGACAACAGCTTCGGGGTCACGATCCGCCTTCCGTTCGAACCGATGGAGGGCGGCGGCATCGTGCCCGACGAACGCCTGGTTCGGTTTCGGCACTTCTTCAGCCGCAAGCTGACCTTCATGCGTCAGTCGGCCGCGTACGTCGTGTTCCCCGGTGGTTACGGCACCCTCGATGAAACCTTCGAGTTGCTGACGCTGATCCAGACCGGCAAGGTGACCCCGGCTCCGGTGGTGTTGTTCGAACCGGATGGCGACGGCTACTGGAAGCGTTGGCGCGACTTCATCGAATACGAACTTGAGGACGCATCGCTGATCTCCCCCGACGATGTCGACCTCGTGTTCATCACCTCGTCGGTCGCCGACGCCGTGCGATATCTCGACGAGTTCTACCGCGTCTATCACTCGATGCGCTGGGTGGGCGACCAACTCGTCATCCGGCTGCGCCGTCAGCTGACCGACGAGGAACTCGCGGCGGTCAACCGCGAGTACGCCGACCTGGTCGTCGACGGGGCGATCGAGCGATGCGACCCGTTGGCACCCGAGGTCGACGACGCAGACCTGCTGCACCTGCCCCGGTTGGTGATGAAGTTCGATCAACGCAGTTTCGGACGGCTCCATCAGATGGTGCGCTCGCTGGGCCGCTGACAAACCGGGCCGAGCAGCGCACTGGGCCGAGCAGCGCGCTGGGCTTCACCAATCGGTGGCGGCAGACCCTGAGCCCCCGCTCTCGAGCAGATTGGCCGCCTTGAGCACCGAGCGTCGAGCCCGGCCGAGCAGCTTGTCGTCGACGGGTAGTTCATCGCCTCCGGCGTCGATGGCGTCGCGCAACCGAACGATCGACAACTCGGCCAACTCCTCGGCGATCTCGTGCAGACGTGTCGCGATCTGTTCGAATTCTCCAGCCATCAACCCACACTAGGCGCCGCTCGCAGTGGCGTAGATTCAACCCATGACCTCAACCGGTGCGAACCCCCATCTCGCTGTCGACGGATCGGTCCCCCTTCCCGTTCCGGTGCGAAGCGAGTGGATCAGCTTCGAAGACGAGGATCACACGACGTGGCTGTTCGACCTGTCCTTTCTGCTCAGCTCCTGGAGCTGCATCTTCGGCGCCGGCTGCCAGGGGGTGCTCGACGCCGACGCCACCGATCTCGAACAGGGATGTTGTTCCTACGGTGCACATTTCGCCGACAAGGCCGATCGCGACGTGGTCGTCCGTGCCGCCCGGCGCCTCACCGCATCGCAGTGGCAGTTCGCTGCGGAAACCAAGTCGGCCGGCGGGCCGATCGTCAAGAATGACGACGGGGCATGGGTGACCCGGGAGATCGACGACGCCTGCTGTTTTCTCAACCGCCCGGATTTCGCCCGCGGCGCGGGCTGTGCACTTCACATCGGCGCCCTCGACGCTGGCGAACGCCCCCTCGATTGGAAGCCCGACGTGTGTTGGCAGGTGCCCCTCCGGCTCATCTCGTCCACCGACGAGTTGGGCGCCGTCACGAACACGCTGCGCGATTGGAAGCGGCGCGACTGGGGCGAGGGCGGCGACGACTTTCACTGGTGGTGCACCGAGTCGCACACCGCCTTCGTGGGCAACGATCCCGTGTACGTGACGATGCGGGACGAGATCATCGAGCTCGTGGGCGAGGAACCCTACGCCTGGCTCGTCGAGAGCATCGAATCCGCCGACGCCGGTGCGATCAGGCCTCACGCGGCGGTCGAACGAGGCCGAGCCGAAGGCGTGTCGCTGCCCGATCCGGTACGCCGCAGGCGCGCCTGACCGTACCGCTGCGTCGCCGCGCGACAAAGGCGGCTCTGATGGGCCGCCTTCGTATCTCTGAGTTATGTTCGCTCGCCAACCTGTGGCGAGCGAACCGCACGGCAGCTGCGCTCGCGGCTGCTATTCAGCTTCAGGACTCACCCAACCGCCGGGTTGATATTCCTCGTAATCGTCATAGTCGTCGTCGGCGTCGTCCAAGGCCGAGGACGGCTCGTCGAGAATGGCCTCGATATCGATGTCGGGACCCCGTTTCAGGGCCCGAGCTTCTTCGAATCGACGGTGGCGACCCTTCTTCACGTTGTCTCCCAATCACTGCCGGATGACTCGAAATGCCATCCTACTGCGGCGGACCCCGCACGAACCAAAGCGCAAATATAGCCGATCGGGACGCTCGGATCAGGTCATGCCCTGTCGCCGGAACGGCGCTCCAGCACGAGTCCTTCGGCGGGGTCGAGGGCCAGGGATACCTCCCCCGAAACGAGGCGGCGCAACGGGGTTCCGACCAGATCACCGCGCCATCCGCTGAGCAGGCGACTCTCCGCGTCTCCGCGCAAAAACGCCTCGAGATCGGAGCGGGTGGCCAACAACGCCGGGTCGATCTGTTGGTTCTTGGCCAACTGAGCGACCCAGGCCGACACGAGTGGAACCGCTGGGCGCATGGCGGCGGGCAACTCGTTGTTCACCGGTCCGCGATCGCGCCGGGGGCGTTTGTCGGCCGCGGTTGCGATCACCTCGATGAGTTCGTCGACCACCGGGCGCAGCGCACGTTGATCGACGCCGCGTATGTCTTTGAGTTGGTCCGCGCCGGTCGGTTTGGCGACGGCCAGCCCGACGAGCGCAAGGTCGGCGAGCACATAACGCGGGGTCAGGTCGAGGTGCTGCGCGCGCCGCTCACGCCACGCGGCCAGATCCTGGGCGATCGCCAGGTCGGCCCCGCGAAGGTGGCGGGCCTCTTTGATGCGGCGCCACGCCTCCAACGGGTCGCGGGGACCACGGTATTCAGCCTGCAACTCATCCAGGGCCTCGGTCAGCCAGCCCATCCGTGACCGTGCCGTCAACTCGGCGCTTTGGCGGCGATGCAGTTCGCGCAGATTCGCGACGTCGGCCGCGGCGTAGTTGCGTTGGCGCTCGCTCAGCGGCCGGCGCATCCAATCGGTCAACCGGTCGGCCTTCGGCACCCGCACTCCGAGTTCGCTCTCCAGCAACGACGACAGCGAAGGGGTCGACAAGCCCAGGAAACCCGCTGCCAGCTGCGTGTCCCAGAGCCGTCGCGGCGCGGCGCCCACGGCGTGTTCGAGGACCTCGAGATCCTGGCGGGCCGCGTGAAGGACGGCGACGGCATCGGATTCGAACATGGGTCGCATCACGCGAATGTCGAACGCCAGCGGATCGATCAGGAAGATCGAGTCGTCGACCTGGATCTGGATGAGCGCAAGCTGCGGGAAATAGGTCCGCTCGCGGTGAAATTCGGTGTCGATCGCGTACTGACCCGCGGTGATCACGCGTTCCACCACGGTCAGGGCTTCGTCCGCCTCGCCGATCAGGACCGCGTCGAGGTCAGCGCTCATCGAATCGCCGCACCCCCGCCAGAACGATGCGACCTCGCCTCGAACCGGTCACGGCTGGTTGCCGGTGTTGACCTCGAATCCGGCCTCGATCCAAGCGAGCGTGCCGCCGGCCACGTTGACAACGTCGCGGCCCTCGCCGATCAGGAATTCGCCGGCTTTGGCCGAACGGGCCCCGGATCGACAGATCATCAGCACCTGTTCGCCCGCCGGAACCTCGGCGACGCGTCCTGGCAGTTCGCCGAGGGGGATGAGGCGCGCGCCGGGCACGTGGCCCTGTTCGTATTCGTCGACCTCGCGTACGTCGACGAGGGCGGCGCCGGCGGCGAGGCGCTGTTGGAGCTCTTGCACGGTGATCTCGGGCAGCGTGGTCATGGCTGCCACGCTACCGGAACTTCGCCGATCACCCGGGACCGCCGTGCTGTCGAAACGCCCCCTGCCCGTCGACCCACAGCACCGGGACCTCCGCGATGAGGTCCGAAACCGAAAGTGCGCCGTCGGCAAAGCGTGCCTCGAGCGTCGGCAGGAGCCTCATCGCATATACCCCGTTCGGAAAGCGCGCAGTGCCATCCTCTTTGACCATCACGACCTGCGGTTCAGTCGATCCCGAGGTGGATCGGGCGGTATCGATCAGCCGAGCCACCGCCGCCGAGGACACCGCGGGGAGATCACATGCGAGCACCACGACGGTGGACGCCCCGGACAGGAATCCGTGGTGAAGCGCCGTCAGGATCGCTCCGGCCGACCCCTCCCCCGGCCACACGTCATCGACCGGTTCGCCGTCGAGCGCCGCGGTGTGGGCGTCGGTGGCCCCGACGAGCATCACGCGTTCGATCCCGGCTCCGTGCAACGCGTCGAGCGCGATCGAGCCGATCGGAACCCCGTCGACGTCGACGAGTGCGCGCTCGGTGCCGTCGCTCGAGGGGTCACCGCCGACCAGTACGGCACCGATCCACCCGTCGAGCGCCATCACACGACCCCGCCATAGGTGTGCCCGGCACCCCGCGCCGGCGCGTGATCGCTCGCCGCCTCAGCGAGATCGGCGCAGAACGCGTCGACGACCTTGTCGTGACCCGGGGCCAGCATCAGGTGAAGCCCGCCCTGCTGGCGGTCGAGGTTCCAGCCGCGGTCGTCCATCCGGTCGCAGATTCCGTCCATGTCGTGCACGGTGGATCCGAACTCGAACACCGACATGTCGGGGTTCGAGAACACCTCGAGCCCGTCGATCGCGGAGATTCCGGCAATCATGCGGTCGGTGGCGTCGGCAACCCGGGCGGCGAGGCGAAGGTAGCCGTCGGCTCCGAGGTGATTGATCGTCGCCCACGCCGAGGCGATCGGGGGGCCCGGGCGGGTGCCGGCCGACGAGGCGCTGGCGTAGAGGCCGCCGGGCCAGTCGTCGAACATGAAGATCTGCCGCTGATACAGATCCGGGTCGGCGTACAGGACCACCGATGCGCCCTTGAAGGTGTAGCCGTACTTGTGGATGTCGGCCGACATCGAGGTCACCCCGGGCACCCGGAAGTCCCACGGCTCCACGTTCCGGCCCAACCGTTCCCACCACGGCAGGAGCCAGCCGCCCAGGCAGGCGTCGACGTGGCACAACACCCCGGCGTCGAGGGCGACCGCCGCAATCTCGGTGACCGGGTCGATGACCCCGAAGGGGTAACACGGCGTCGACGCGACCACGATCGCCGTGCGGTCGTCGATGGCCTCGCGATATGCGCTCGGCACCGCTCGTCCGTCGGGCCCGTGTGCCAGTCGGATCTCGGTGACCCCGAGGTAATGGCACGCCTTGGTGAATGCCGGGTGGGCGGTGTCGGTGCACAACAGCGTCGGCGCCGTGTTGCCCGATGCCCTGGCGTGTTCACGGGCCGTGTAGACGGCGAGGAAGATCGACTCGGTCCCGCCCGAGGACAACGAACCCGCCTGGGCGCCGACCAGTGCCTTGGCGTAGCCGATGACCTCGGTCTCCATCTGCAGCAGCGACCGGTAGCGAAACGGGTTCAAGGCGTTCTCGTGGAGGAACGACAACGCGACCTGCTCCTGGAGATGTTCGAGTTCGGGGTCGTCGTAGTTGTAGACGAGGCTGAACGCCTTGCCGCTTCGCCAGTCGATGTCGTGGGGTCGAAGCTCCGCCACCTCCGACAAGATGTCGTCGGCCGACCGGCCGTGCTGTGGAAACGCTGGTGGGGACTCGAGAGATTCGGTCATGACACGACTGTAGGAGCCCTTCAGCGGTTGTCGTCGCTCCACTCGGGATCGAGCTGGCGAAGAAACGTCGCCAACCGCTCGACCTCGTCGGTCTCACCGATCTCGTCGGCCGAACGCATCAGCCCGGCGAAGCACGCGAGGACGCCTCGGTTCGACGGATGACGCCAGCGCAAATAGCCGCTGCCGCGCCAGCCGTTGGCCCGCAGCGAGTCGAGGCCGCGGTGATAGCCCACCCGATAGGCGGCGTAGCGCTCGATGGGGTCGCGTCCCGCCGATCCCAGCGCAGCCCACGCCGCGCTCGACCGTGGGGCCCGGGCGACGACCGACGCGAGGGCGTCGCGGCGCTCGTCATCGGCACGCTGTTGCGCGGCTGTGATCGCCTCGGTCAGCGCTGCGGGCTCGTCGGGCAGGATGGTTTCGGGGATCCCCGACGGGATCAGTCGTACCTCGCTCATGGCGCCGATGCTACGTCGCCCCGGTCGGGGTCCCCGTCGTCGTGAGCGACATCATTGTCGTGGGCCGCGTCCGGGTCGACGAGCTCGGCGTACCCCTGTGAGCCGCGTGCCGAGCGGAGCGACGGCACCTTGTCGCGGAGTTCGTCGATGACCCGGCGGGTCTCGCGCCGGAGCCGTTCGGCGCGCACCGTCGTGGTCTCCTCGCGGTGGCGATCCTGGTGGGCGAAGAACTCGACGGCGTTCACGTAGCCCTGCTCGATGAGCGCCGCGGTCTGGCTGAAGTCGTCGTACTTCAGGTCCGGGCGTTCTCCGGGCGGGAGCACGAAGGCCTCGACGTGTGGCGGCAACGTGGCCAGGTCGCGGGCGAAGCGGCCGTTGCGGGCGATCCAGTAGGCGATCATCGCGGCGTCGACGGGCCGTTTGACGGTGTGGCTCGGCTTGCCGTGCTGGCCCATGTGCAACACGTAGATTCGCGTGGCCCCGAGTTCGATGGCGCGGTTGATCGGGACGTTGTTCAACACGCCGCCGTCGAGGTAGCGCCGACCCTCGATCGTCACCATGGGAAACACCGAGGGAAGCGCCGCCGAGGCCATGATGGCGTCGAGCAGTTCGCCGCTGTGGAACCAGGCCTCGGAATTGGAGTCGACGTCGGTGGCGACGCATTCGAAATGGACGGCCAGTTCCTCGAAGGTGCGCACTGGCCCCAGAAACATCTCGAGGCGCGAACGCATGTTGTCGGCCGACACGATCGCCGGGCCCTTCCGCAGCAGTTGGACCGGGTTCGGAATCCACGAACCGGGCAGAACAAGATCGGGCTGTCGGGCGAGGGCGTCCCATACCTCTTCGAGTCGAGCGACGCCGACGGGTCCGGGGTCGATCGCATAGCCAACCCCGTTCATCGCGCCAGCGGAGCACCCGACGATGAGATCCGGCGTGATGCCGCGTTCGGACAGTGCGCGGAGCTGGCCGACCTGCAGCGCTCCCAGGTTGCCGCCCCCGGCGAGTACGAACGCAACCCGGTGGCGCTTTCGAAGTGGATTCGACACCTTCGCCACCCGGCCACCCTACCGCCGTGCTGGTGGATGCCGCTTGGCGATTACCCGGGTGGCGGTTGGGGTGGGTCGTGTGGTTGGGGTGGTTGTCTGTAGCGGGCGATGTTGGTGATGGAGGTGCCGTCGGGTCGCGTGGCTTGCAGTGGTTGGTTGGGGTTGCCGGCTACGGTGGCGTGGCCGTTGTGGTGGTCGTGGTGGTGGCGACGGCAGCAGTTGGCGAGGTTGTTGGGGTCGGTGGTTCCGCCGTTGCTGTAGTGGGTGAGGTGGTGCAGGTCGCAGCCGAGCGGGTCGTGTTCACATCCCGGGAAGCGGCAGCCGCGGTCGCGGTAGGCGAGGATGTGGCGTAGTGGCTCGGGGGCGAGTCGCCGTGTCCGTCCGTAGGACAGGGGTGTGCCGTTGCGGGTGAAGGTGGGGATGATATCGGCGTTGGCGAGCAGGGCCCAGAGGGTGTCGTCGGTGATGTCGAGGTTGGTTTCGGTGTGGGCTGGGCCGGAGACGTCGGGTTCGCCGTGGCGCTCGCCAAAGAGTGCGGCGAGGCCTTCATGGGCGCGGTTGAGTTTGTCCAGGTCGAGGTGGAGGTAGATGCCGACGCGGCCGGGTTTTGTGGTGCCTGCGGCGGCGAGAAGGGCGTCGCGTAGGGCGTTGGCTCTGCGTTGGGCCATGGTGGGCCCGCGCTCAGGCTCCGCAGGTTCCGCCGGTTCGGGTTCGCCCGGTCCGGGTTCGGGCCCTGGCTCGTTGGTTTCGTTGGTTTGGTTGGTTTCGTTGGGGGCGGTGTGGAGTTGGCGGTTGATGAGATCTTGGAGGATGGTGGCGAGCAGCGCGCCGTCGTCGGCGGTGAGATCGCCGTGGAGGCGCCAACGTCCTCGAAACGTTTTCGACAGGGTGACTCGTGATGGGTCGGTGTTGGGATCGGCGGGACCGTCTTGGTCGAGACGGTCACGGACGCGTTTACAGAAGTTTTCGAACTGGTTGAGTGAGCAACGTGAAGCGGTGTCGAGCAGCACCGCTTCGATGTCGCGAACCGCGTGGATCGCAGCATCGAGACGTTCACCCGAATAGGCGCTTGGGATGATCGTCGCGATGGCATCGAGGTGTCCCAAGGTGATCTCACCGGTTTCAAACGCGGCACCGACCTGTTCGAAACGTTCAGCGGCCGTGTTGGCGCGTAGGAGCCGGTTGGCGTCGCGGCGGGTGATGCCGTGATGTAGAGCAAGCCAGTAGCCCATGGTGGGGACACGGTCATGCACATTGACGTGTTGACGTTGCGCCAGATCGACACTGGCCACATGAAGGCGTTGAGCGACATGGTTGATCCGCGCTGCAGTCAACGACAGTTCACGGGCGATCGCTTGACGCTGTTGTTCACCAGCACCGTTCGAGACCGCAGTATCGAGCGCTGCGATACCGGCAGCCACCTGTTCGACAACACCGGCCAATTCGGCCGCAACACACTCCCCGGCATCGATGGCCCCAGCGAGCACGGCCCAGCCATCGGCGTCGCCGCTGTCGGTGCCAGCGTGGTGTGATGCCCCGTCATGCTCAAACATGTAGTCATAATAGCGAACAGGTGTTCGTCTCGCAAGCCGAAAAACTGGAATGTTCAAACGAGAACGACACGTTGTTGCCGCGAACCCCGTGCCACCTCCACGCACACCCACCTCCCTGCGCACCCACCTCGGCGACGTGACGCCGCGGAGCCAGATGGAGCCAGATGGAGCGGGGGTCACCAGCTCTCGATGAACGCGGCGAAGGTCGCCGGTTTCGACAGGTGGATTCCGTGATCGGCACCGTCGATCTCGACGACGCGGGCATCGTTGAGCGATTCGGCCATGGTGATCGCCGAGCGGCGGTGGTTATCGCTCGACCGGCTGCCATAACCGATCAACACCGGTGCCGAGATCCGGTCGAACCGAACCACCGATTCCGCAGCGGCGCTGTGGCGAAGATCGGCCTGCAGCGCAGCCCCCTCAGCCCGACGTTGGTTGCGCATGGACTCGGGCAGCCGCTCCCAGAGTGGGTCGCCGATCATCCGACGCATGAACGACTCGGCCGCCTCGGATTCGGGTAACGACATCAGGTCGCTTCCCTTGGGCTCATACCACGGCTCCCACGCCATCGGCGCCTCCCAGATCACCGCGCCCAACACGTCGTGTTCGAGCGGTGGGGTCGCCAGCGCCCAAAGCGCGATCACGCCGCCGAGGCTGTGGCCGACGAGCAACGCCGGCTCCTCGACCAGGGAGAGCACGACCGCCATGTCCTCGAGGTGATCGGTGAGGCGGGATGCGACCGGACGCTCGCCCGAACGTGCATAACCGCGGCGGTCATAGGCCAGCACCTCGCGGTCCGGCAGATGCCCGATCGTGCGCCGAAAGCCAGCCGCTCGGTCCATGGTTCCGTGCACGATCACGATCGGCGGCCGATCGGGCCCCTCCACGACCGGTCGGTAGCGGTCGATCACCACCCCATCGTGTTCGAGGACCTCGGGCGGCCCGCGACGGATGTTACGGCTCACGCTCGACCCCGGCCCACGTTCGAACCCGGCCCACGCGCCAGCGCCTAGGGCACCCGGACCAGACGCATCTGGTCGGTCGCCTTGGCCCGGTTCACCTGGGAACCGCTGATGACGGCGACGATATCTCCCGAGCGGACATCGCCGTGGTCTCGGGCCGCGATCACCAGGCTCGTCATGAGATCCTCGTGATTCGCGGCCACGGGGTCATGAAGCGGCGTGGTGCCCCAACTCAGACACAGCTGCCGGGCGGTGCGTTCGTTCGGCGTGAACCCGAGGATCGGCATGCTCGGGCGGAACCTGGCGATCGACCGCACGGTGAACCCGGTGTCGCTGACCGCGATGATCGCCGACGCGCCGACCTCGGTCGCCGCGCGCCACGCCGCTCCGGTAATCGCGTCGGTGAGGCGACCGTCGCTGTCGTTGCTGTGGAACTTCCGAAGCGCCCGCAGGCGATGCGCCCACCCGTCGAAATCGAATTCGGTGTCGGCCTTGGCACAGATGCGCGCCATCGTGGCCACCGAGTTCACGGGGTCGACGCCGATGGCCGACTCTGCGCTGAGCATCACCGCGGAGGAGCCGTCGAAGATGGCGTTCGCCACGTCGGAGACCTCGGCCCGGGTCGGGGTGCCGGCGGTGATCATCGATTCGAGCATCTGGGTCGCCGTGATCACCGGCCGTCCGTACGCGATGCAGTCGCGGATGATGCGCTTTTGGATGTGGGGCAGGTCCTCGATACCCATCTCGATGCCGAGATCGCCTCGGGCCACCATGACCGCGCCCGATGCCTCGATGATGCCTTCGAGATTGTCGACCGCCGCACGAGTTTCGATCTTCGCCACGATGAGCGGGCCCCGTGGCGACGGTTCGGTTCCGACCCGGCGGATGTCGTGGGCCGACCGCACGAAGCTGACCGCGACCATGTCGACGCCCTCCTCCACGAAGGCGTCGAGTTTGTACAGGTCCTCTGCGGTCGGCGTGGCGAGACCGAGACGGTCCGACGGGACGTGCAAACCGGGACGGCCTTGCACCGTTCCGCCGTAGGTGACGACCGCCCGCGCCGAGGATGCGTCGACCGAGGTGACCTGAAGGCGAACGGTTCCGTCGCCGAGGGCCAGGTTGTCGCCGGGATGCAGGTCGGCGAGCAGATCGCCGTAGTCGACCCCCAGCGAGGTGGCGGTGGACGACTCCGCACCGGGGCACAACTCGACCTCGCCACCCACCGCGAGAACGGCACCGTCGTCGACGAACGAAGCGAGCCGGACTTTGGGTCCGGGGAGGTCGCCGAGGACGCCGATCTCCCGGCCGGCGTCCGCCGCCACGGCACGGATTCGCCGGTACCGCTCGATGGCGTCGCCGAGCGAACCGTGGGCGAGGCCGATGCGAAAGACGTCCGCTCCGGCGGCGATCATGCGCCGGATCACCGCCGGATCATCAGAGGCAGGTCCGATGGTGGCAATGATCTTGGTGCGTCTCGACATGACGTCGAATCTACCGACCCGGAGACTCAGCTCCGCGCCACTCGGCTCCAGGGGACGTCTTTGTCGACCCGCACGTCGCCCGGCAGGCCGAGTACCCGTTCACCCAGGATGTTCTTCATGACCTCGGTGGTGCCACCCTCGATGGAGTTCGCACGGGCGCGCAGGAAATTCACGCTGAGGTCGTCGCCGAACATCGCCTGCTTCGCCGGCGGGAAGTCATAGGTGGCGTACAACATCCCGGCGGCGCCCATCAGGTCGACCGCGAAGGAGTAGATCGCCTTGTTGAGTTCGGCCATCGCCAACTTGGCGACCGACCCCTCCGGGCCGGGGGTGCCGAGCTTTCGATTCTGTGACGCCCGGATATTGGTCAGGCGGTTGATCTCGGCTTGGGACCACAGCCTCATGAACTGGTCGCGGTCGACCACTCCGCGCTCGCCGGAGCGGTACAGGTCGAGGAGTTGCCCGATCGGTCCGCTGTTGCGCGGCGGTGTGCCACCCCCGATCGACACCCGTTCGTTCATCAGGGTCGTGAGCGCCACCGCCCAGCCGCGGCCCACTTCATCGACGCGCATCGAATCGGGGATCCGTGTATCGGTGAAATAGACCTCGTTGAACTCGGCGTCGCCGGTGATCTGGCGAATCGGACGGGTCTCGACCCCCGCCGCATTCATGTCGACAATGAACGCGGTCATGCCGGCGTGTTTGGTCTGTTCGGGATCGGTTCGTGCGATCAACAGCCCATAGGAGGAGATGTGCGCGAGGGTGGTCCACACCTTCTGTCCGTTGATGACCCATTCGTCGCCGTCCCGTTCGGCTCGACACGCCAAAGACGCGACGTCGGAGCCCGCACCCGGCTCGGAAAACAACTGACACCAGATATGCTCATTGCTAAACAGCGGACGAAGGAAGCTGCGGTGCGCCTCGTCGCCGTGTTCGAGGATGGCGGGGGCGCACATGCCGTAGCCGATGGGGTTTCGTACCCCGCCGATCGGCCCGCCGGCCTCGGACACCCGCCGGATGACGTTGCGCTGCAACTTCGGGCTGACCCCGAGGCCGCCGACGCCCTCGGGAAAATGCACCCACGCGAGTCCGAGGTCGTACTGGGCCTCCAGGAATCGCTGCGGTTCGGTGTCGGCAGGCGGGTGTTCGGCCAACAACTGCTCGAGACGCTCCTCGACCAGCGCCTCACTCGGATCCGGCACGGTCATCGTTCACACTCCCCTCATGGGCGAACCCACGACCCGCACCGCCCCCCGGCGGCGCTCCTGTGGTCAAGGTAGCTCAGTTGAGATTCGCCTGGAGACGCCGCAACAACAGCCAGTCGCGGCGGGTCGTCAACACGTTCTCCGAAGGATGGCGCTCGTCCATCACAACGCGAATCTGGCGGATCCCCTCAGCAAAGTTGCCGGAGCGCTCGAGGATCTCCGCATATCGACGTCGGGTGGCAACCGTCGCGCTCGGCAGTTCGACACGGAGGCGATACACCAACTCGAGACCCCGCGGCGCGCTGCGGCGCAGGTAGATCTGTTCGAGGTTGTTGAGGATTCGTTCGACGATGTCCACCGGCCCCACGGGCCACAACACCTCGGGGGCGGTCACGAGGCCCTCCTGGTTGGTCTCGCGCCAGAAACGATGCAAGCCATCGAGGTCGAATGAGCGCGATCGGTACGGATTGTGAAACCTTGCGGCAGCGGCGCCGTGTGGCCGCCGCCGGCCGACCGGTGGCGGATTGAGAGCTGGGGGTTCGCACACGAGCGATTCTCCGACGATGAACTCGCCGGGGACACCGATTCCGGTGAGCCCGAGGCCGTGGCGTCGCCCGATCTCGATGGCGACGATGCTGAGCGTGATCGGAATGCCCAGGCCGGTGCGCAACACCCGAGGAAGCATCGAATTGTCCGGGTGGTAGTACTCGCGGGCGTTCCCACGGAATCCGTGACGAGCCATCCACCGAATCAGATCGTCGCCGTTGCGTCCCCCTTCGGCGCCGAACCGGGTGGCGAGGCGGTCGAGTCGAGCGAGTTCGGCGTCGAGGTCGACACGCGGGTCGGCCACCCCGGCAAGCGCGATCGTCAGTCGATCCAGACGCGCTTGGCTGCCGTTGGACACCTCTTGTCGAAACGCCTCGAGGCAACGCATCGCCACGACGGTAACCCGTGAGGGGGCTCGCGTGCGTGCTGTCTCGCCGCGATGGGCCGGGATGTCTCGCCGGCGTTGTCGCCGCGGAGTAGAAAGAACCCGATGGCCAGCCGATTTGCCGTACTCGATCATCCTGGCCCACTCGCCTTCGCACACCGAGGGGGTGCAGGCGAATGGCCCGAAAACACCATGCCGGCGTTTGAGGGTGCGGTCAGCCTCGGCTTCCGCTACCTCGAAACCGACGTGCACCGCACCGCCGACGGTGTCCTGGTCGCCTTCCATGACGACCGCCTCGACCGTGTCACCGACCGGGCCGGGCTGATCTCGCAGCTCACCTGGGATGAGGTTCGCCGCGCCAAGGTCGGCGGCCGCGAACCCATCGTGCGGTTCGAGGAGTTACTGGAGGCGTTTCCCGCGGTGCGGTTCAACATCGACCCGAAGGCCGATGACGCGGTCGAGCCGCTTGCGAGGGTTCTCCGCGACGCCAAGGCCATCGACCGGGTGTGCATCGGTGCCTTCAGCGACGCCCGCCTGGCCGAGATGCGCGAGCGATGTGGGCCCGCGCTGTGCACCTCGCTCGGGCCGAAGCAGATCCTGCGCCTTCGTGTTGCTGCGACACGGGGGTTTCGATCGCTGGTGAGGCCGGCGTTCGTCCAGGGGGCCGCTCAGGTGCCGGTCTCCCACAAGGGGGTACCCCTCGTCACCCCAGCCTTCGTGGACACCGCCCACCGCCTGGGGATGCAGGTCCACGTGTGGACCATCGACGACCCGGTCGAGATTCACCGGCTCCTCGACCTCGGGGTCGACGGCATCATGACCGATCAACCCCTCGAACTCAAACGCGTACTGACATCTCGCGGGCAGTGGGTTCACCCCGCGCGATGACGCTTGCGGCGACAGTCCGGAGGGATCAGCCCGGGAGAATCACCCCGGGATTCAGAATCGATTGAGGGTCGAACGCCGCTTTGATCGCCCGCATGTGCGCGATCTCGGTGGCGGAACGGGCGAGATGAAGATACGGGACCTTGTGGACTCCGATTCCGTGTTCGGCACTGATCGACCCTCCCGCATCGACCACGACGCCGAACACCAGCTCATCGAGCGATCGCGGAGCCACCGTCGACTCGTCCACCCGCTCGGCGCCGTGTGCGACGCCGAGTTCTGGACCGGTGAGGTTGAGATGCACGTTGTCGTCGCACACGTGACCGAACCACCAGGCGGTGCTGCGCGGAGCGAGGCGGGCAAGTCCGGCTTCGGTGCGCTCCCGGACGTGGGATATCCGATCGTGAGGGACCGACACGTCGTACTTGTGGACGGTTCCCAGAGCCGCCAGCGCAATCGTGAGCTCGTCGCGCAGCCTCCACAATTCGCGTCGCTGCGATGGCTCGATACCGAAGGCGACATCGTCGGGCCGCGACCCGGCCGCGGCGATCCCCGCCGCCAGATCGTCGAGCGGCGCCACGGATGCGGCCGCCTCGACCAGGATCATCGCGGCGCCGCGAACCGGCAGGGCGACACGACGCGTCATGGCGACGAGATCGGCACAGGCCCCGTCGAGGTACTCGATCGCTTCGCTGCCGGGCACCCGCTGACGGATCTCCCAGGCGAACCCGATCGCCTCGTCGAGGTCGGCAAAGGAACACAACGCGACCACCGACTCGCCCACCTCGGGAATCAGCCGCAACCGGACCGCCGAAATGACGGCCAGGGTTCCTTCGGACCCGCACAGCAACGACTTCAGGTCGTAGCCGGTGTTGTCCTTCGCCATGGCGTCGAGGTGTCGGGCGATTCGACCGTCCGCCGCGACGTATTCGAGCCCGACGACTTGTTGGCGTGTCGACCCGTGCCGAAACACCCGGATCCCACCGGCGTTGGTGGCGACCATCCCACCGATCGTCGCGCTGTCGCGAGCTGCGAAATCGACGGCGAAACGCCAGCCTGAACCGCGCAGGGCCGAGTTGAGTTCAGCCAGCGTGACCCCGGCTCCGACCGTGATCTGGCCGGTCACCTCATCGATTGGGCCGATCTGGCGGCAGCGCCGGGTCGACAACACCAACGTGTCGTGGCGGTTCGGAACCGAGCCGCCCACCAGGCCGGTGTTGCCCCCTTGGGGGACCACCGCCACGCCGTGGGAGGCCGCGGCGTCGAGGCACAGCGCAATCTCCTCGGCGTTGGTGGGGCGTGCCACCACGGCGCGTTTGGGCCCGTAGCGTCCGGTCCAATCTGTGGTGTAGGTCGCCGCGACCTCAGGATCTCGAACCACCCCGGCGGACCCGATCGCCAACTCAAGGTCGGCGGCAAGCGATTCGAGCCGGGCTCCGAGACGGCGACCGCGCGGGTCTGCGGGTGGGTTTTGTCGTGGCACCACGTACGATTATCGCGCTCATGCGTTCGCGACTGCCGAGGTGCCACCGAGCGTGAAACCCGCCCACCGACCGCAGCGACGTACTCCCGGTCGTTCGCCCGCATACCTGGCCGGACGCGGCACGATCGCGGTGGTGTTGGCCGCGTCGCTCGCGGTCGCCACCAACCCGACGACAGCCGACGCGTCGAGCACCGTGCGCTCCCAGAGCGTGGAGGTTGACGATGCGACGCGTCCCACGCTGGCCGAGGTCGACCCGTTCGCTACGACCTCGACCACCACACCGGGGTCCGGCGCCAACGGGTCGGGCTCGCAGATCCCGTCTCCGGACACGACCGTGCCCGCTCCGGCCCGCCCGGTTCGCCCGCCGCGGCCGGCGGTACCGCCGGTGATCGGGCCGGTCGACGGCTCGGGACGCGACACCACCGGTCGCGTCGTCGCGATCTCGCCGGCACTCGGTGCGGTGCCCGCTCACAGCACCGAAAGCGAGGACCTCGACTCCCTGCATGAGCAGGAGACGACCCGGCTCGCCGATGCGTGGAACCGCTCGGCGTCCGCACAACAACTCCTCGCCGAAGCCACAGCCGACCACGCCGCGTTGGAGGATCTGCTCGAACGCAACCGCCGACGCAGCGGCAAGTACCACAAGTTCGAACAGCGTTGGGCCGAGGCGCGGCGCGAGCTCGCGGTGCGCTCGTACACCGGCGATCGTCTCGGTGAGCTGCTCAGCGTGTTGAGCGAGACGACCGAGGAAGGCTTCGAGCGGCTCCTCCAACAGGGTTTGACCGAGCGTGCGACCTCGATCGTCAACGCCGGGGTCGAGACGATGGACGCTCGACGCTCGGCACTCGACGACAAACTGGAACGGCTGTCGAGCGACCTCGACGAGTCGGCGGAGGTCGGCGAGGCGCAGGCTGCGGCGCTGGGTGTCGCGCAATCCGATGCCGAACGGCTGACGGTGACCATCGCCGATCTCGACGAACGAATCGCGGCGCAGCGGCCGAACTCGATCGTCGACGGCAGCGACCTACCGCTGTTGGCCCTCGATGCGTACTGGCGCGCCGCGAATTCCCTCGCCACCTCTGCCCGCGCCTGTCGCCTCGGCTGGTGGGCACTCGCCGGGGTGGGGCGAACCGAGTCGAACCATGGCCGCTTCGGCGGAGCGCATCTTCGGCCCGACGGATCGGTGTCGATCGAGATCATCGGAATTGCGCTCGACGGCACCAACAATACCCGTGCGATCGGCGATTCCGAGGGCGGGACCCTCGACGGCGACTCGACCTGGGACCGAGCGGTCGGACCGATGCAGATCATCCCCACGACCTGGAAGCGTTACGGCGCCGACGGGTCGCTCGACGGCGTGTCGGACCCCCAGAACCTCTATGACGCTGCGCTCGCCGCCGGTCGGTTGTTGTGCTCGGTCGGGGTCTCGTTGGACAACGCCGAGGGCTTGCGCCGGGCCTTTCGCCGATACAACAACTCGGGTTCGTATGTGGAGACGGTGTTGAGCCGATCCATCGCTTATGGCGAACTGCCGGTTCCGGTCGGCTTCGGTGCTCCGCCGATTCCGCCGCTCGCCGAGGTCGTCGAACCCACCGCCGTTTCGCCGTTCGTCGTCCCCGCCAACTGAGGTGGGGCGAACCTGCGGTTAGGGCTCCGGTCGCTGCCAGAGAAACTCGCGGTGAGGCGGGCGCTTTTCGAGGGCCGAATTGAACTTCTCGACCCGAAACCCGCGAAGCGTCGCAAGCCGCTCGAGGACCTCTCGTTCGAGGCCGACCCCGAGCGGCACCAGGCAGCCGAGTTGCGCCGTCTCGGCGAGGATCAGAAACGACGAGGCGCCATCTGCGGTCTTGACCGGGGTGCGCACCAACTCGACCGACTCCAGCGCCGACCAACGCGCCGACTCGACGCGACCGTCGCCGAGGGTCCGGGTCACCGACCGGTCATCCACCGTCAGGTCGGTCGTCGCGGCGGCGCTGTTGCGCAGGCCGCGCTGGCGGCGTCGGGGGGCGGCCGCCACCACGACGACGCTGACGAGAACGGCGACGAGGGCTGCTTCGGGCACGGTCGACATCGTAGGCCCGAAGGTTCTCCGTATCGTTGCGCCGACCCGCCGCGGCGATCCGCGCTGCTCCCCACCACCAACCGAGTTGCTACAGTGCTCCCCTACTTGATGTGCCGACCGTCACAAACGCGACGGGAAGCACACGGTCGCGGAGGGTGACCTCCCGAACCGACCTCGGCGCCGCCCCGGCGGCACGACCATCTGGAGATACAACGTGCAGAACCGATCACGGCGAAGCGTCCGAATCGCCGCTCTCCTCCTCGCCTCCTCGCTCGTCATGAGCTCGTGCGGCGGCAGCGACAGCGGAAGCGACGACGACGGCGACAACAACGAGACGACGATCGCCAACGGCACCCAGGATGAGGGCACCCCGACCCCGGGCGGGTCGTTGACCTACGCCATCGAGGCTGACGCCTCGGGTGGTTACTGCCTCGCCACGGCGCAGCTCGCCGCCGGAGGCATCCAGGTTGCGAACGCGATCTACGACTCGTTGTTCGCGCTCGACGAGAACTACGAGGTTCAGCCCTACCTCGCGGAGTCCTATTCCTGGAACCCCGAGTACACCGCGCTCAGCATCAAGTTGCGCGAAGGCATCACCTTCCACGACGGATCGCCACTCACCGCGGACGTCGTGAAACTCAACATCGATTCGTGGCGTGGCGATGCGGCGGCCAAAGAAAAGACCAACCTCAACTCACTGTTGTTCCTGTTCGTGTTCATGAACATCGCAGAGGTCACGGTCGATGATCCGCTGACGGTGACGATCCACACGAAGACCCCGTGGATGGCGCTGCCTCAGTTCCTCGCCGGCGGCCGCAACGGCATCATGGCCGAGTCGCAGATGGTCGGTGGCGAGGAGCACTGCAAGGAGAACCTCATCGGAACCGGACCGTTCAAGGTCGACAATTGGACACCGAACTCGGAAATGAAGCTGTCCAAGAATCCGAACTACTGGCGTACCGACGCCGAAGGCCGCCAGCTTCCCTACCTCGACTCGCTGACGTTCAAGCCGATCGTCGGTGGAACCGATCGTGTCGATGCGCTCGAAGCCGGGTCGATCGACGCCGGGCACTTCAGTGGCCAGGACCAGTTCGACTCGATCACCGACAACGATGCTCTCCAGCTGTTGAAGGAAGCTCCGGGGCACATGGAGATCGGCTACGGCTTGGTCAACAACGCCAAGGCCCCCACCGATGACATCGAGATCCGTGAACATCTGGGCATGGCGATCGACCGCGAGGAACTCAACGAAATCAACTCGGGTGGCAAGTTCCGAACCGCCGATCAGCCATTCGACACCGATGTCCTCGGCTACCTCGAGGACATCGAGACGCTCGAGTACGACCCGGATGCCGCCGAGGAGTTCTTCGCCGGCAAGAACCTCAGCGTGAGCATCAAGTATGCGACCGACCCGACGGTGAAGCTGCTCGCCGAATCGGTTGCGGCCCAGCTCAAGGACGTCGGCGTCGACTCCGTCGTCGAGGTCATGGACCAGGCGGCGCTCATCGACCAGGCCCTCGGCGGCAACTTCAACATCATCTTGTGGCGTAACCACCCGGGCCTCGACCCCGACACCGAGTACAACTGGTGGCATTCCGATTCCCCGGTGAACTTCGGCAAGATCAACGATCCTGCGATCGACGATGCCCTCGATCGGGGCCGGGTCTCGACCGATCCGGCTGAGCGCAAGACGATCTACGAAGACCTGAACCGGGCGTTCGCCAAGGGCCGCTACAACCAGTGGAACTGGTATACCGAGTGGGCCGTCGGAGCCTCGACGAAGGTGCACAACATCACCGGGTCGACGCTTCCGGACGGATCGGCCACCCCAGGGGTGACGTGGGGCTGGCATTCCCTCGCCGAGACCTGGGTCGATCAGTAGGTAAGGCGAGCAACGGGGTCTCCGAGGCCACTCCTCGGAGACCCCGTTTCTCCATCGGTGGCGATTCTTCGCCGCCCACGGTTCGAGCGTGAGGAACCCCACATGAGACTTCTGGGACGTCGCTTCCTGCAACTCATCGTCGTCATCTTCTTGTTGTCACTCGTCGCGTTCTTCTCGTTGCGTTTGATCCCCGGCGATCCCGCGGAGATCATCGGCCTCGGCGCCGACCCCGCGACGATCGAACAGATCCGCGACGACATCGGACTGAACGAGTCGGTGGTCACCCAGTACACGCGCTGGGCGGGCAACTTCGTTCGAGGCGACCTCGGCAAGTATTACCACGCAGCCGGCGACCCGGCCGCCGATGTCCGGCGCACGTTGCCGATCTCGCTGCAACTCATGGTGTACACGCAGATCGTCGCGTTGGCCTTCGCCATCCCGCTGGGGGTTTTCGCCGCATACCGCGCCGACCGCCTCTTCGATCGGATGTCGAACATCGGAGCGTTCTTCGCCATTTCCATCCCGGCCTTCGTCCTGGCCTACCTCGCCAAGCAGTACTTCGTCTTCAAATGGAACCTGCTGCCCGAACGCGGATGGCCACCCCTCAGCGAGGGGGTCGGCGATCATTTCCGCCATGCGGTGTTGCCGGTCGCCGTCATGTCGGTGGCCCAAATCGCGGTCTACTACCGCCTGTTGCGTAGCGACATGATCTCCACGCTCCAGGAGGACTACATCACCATGGCTCGGGCGAAGGGCCTCGGATCGCAACGCATCCTGTTTCGCCATGCACTACGGCCGAGCTCGCTCACCCTGCTCACCGTGGCAGGCCTCAACGTCGGGTCCATGATCTCCACGGCGGTCATCGTGGAGAAGATCTTCGGCATCGACGGAATGGGGCTCAAGCTCGTGACGGCGGTGTTCAGCCGCGAATACATCGCGGCGCAGAGCTTCATCGCCGTGATCGGCATCTTGTTCGTGCTCATCAATTTCCTGGTCGACCTGCTCTACACCGTCCTCGATCCCCGGATCCGACATGCCTGACACGATGACTGACCCTGCAGCCGAGACCGCCGTCGCGGTCAAGGCCTCGAAACAGAAACTCGGTGCGGTCGGCTGGGTGTGTGCCGCCTGGCTCATCCTGCTCGTCCTGGTGTCCCTCTTCGGCGGGCTCCTCAAGGCCACACCGATCGAGGAGGGATCACGAGCGCTGCGGGCGTGCGGCGATGGCAGCGGGCTGCCGATCTACGATCCACTCGGGTGTCGCGACACCAAGGCGGCACGCGAACAGCGCGACTCGGGCCGCGCCGAGGGAAAGGTGCGCCACCTCGCCGGGGTCGACGACGCCGGACGCGACGTGTTCAGCATGGTCTTTCTCGGCACCCGCACGACCATCACCATCGCCGTGGTGTCGATCGCCGGCGCCACGCTGCTCGGCGGGCTGCTCGGGATGCTGTCGGGGTATTTCCGCGGTCGTGTCGACACCGTCGTGTCGATCCTGCTCGACGTCATGATCGCGTTCCCTCCGTTGGTGCTGGCGATGCTGCTGGTCTTCAGTTATTCGGCGGGCGCCCCTGAACGTCGGGTACGCGCCATCATGATCGCCGTCACCGTGGTCGCCACACCGATCCTCGGCCGGATCGCTCGAGTGTCGGCGATGTCGTGGTCCCAGCGCGAATTCGTCATGGCGGCGAAGGCGCTCGGAGCCCGACCACATCGGATCATCCTTCGCGAGGTGCTTCCGAATGTCGTTCCGGCGATGATGTCGATCGCGCTGCTCGCGGTCGGCATCGCAATCGTGACCGAGGCAGGGCTTTCGATCATCGGCATGGGCGTGGGCGGCGACGATGTGAGTTGGGGTGCCGTCATCGCCGCTGGAGCCGACAGTTTCCGGAAGATGCCGCACCTGGTCTTCGTGCCGACCGTGCCGATCGTGGTGACCGTGTGCGCGCTGAACCTGCTCGGAGACGCGCTGCGCCGCAAGTTCAACGTCCGGGAGAGTGCGCTGTGAACGACGTCATTTCCGTGCCGGAACCCGCTCAGGCGCGCATCAAGGGCGATCACCTGCTCGAGGTCAAGAACCTGTCGGTGTTCTTCAACACCCCGCGCGGCAAGGTCCGTTCCGTCGACGACATCAGCTTCACCCTCGGACGAGGCAAGACCCTTGGCATCGTCGGCGAGTCGGGATCGGGCAAATCGGTGACCTCCAAGGCGGTCATGGGGCTGCTGCCCCGACGCACGCTCGAGATGTCGGGCAGCATCCTTTACGAAGGATCGGAGCTCGTCGGGCGCTCCGAGGCCGACTACCGCAAGCTGTGGGGCACCGAGATGTCGATGGTGTTCCAGGATCCGATGACCTCGCTGAATCCGGTCATGAAGATCGGTCGCCAGATCACCGAGTCGCTGCGCCTGAACCTCGGGATGGACCGTCAGACCGCCAAGGACACGGCGATCGCCCTGTTGAAGGCGGTCAAGATTCCGGCCCCCGAGAAGCGCTTCAACGAGTATCCCGGGCAGCTCTCCGGCGGCATGCGCCAACGCATCGTGATCGCCGTAGCGCTCGCCTGCGGACCGAAGCTGCTGTTCGCCGACGAGCCGACCACCGCCCTCGACGTGACGGTTCAGGCCCAGATCCTCGATCTGCTCGACGATCAGCAACGCGAGCGTTTCATGGCGGTCGTGTTGGTCACCCACGACCTCGGGGTGGTCGCGGGACGTGCCGACGAGATCGCGGTCATGTATGCCGGCCGTATCGTCGAACATGCGCCGACCCGGTCGCTGTTCGGACGCATGCGCCACCCCTACACCGAGGCGCTGCTCAAGTCGATCCCGACCCTCGATGCGCCGAGCCACACCCGACTCGCCGCCATCGGTGGGGCGCCGCCGGTGCTGATCAACCCGCCGGCAGGCTGCGCCTTCGCTCCGCGCTGCTCCTACGCGCAGGATCGTTGCCATACCGATCGGCCCCCGCTGGTTGCAGATCCTGCGGATCCCGACCACCTGTTTGCGTGTCACTTCCCCGTCGCATTCACACCGAAGCCGACGTCGGCTCCCCACACGGTCGGGGCCCCGGCAGGTCCAACACCGGGTGACATGGCATCGTCCGGTCCGGCACCGGGTGGTCAGGCGCACGGCGGCACCGCCATGACCGTGACCACCGCAGAGGCCGCATTCGCCCCGAACCCGACGACCGGAGGTCAGTGATGGCTGGCAGTGGAACCGCCCACCTTCGCGACGATGTGCTGTTGCGTGTCGAGAACCTCGTCATGGAGTTCGCCGTCAAAGGGACCCGCGACAAGGTCCAGGCCGTTTCCAACATCAGCTTCGATGTGGCCGACGGAGAAACCCTCGGGCTCGTGGGCGAATCCGGGTGCGGAAAGTCGACCACCGGCAAGGCCATCATGCAGCTTCCGAAGCCGACCTCCGGACGTGTGAGCTTCGATGGCGTCGACATGACGTCACTTCGCGGGGAACAACTGCGCTCGACGCGGCCGAAGATGCAGATGATCTTCCAGGATCCCATCTCCTCGCTGAACCCTCGACGCACGATCACCCAGATCGTGTCCGAACCCCTCCGGATCTGGAAGCGCGGATCCGACACAGACCGGGCAGCGAAAGTTGACGAGGTGCTTTCCGCGGTCGGCGTCGATCCGGCGGCCGCCGCGGTTCGCCGTCCCCACGAGTTCTCCGGCGGTCAGTGCCAGCGGATCTCCATCGCCCGGGCGGTGGTGACCGACCCGAAGCTCATCATCTGTGACGAACCGGTGTCGGCGCTTGACGTCTCGGTGCAGGCTCAGGTCCTCAACCTGCTCGAGGACATGAAGGCCCGCTATGGCCTGACGATGGTGTTCATCGCGCACGACCTCGCCGTCGTGAAGAACATCTCGGATCGGATCGCGGTGATGTACCTGGGCAAGATGTGCGAGGTCGCCGCTCCTGATGCCTTGTTCAGCGCACCGGCGCATCCTTACACCCGAGCGTTGATCAGTGCTATCCCCCACCCGGACCCGTCGCTGTCCATCGACACGACCTGGCGTCTGGAGGGCGACCTTCCGTCCCCGCTCAATCCCCCGTCGGGGTGCCGGTTCCGAACCCGCTGCCCGAACGCGCAGGACGTGTGTTCGTCGGTGGAGCCGCAGATGACCGCCGTGGCCAACGCCGACTCACCGCATTACGTGGCCTGCCATTTCCCGTTGCAGCCCGTCACCACCCCGGTGACCATTGGGCGCTGACCGCCCACGGCACTAGCGGTTCGAAAAGCGCGGTTCGCGTTTTTCGAAAAACGCCCCGACCGCCTCGCCGGTGTCCTCGGTGAACGAGGCCAGGATCTGGGTGCGGTTTTCCAGGTCGATCGCGGCGCGCATCGACGAGATCGCCTGATTCGCATAGCTGACCTCCTTGGTCATCCACACGCCGAAGGGCGAGTTGCGCCGAATCATCCTGGCGACCTCCACTGCCCGCTCGACGAGTTGATCGGCCGCCACGACGTCGGTGAGCAATCCGATGGACTGCGCTTCAGCCGCGTCGATGATGCGCCCCGTCAACATGAGCTCGTGCGCGCGGCCGGCGCCGACGATTCTGGGCAGCATCCAGCTCACTCCGACGTCGCAGCCACTGATGCCGATCCTCACGAAGGCATCACCGAATCGTGCGGATTGCGATCCGATCCGGATGTCGGAGGCCAACGCGAGGGCGAGTCCGCCGCCGACCGCAGCGCCGTTCACGGCGGCGATGACCGGCACCGGTTGTTCGCGCAACGCCAGCATCAACCCGGCGATGCGCTTTTGCAGCGCCATGCCGAGCTGAGCGCGTCCCGGCGGTTCTGCAGCGGCCGGGTCGAGGTGGGAATCCTCAGGCCGGACTTCCGACTCGAACGCAGCAGAGGGATCGATCGCCGCCAGGTCCAAACCAGCGCAGAATGCTCGCCCGGCCCCGGTCAGGATCACCGCACGGAGCCCTCGCATCCGGCCAAACGCCGCGAATCGGCGCTCGAGGTCGGCGATGAGCGCCAGGTCGAGGGCGTTGAGCGCATCGGGTCGATCGAGGGTGAGCTGGAAGATGCCGTCGTCGATCTGTTCGAATCGAGTGACGGACGATGAGGTCTCTGGCGTCGTC
This sequence comes from Microthrixaceae bacterium, assembly GCA_023957975.1. Lineage (NCBI taxonomy): Bacteria > Bacillati > Actinomycetota > Acidimicrobiia > Acidimicrobiales > Microthrixaceae > Microthrixaceae bacterium. Next base: position 257,474 of record JAMLGM010000004.1, on the reverse strand, counting down.
ATGGCCACCATGTTCGCAGGCCGCTAGGTTCCGAGCCCGGCAGGTTGAAGCGGCCCTGCCGCCTTTCGATCCGACCGGCCATCACCGTGGAACAGACCTGGAGCTGACGTGGAGCTGACGTGGAGTTGAACATCGCCGACATGTGCGCAGCGATCGCGCAGGCCTACCCGGATCGTGACGCACTGCTGTTTCGCGACCGGCGGTTGTGTTGGGCACAGGTCGATGCCCGAGCAGCGGCCTTCGCCGAGACGCTCCACGGGGTGCGCCCCGGCCGCCGCCGGGTGTTCGAGGGTGCCAACGGATGGGAAAGCACCCAGGAACACGTCGCGCTGTACCTGCACAACGGAAACGAGTACCTCGAAGCGATGCTCGGCGCCTGGCAGGCATCGTGGGCACCCGTCAACATCAACTATCGGTACCTCGCCGCAGAGCTCACCTACGTCCTTGCCGACAGTCGTGCCCGCGTCCTGGTGTTCCACTCTGCCTTCGCCCCACTCGTGCAGGAGGTGCGCGCCGGGCTGGAACATCTCGAAGCGCTCATTCAGGTGGCGGACGAATCCAGCAACGATCTGGTCGACGGGGCCCGGTGGTACGAAGACGTGGTGACCCAACCCGCCTCGGAGGCGTTGAGAGCCCGCCTCGCGGATGAGCGCTCGGGCGACGATCTGTACGTGTGTTACACCGGCGGCACGACGGGACTGCCCAAAGGGGTGTTGTGGCGTCAGGCCGACTTCGTGGTCTCCGCGCTCGGACTTCGGCGCAAGGACCGAACCGACTTCGATTCGATCGACGAGATCGTCGCCGCCGCCGAACACAGCCGGTTGCGGGCGCTCCCGGCCCCACCGTTGATGCACGGGGCCGCCCATTGGAACGCCCTGAGCTGCTGGTTGGGCGGTGGGACGGTGATCATCCAGGATCACCCCGAGCACTTCGACGCCGCGGACGTGTTGGACTGTGTCGAGCGACACCGCGTCACCAGCCTGCTCATCGTCGGCGACTCCTTTGCTCGGCCGCTGCTGGACCAACTCGAGGCGAGCCGGCGCGCCGGACGGCCGCGCGACATGTCGAGCCTTCGCCACCTGCTGTCGGGAGGGGCCGTGCTCAGCCCTCACGTGAAGGCCGAACTGTTGGGTGCTCTCGACGGGGTCACCATCGTCGACGTGCTCGGCTCCTCCGAAAGTGGACGCCAGGCCGTGGCGACCTCGGCGGTGGCGAGCTCGGCTGCGGCGCCAGGCCCATCTCCAGCAGGCCCATCTCCAGCAGGCCCACCTCCAGCAGGGCCATCTGCGACAGGACCGTCGACGACAGGCTTTCGCTCGGAATCGACAGCCGTCGTGCTCGCCGATGGATTGGACCGTCCGCTCAACGCCGACGACCCCGCGGATGTGGGGGTGGCCGGGTGGCTCGCTCAGACCGGCCGCATGCCGCTGGGCTACCTCGGCGACGAGGCGAAGACCGCGGCGACCTTTCCGGTGATCGGCGGGGTCCGCCATGGCGTCGCCGGGGACCGTGCCGCGCTGCGCACCGACGGCACGATTGAGTTGTTGGGACGCGACTCGGTGTGCATCAACACCGGCGGCGAGAAGGTCTTCGCCGAGGAGGTCGAGGTGGCCCTCACCGCTCACCGGGCGGTCACCGACGCCATCGTGTGCGGGCGTGCGAGCGAGCGATGGGGTTCGGAGGTGGTGGCGGTGGTGTCGTTGCGACCCGACGCGACGGTGAGCGACGACGAGCTCATCGCTCACGTCAAGGCGCGCCTCGCCTCCTACAAGGCCCCGAAGTCGATCGTCCGGGTCGCCGGCGTTCGACGAAGCCCTTCGGGCAAGCCCGACTACGCCTGGGCGCGTTCGCTGGCCGAGGGCTGAGACGCCGCCTCCGCCACCTCCACCGGGCATCCACCGGGCATCCACCGGGCATCCACCGCCAAGGGGCCGTGTCCACAGTCCGCACCCAGGAAAGACCCAACGATGCTGCCCTGGTTCCCCACAGGCCTGCGGGTGCACGATGCCTACATGGCTTTCGAAATCACCCTCACCGACCATCACACCGAGGTCGTCGCCGACGCCGACACCTTCGCCCACGACAAGACCATGACCACCTTTTACCGCACCGGTAACGCTCGCCAGACGATCGACTGCTGGTCGGTTCCCGTCGCGAGTATCCGCACCGACAACATCTTGATGGTTCGCATGGTTGCCGGGGCCGATGTCGCCTGTGAACCGATAGCGAGCGTTCACCATCTCGCCACGGCGTGAGAACTAGCATCGGCTCTCGTGAATTCTGAGTCCGACCCCGTCGCCCCCACCGCCGAACCCGCCGCGCCATCGGGAGATGTCGTGATCATCGGCGCCGGGCCAGCCGGCCTCACCGCTGCCTATCAGCTCGGCAAGGTTCAACGTCACGCCACCGTGCTGGAAAGCGACGACATCGTCGGTGGCATCTCCCGCACGGTCGAACGCAACGGATGGCGTTTCGACATCGGTGGTCACCGTTTCTTCACCAAGGTTCCTGAGGTGTCGGCCCTGTGGCACGAGATCCTTCCCCAGGGCGACTTCCTGTTGCGGCCGCGCAAGAGTCGGATTTTCTACAACGGCAAGTACTTCGATTATCCGCTCAAGGCGATGAACGCGTTGACGAACCTCGGGCCGATCGAGGCGATCAAGTGCGTCGCCTCCTATGCCGTCGCTCAGGTCCGCCCACCGAAGGATCAGGACAACTACGAGGGGTGGCTCGTCGCACGGTTCGGTTGGCGCCTCTACCGCACGTTCTTCAAGACCTATACCGAAAAGGTGTGGGGGGTTCCGGTCAGTTCCATGCCCGCCGACTGGGCTGCGCAACGCATCAAGAACCTGTCGCTGTTCAATGCCATCGTGAACGCGCTGTTGCCGAACCGGAACCAAAAAGACATCGCCTCGCTCATCGAAGAGTTCGAGTACCCGAAGTTCGGCCCGGGCATGATGTGGGAGCGTTGCACCGATCTGGTCACCGAACAGGGTGGCGACGTGATCATGCAGACCCGAGTGGTGGAAATTCGCCATAGCGACGGTGTCGCCCACACCGTGGTCGCGGAATCGACCGACGGCGCCCGCACCGAGTACCCCGCCGAACACGTCATCAGCTCGATGCCCATGCCGGCGCTGCTGCGCTCGATGGACCCGCCGGTCGACGAGGTCACCCGGCGTGCCGCGGATGACCTGCAGTTCCGCGACTTCCTGACCGTGGCTCTGGTGGTCAAGGGTGAGGAGACCTTCGACGACAACTGGATCTACATCCATGACCCGAACGTGAAAGTCGGTCGAATCCAGAACTTCCGCTCGTGGTCTCCCTACATGGTCAAAGACGGCTACACCTGCCTCGGCCTCGAGTACTTCGTTTTCGAGGGCGACGGAATGTGGACCTCGACCGATGAGGACCTCATCGAACTCGCCAAGCGCGAGCTCGCCATCCTCGGACTCGCCGACCCCGCTCTGATCACGGAGGGCTACGTCGTTCGGATGCCCAAGGCGTATCCGACCTACGACGAGCACTATGCCGCCAACGTCGAGGTGATGAAGGCATGGCTCGCCGCCAACGCCACCAACGTCCATCCCGTCGGACGAAACGGCATGCACAAGTACAACAACGCCGATCATTCGATGCTCACCGCCATGTTGACCGTCGAAAACATCGCCCAGGGTGCCCACCATGACATCTGGGCGGTCAACGTCGAAGAGGAGTACCACGAAGAAAAGGCGGCGTCGTCGCCTCAGGGAACCGGGCGTGACGCTCCGGTGATCCCCTCGACCGCGCCCTCCCTTCACCAGCGCTGAGCCGACCAGGGGCCGCTGACACCGTGGCGAGCCACTCCTCGACCGGATCACCACCGAGGGGTTCGACCTCCGACCGCACCCGTGCGGATCACCCGCGCTCCGGCCCATCGAGCGCGGATCGACGTCGTGGCGATCCCAGCGGCCCATCGCCGAGCGCTGCTCGTCGCGCCCACACACCTCGGCGCGCGTCGTTACGCCACATCGCCGGCCTCGACGGGTTGCGCGGCGTCGCGGTGGCGGTGGTGGTGTTGTACCACCTGGGCCAGACCAACGACCTCGGTTGGTTTCACCGATTCACCCAGGGCGGATTCCTCGGTGTGTCAGCCTTCTTCACGCTGTCGGGGTACCTGATCACCTCGCTGCTGATCCTGGAGTTCGAAAGCGTCGGTTTCGTCAACCTCGGCGGGTTCTGGCCTCGGCGTTTGCGGCGGCTGATGCCGGCATCGCTGCTGACGCTCGCCGTGGTTCTGGTGTTGACCCCGTTGATCGGCACCGCCAGCCAACTGCAGGTCCTGCCCGGGCAGATCTGGTCGGCGATCGGCTACGTGTTCAACTGGCATCAGATCCTCTCGGGTAACGAATACGCCGCCTCGTTCAACGCTCCGTCGCCGCTGAACCACTTCTGGAGTCTTGCGGTCGAGGAGCAGGCGTACCTCGTGGTGCCGTTCGTTGTGGCGATCACCATGAAGCTCGCGCACCGGCGCAGCGCGGTGGCCGGAGTGTTCTCGGTGATCACCGCGCTGTCCTTTCTCGCCATGGTGGTGCTCGGGGGCGGCGAATACTCGAACCGGGTGTATCTCGGCACCGACACCCGCGTCGGCGAGCTGGCGATCGGCGGGGTGCTCGCGGCGCTGAGCCTCGGTGGCACCGGCAGACTCATCGACCGTTTCCGGTCGTTGCTGCCCGTAGCGTCGATCATCGCGACGGTCGGATTGGTGCTGTCCTGGTCGCTGGTGCCGATCGAGAATCCCTGGCTGTATCGAGGCGGGTTCTCCATTCACGGCGCGGCGATCTGCGTGATCATCGCGGCGATCACCTCGGGCACCTACCCCCTGGCGCGAATCCTCGAATCCTCGGCGCTGGTCGAACTCGGCAAGATCTCCTATGGGGTCTACCTGTTCCACTGGCCGATCATGTTGTGGCTCACCCCCGACGTCGTGCCGCTCGCAGCGGTCGTCATCGCTGTGATGCAGGTGGCGTTGACCATCTCGTTGGCCATCGTGTCGTACCACGTCTTCGAACGGCCGGTGCGTTTCAGCCGCCTCATCACCGGCAATCAGCGCGCGGTCGTGCCGCTGGTGGCGCTGGCCGTGCTCGCCGCAGGCGCAGCCGTGTTGCCCGACCCCGACGACAACGACCTCGTGGCGCTCGAGTCGGTCGGCGGGGTCGTCGATGCGGCCCCACAACAACGCGACTCCGCCGAGGCCGCCGCGGCGACCCGTCCGCTTCGCCTACTCGTCATGGGCGATTCCTTCGCCAAGTCGATCGGCATCGGGTTCGAGCAACTCGCAGCGCTCGATGCGACGGTGTCGGTGTACAACCGTGGCCTCGTCGGCTGTCCGTTCGGCACCACCGGTTGGAACCGCGGGATCGGCCTCGAACGACAAGCCGACCAGGAGTGTCTGGGCCGACCCGGAAACTTCGAGGAGTCGACCCAGCTTTTCGAACCCGACGTGGTGCTGGCCGCCGGCGGCATGTGGGACATCGCAGATCGTCGTCCCGATGGGTTCGCGGACTGGACCCATGTCGGCGATCCCGCCTACGACGACTTTCTCCGCCAGGAACTCGGTGCACGAATGGACGAGTGGTCGGCGCACGGTGCGATGGTGGTCTGGCTGACGGCGCCGACGTTCTCGCCGATCTACAACCCCGAGATGTACATGGCGAAGCCTCCCTACTCCGAGGCCGAGCCGGGTCGCTCGGAGCGCTTCAACGAGTTGGTGAACGAGGCCGCCGCGCTGCGCACCAACGTCGTGGTGGTCGACCTCGCCACGTGGATGAAGAACTCCCCCGGTGGTGAGTTCTCCCCCGACCTGCGCATCGACGGTGTGCACTTCACCCGCGCCTCCTCGGTGACCGCGGCGCGTTGGTTGCTCGGCGAGATCGAAACCGCATGGAAGGCCAAACACCCTGAGGGGCTGCCCACCGTCGAGTCCTCCGGCGATTGACGGCTGCCGGCTATCCCAAGTGGTGATGGAGGAAGGGTCAGGGCCGTGAGGCGAGTTCGACCAACTGCGGTCCCAACCACTCGGACACGCCCACGAGCGCCTCGTCGGTGAAGTGCAGTCCGTCGGTGAGATTGGCCGGGTCGACCATCCCGTTCGGACCGGTCTGCACCCCGGCGGCGAAGTCGACCACGCTCACGACCCCGGGGCGAAGTGCCGCGGCCTCGTGCAGCAGTTCGTTGTACCGGTCGACGCGGGCGTGTTCCGACTCCGGCAGGCCCTGGAAGCCCTTCTGGGCGCCGCTTTCGATGTAGTGATGGGTCAGCAGGGTGACCCGTGCCCCCTGGGAACTGAAGACGTCGATCGCGGTGAGCAACTCGCGCAGGAAATATGCATCGAGTACCGGATCGCCCATGTGGCGCCATTTGCGGTCACCCGGCAGGATGCGATCGACGATGTCCCAGACCCCGTTGAAGATCGTCACCTCGTGGGGCCGTGATTCAGCGACCCAGGTCAGGAACTGTTCCCCCCAGTCGCAGCGGTCGGGGAACTCGGCCACCTCGGTCTGGAAGCGATAGCTGCCGCCGCGGGCGATCGGACAATTGAACTGCCCGCGCTGCAGGAACTCCGCTGTGCCCGAGGCCGCGGCCCAGTTCTGCAGTGCGTACCCCAACCCGAAGGCCACCGAATCGCCCGCCACCATGATCCGGGGCCGCTCGTTCGGCGCCAGCGTCAACGGAGTCCACGCGGGGGCGGGCGGAAGATCGCCCGGGGTGAAGGGATCGACCATGCCGGTGCCGCCGAGTGCGCCGGCATCGATGACCCGGCTGATGCCGGCAACCTCCTCGAGCGCCCATGCGAGGACCTGGGCGGCGGCCGGCGGCGACAGTGCGGCGCCATCTGGGCGAATGGTCGGGTCGAACGGATCGCTACTGAGCGAGGCGATTTTGGTGGCGACATCGAGCACCCGTGCCCGCTCGCTCGACTCGACGACCTCGTTGAGGCGAGCGTTATAGGCACCCGCACGGGCCGGGTCGTTCTCGGGCACGAGTTCCGGGGGTAATGCAACCCCCGGCAACTGTCGACGCTGAGGGGCCATCGTCGCCCAGGCGACGGTCGCTCCGCCCGAAGCCAACTCCTCGGTGCGGCCGAACATCTCGGTGCCCAGGAAATCGTCGAAGGTCTGCTCCCCCGGATGGCGAATCGGGTCCTCGGACCAGAACTGCCGGTCGGTGACGTCCCAGAAACCGGCCATCACCACCACCACGTCCGGCTGAAAACTCGCGACCGCCTGCGACCAGACCTCGGCCGCCCCGGCACAGTTCGGCGGGTTGACGGCTTCGGTCGATTGCCCGCTCACCACCCGGGTCCCCCCGAACGACACGCCGCATCCGGGTGCGGTCGAGGACTCGACGACGACGTTCGCCGCGGCGATCACCCCGTCGGTGGTGGTCGGATCCGCGATCAGCGACGCGGCGGTCTCGTCGCCGACGATCAACACCCGTTGTGGTGGGGGCGGCGCGGTCGTGGTGCTGCGTTCGAGACCGGCGAGGCTTTCCTGCGCCGGTGCAGCCGTCGCGGCCACCAGGGTCGACGACACCAACAGCAACACCGCCGCGCCGCCGAGCACCGCGGCCAGCGTTCGTCCGCGCAGCGCGGTACCCGTCCGGATCGGGTGTTCGAGGAAGCGGTAGCTCACGACGGCGATCACGATCGTGATCGCCATGCGAACGCCGAACAGCGGCCACAACGTGAGTCCGGTTCGCCGCGGGGTCAACCACTGAAAGATCGGCCAGTGGTACAGGTAGAGCCCGTAGCTGATCGTGCCCACCCACGCGAGCGGCTTCCAGCCGAGCGCCCGGGCGAACGCCGAGGCCTGCATCGCCGACACGATCAACGCCGCGGTACAGACCGCCACCAGGAGGAATCCCCAGGGGTACATCCATTGGGTGGAAAACGTCGCGTTGGCGGTGATGAACCCCAACGTCGCCAACGCTGCGACGCCGACCAGCGTCGTCACCTGACGCAGCCACCAGTTGGTGATCTGGGTCCGGTAGAGCGTGGCGCATGCCAGCAGCGCTCCCAGCAGCAGTTCGGACATGCGCGTATCCAGACCGAAATAGGCCCGGTTGAGGTCGGTGCCGGCCAGGTGTGCGTTCCACCAGGCGGAACCGGCAGCCAACACCATCAACACCGCGACCAGCGGCGCCCGCCGTCGGCGCGCAACGGCCAGCAGGCCCGCCGCGAGCAGCGGGAACACCACGTAGAACTGCTCCTCGATCGCCAGGCTCCAGAAATGGTTGAGCGGCGAGGGTGCGGTGGTGGCTCCGGCATAGGAGGTGCCCTTGGCGATGAACACCCAGTTGAGTACCTGACCCAGGGCGCCCGGAACGTCGCTGCGAAGGGAACGGAGTTGGTCGCCGTCCCAGATTCCGACGGCTCCCATGACGACCACGAGTGCGATCGTGGCGTACCCGGCGGGCAGGAGACGGCGGAATCGGCGCGACCAGAATCGCCCGAGGTCGACTTTGCCGTTGCGGTCGAACTCGCGCAGCAGCAGCGAGGTGATGAGGAATCCCGACAGGGTGAAAAACATGGTGACGCCGACGAACCCGCCGGTCGCGAACGACATGTGAGCGTGGTAACAGAGCGCCAGGATGATCGCGATACCTCGAAGGCCGTCGAGGCCCGCCACGTGCCCGAACGGGGCGGGGGTGCGCGCCGTTGTCGGGGCGCCGGGATGGGTGGGTATGGGTTGATCTGGAACCGCTGGCATCGTGTATCGCTCAATCGCCGAAGCTGAACGGCCCGCTATCGGTCACCGTCGAGGCCGAGTTGCGGCGCCCGCCAGTCGCGCCAGAGACGAAGCAGTTCGGGGCCGAGAAATTCCAAGGCGACCGATTCCGCACCCTCCTTGTTGAAGTGGGATCCGTCGGCCCGAAGGCTCGTGTCATCGGTCTTGTCGGCCATGTAGGTATGCAGATCCAACAGCCGCGAAGTGTCCGGGAACTTCGCGGTGAGCCGTTCGAGCACAGCGTTGAACGCGTCGACCCGCGCCGGGTCGTGGCTCAGGCGCAGGTTGGCGTTGAACGACTCGCTGTCGAGGTTGCTGTAGTAGGGAAGGTTCACCCACAACACCAGCGCGCCGCGACGCGACAGCAACTCTTGAGCTGCCGACAGCTCTGCGAGCAGGTAGTCGTCGTAGATCTGATCTCCGACGTTGCGCCACACCTCATCGATCTGCGTTGGCACGGGGGTGCTCAGCAGCGCGGCGTCTTCGCCGACGACGGTGTGATTCATCCCGAGTGGGATACGGCGGTCGACCAGTTCCCACTGTCCCGTGTGCACCATGGCGATGTCGAGACCGTCGACGTCGGTGATCGGATACCAGCGCTGCGGCCAGTTGTCGCACTCGGCACGACGAGGAACCACCCCAAAGGAGCGTTCGTAGCCGCCGCGACCGATGCCACACCCGATCGTGGTGTCGCCTCCGAGGAAGAACCCACCCTGGGTTTCCACCGCCCAGGCGGCCAGCGGGAACGCCATGCTGAGGGCCACCGAATCGCCGAAGTGCATGATCGCCGGTGCGCGTTCGGCCTCGCGTTGCGCCTGGGCCGCGGCCAACTCGGACAACCCTTCGCCCGGCGAACCGTCGGCGGAGGTTCCGGACTCCCCTGACGTCGCTGCCGGAAGGCTGCCCATGACGAGGGTGTCGAGTTGAGCCGACGCGGCCTCGGCATCGAACACCAGCGAGGTGGTGGTGGGCATGATCAACGCCAACACCACGACGATGACCGCCGCGGCCGACGCCATCGTCGGCAGGGCGGGTTTCGGGAATCGACGGCGTCGCATCGGAATCTCGACGTGACGGCTGCTGAGGACCGCCAGCACCAGCGTCAGCGCCACGAGCACGACGAACCGCGGGAAATGGCCGAGTCCGGTGCGGCGTTCGGTCAGCAGCGCGAACAGCGGCCAGTGGAACAGGTACACGCCGTAGGAGATTCCGCCGAGCCACCGCAGCGGTCGCCATTCGAAGATGAACCCGATGATGCCGATGCCCATCGCGGCGTTCAGGATCAACGCCGCCGATCCAACGGCGATCAGCACCAGACCGCCCTTGAGGACGAACGCACTTCCGACCTCGACCCGGACGCAGGCCACCAGGAAACCCACCAACGACACGACCCCGGCCACCACGACGACGCTTCGCAGCACCCATCGTCGCAACAGATGCACCCTGGTCTTGGGGTGGGCGACCATCGCTGCCAGCAGTGCGCCGATGAGGATCTCGGCCGAGCGGGTGATGGTGCCGTAATAGACGCGATCGACAGAGTCAGCGGTCAACGTCGTCCACATCGACAGCGACAAGAGCACCCCGAGAACGCTCGCCAGCACGCTCAGCGAGCCTCTCGAGACCCGCAGAGCCACCCACACCAGCACCGGCAGCGCCACATACGCCTGTTCCTCGATTGCGAGGCTCCAGAAGTGCCGAAACGGAGACGGCGTGGAAAACAGGTCGTTGTAGGACGACCCGGTCGCCAGGAACCGCCAGTTGGCAACGTTCAACAACGAAGCGATCGCGTCGCCGCGATCCTGTGAACCGAACGCCGACAGCGCCGAGGCCAACACGACGGTGACCGCGATGGTGAGCCAGGCGGCCGGGAGCAACCGCCGGAAACGCCGAGCCCAGAACGAACCCAAACTGAGCGATGCCGTGCCGTCGTACTCGGTGATGAGCAGCGAGGTGATGAGGAATCCCGACAGGGTGAAGAACAGCGACACCCCCAGGAACCCGCCTCGCACCCACGACCAGTTTCCGTGGAACAGCACCACGACGACGACCGCGGCGCCGCGCAATCCGTCGAGCGCCGGCAGGTGAACGAGCCGGGACCGGTCACGGAATTGAACGAACGGGTGTAGCCGTGTCCGCGGCGGGTGCGTTGAGGTCACGGCGCTACGACCGAGTGGGTACGTCGTCGGCAGCTACGTCGGTGGGCGCGATCTCAACCATGGATGCGTCGACGGCGGGTTCGACGGCGGGTTCGGCCGGCGCCGGCTCGGTCGGAGTTGTCGGCGGGGTCGCACCGCTCGAGTCGGCGAGCCGCTCGCCCAGGCGGGTGGTGCGGAATCGTCCCGTGAGTTTCGGCGCGCGCCGACACAGACCCCACCACGTCACCATCGACATGGTCTCGACCATCGTCGGGATCGCCATCTTCGACTCGCCGACCGTGCGATCCCGAAAGATGATCGGCACTTCGGTGACCGTCGCCCCCGCGTCGCTGAGCCGAAATCCGGTCTCGATCATGAATCCATACCCATTGGCGCGAGTGGTGTGAAAGCTGATCTGTTCCAGAACCGGTGCGCGGTAGGCGCGAAAACCAGCGGTGGCATCGTTGAACACCAGCCCCAGCATGACCCGGGAATAGGTGTTGCCGTACTTCGACAACATCCGACGTCGAAGCGGCCAGTCCGGGGTGGCGCCTCCGGGCACATACCGCGACCCGACCGCGACATCGGCGCCGTCGAGGATCGCCTGACGAAGCCGGGGAAGCACCGCCGGGTCGTGGGAGAAATCGACGTCCATCTGCATCACGATCTCGTAGCCGAGGCCGAGAACGTGGGAGATTCCGTGACGGTACGCGGCGCCGAGGCCCTCCTTGGACGGTCGGTGCACCACGTCGATCCGGCCCAGTTCCTCAGCGACCCGCTCGGCCAACTCGCCGGTACCGTCGGGGCTGTTGTCGTCGAACACGAACACGTCGGCTTCTGGCAACGCCGCGCGGACCTCGCGCAGGAAACGTTCGATGTTGCCGGCCTCTTGGTAGGTTGGCACGACCAGAGCGGTACGCATTCGGGCAATGCTACTGATGCGCCCCACCCGATACATGCACCCACCGGATACATGCACCCACCGGATACATGCACCCACCGGATACATGCACCCACCCGTTGGCGGGCACAGGCGGGGTCACGTGGGGTCGGTCACGATCCTCGCCGGGTCCGGTCACAACGTTGAAGCAACCGGAACGGCGCTGCGTCGAGCACCTCGCAATAGTCCCGGGCGACGATTTCGTTCGGTCGTTCGTCGCCACGCTCGACGCTCGAGTTGGGTTCCTCCCAGCCGCTCCAGACGTCGGACAGGATCAGCCAGTCGTTGTTCGCCAACTCCTCGGCAAGTCCTGAACCCACCGCATCCGCGAGCCCCGGGTCCATTTCGATGTATCTCGTGCCGGGAACGAGTTCGGGGAACAGGTAGTAGAAGAACGCGTCGCTGTACGGCGTGAGCGCCAGATCATAGGGAGCGACGATCAGCCGTTGCCCTGCATTTGACTCCTCGTCGAGCCGGTCGACGATGCGTTGTGCGGACGCTGCCGCCTCCTCGCTGCCGTAGAAGAAGCGTCGGTCTCCGCGCACGATCTCGTAGCCGAACACGTTGTGGCCGAAGCTCTGCCCGACGAGGTCCGCGTAGGTTCGCAGCGGGTAGAACGGAATGACGGCCACGAGCACGAACAGAATCGGCAGCACGGCGGCCACCGGCCTGGCGAGCGACCGTCGAAGCGCCGGGACGAGGCCGACGATGCCCTGTTTCACCGTCACCCCGGAGGGGACCTCACCAGCGAGCGGGGTACGTATGGTCCACAGTTCCAGGATCGCGAGCGGCACGAGGGCGAAGCTCACACACGACACCCACGACAGGTGGGCGGTGTCTGGCCGTTGGAACGCCTGGGGCAACAGGCCGAGTGCAAACGCGGCGCCCACCGCGAGCCCCCGAGGCCGCAGCCGTTCGGGTTGCACCTTGCAACAACGCCATGCGGCGAACACCACGAACAGCACCGAAACCGGCACGAGCCAGAACCACAGCGCGATCTGTGGGCCGATCTCCAACATCGGCAGCGGCCACCTCGACACACGCAATCCCCCGGCCTTTTGCAGGTAGCCGTCGGGTTCCGACCAGCTTGGGGGAACCGGCAGCGTGCGTCCGTCGCGCAGGTCGAACACGGGTTGCAGGAACATTCCCTCGATGGCCCGTTCGAATCCGACGGCGATCAGGAACGGCACGATCAATGCCGATGTCACCACCGCTCCCGCCAGGCCGTACCACCGATCGCGGCGGGCGGCGGGGTCTCGGCCGAGCATCAGCCAGGCGATCACACAGGTCAGCCCGATCGCCACGATCATGTCGGGCCGGTACAGCAGTGCAGCGCCGAAGCACACGCCCGCCGTCGAAAGCCGCACCCGCCCGCCACCGTCGAGGCCGGGGACCAGCACCGCGATTCCCGCCATCGCCAGACCGAGCGCCCCGTTCCACGCCATGGCGCTCAATCCGAGCGGAGAGATGGTGATCACCAGGGTGATGAGGCCGGCGAACAACGCGGAGACCCGCCCCCAGGGCCTGGCGAACCAGAACATCGCGAAGATCAACAGGCAGTGCTGGACGATGCCGACGATGCGTTCGACCTCGAGGGTGTCTCCGAACACCTTGTAGACACCGGCGAGCACGTACAGCGATCCCGGCCCGTAGAGGTGCAGGAAGTCGACGTGGGGTACTGCGCCGGCGAGGATCCGTTGGGGGAAGGCCAACATGAACCCCTCCTCCATCGGCGGTCCCTGATAGCCCATGAGACCGGGTATGGGCAGCGCCACGGCGACGGCCAGCAACAGCAGGGCGATCGTGGTCTGCAGATCGAATCGGCGCCTCATGGTTCGCTTCCTTGCACGGCTGGCTCGGTTGGCAGGTCGTCGACCGTATCGGACCGGCCACGACGGTGAAGGTCCGCGCGGGCGATTGCGTAGCCGACCATCACCGCGAAAAACGGAGTCGTGGGCACCTTGAAACGGGCCTCGCCGAAGAAGGCGATCGGCAACACCGCCGACGCAGCACCCCCCACGAGGATCAACACTGCCAGCGACCGCTCAGGGTCGTTGCGCCGGATCGCCCCAGCCAACCCGACGGCGCCAACGACCACCCCGACCATCAGAACCACGTAGGTGCCGTTGCTGATCCACGTGAGTGCGGTGCGCGCCCCGGACGACAGAAACTCGTCGTCGCCAAAGGATTCGATGGCCTTGAGCGCGTCGTCGTCCCGGTCGTAGGTGTAGCGCAGCTTCTTGAGGCTCAGCAGCGGCAACTCCCCGGCATGGTCGATCGCCCAGGCTCGGGCGCGCCGGGCGGTCTCGGCGTTACGCCGCGCCTCGGCCTCCGGGCCGTCGATGTAAAACTCGCCGGTGTCGCAGTGCTCGGGTACGCCGAAATGCCCGGTCGCACTCGGGTTGAACCCGATGCAGAGGTTGTCACCGCCATTGGTCGACACGGCGACGAAGCGGTCGAACACGATGACGTTGCGAACGCTCCACGGCAGCACGACGACCGCGGCGATCAGGCAGGGAGCGACGATGAGAGCGATCCGTCCCCGCGCCGTTCGCCGGGTGGCGAACGCTGCGAGGCCCACGGCGACGACCACGGTGAGCACCTGCGGTCGGGTCAGCGTGGCCACCCCGAGTGCGACCCCGGCAATCGCGGCGTCGCCCCACCAACCGCGGGTCATCGTCGAACGCCCATCTGCCCGGTGGTCGCCGAGAAGACGGGCGAAGCCGAGCAGCGACACCGAAAAAGCGGCCACGAAGAGCCCCTCGGACAGCAGCACGGCGCTGTGCAACACCAGGTTCGGCCACAGCGCGATCACCAGGCCGGCACCCAACCCCGCCACGCGGGCGCATCGGCTCCGAGCGGGCCGTTGCGCATCGTGGCCGACGACGCGAGCTGCGACCCCGACGATCGCCCACGCGGCGATGCCGCCGAGCACCGCCTGGACAAAGCCCACGATCATCACAAAGTGGGCCTCGAGGCCCACCGCGGTCACGACATGATGCAGGACGCCGAGAAACCACGGGTACCCGGGCGGGTAGTACGAGGTCTTGTGGCCGTACCAACTGACGTAACCCTGGCCGTTGGAAATACCTTGAGCGAACCGCAGGTACAGCAGCGAATCGTGAAGGCCCTCAGGGGGACGCGACAGCGCCACGACCGCGCCGACTCGCACCGCGATCGCGCCGAGGGCGACCGCGAGCCGGGGACGGTCGAGGCTCCGATCACGCAACATCACGCGGCGAGGTTAGTTGGCACCGCATACGACTTCGTCGACCGGGTGCCACCGCGTATGCGCGACGTGGTCGACTGGTTCTGCGAGAATCGCGGTCGTGCCCGCACTGCCCTCACGGCCCCACCGCAGCGACCTCGTCGCGGCGGTGATCCTCGCCGCAACACTGCTGTGGGCCGCCCTGGCCGGTCGTCGGCTCTGGTTCTTCAGCGACGACTGGAACATCATCGCCCAGTTTCCGAGCGGAGACCTTCTCGAGCCGTTCAACAGTCACCTGTCGCTGGTTCCGATCGGGATCTACCAACTTCTGTTCCACACGGTCGGCCTCGAGTCGTACCTGCCGTACCGCGTCGTCGGCCTGGCCGCCTACGCGGTGCTGGGACTCATGGTCTGGCGCTATGCGAGTCGGAACCTCGGTGCGGTCGCCGGAGCCGCAGCGCTGACGTTGGTGCTGTGGAACGCGGCCGGGGTGACCAACGTGATGTTCCCGTTCCTCATGAACTTCTCGATTCCCGTCGCGGCGCTCGCAGCGGCCTGGTGGCATCTCGACCGCACCTCGCTCCGGGGCGAGGTCGCCGCCTCGGTCTGGCTCGGTGTCGCCTTGGCGACGAGTGGGCTCGGGTTGATGGTGGCGGCCGCCCTGGGTGCCGAACTGTTGTGGTCGCGTGCACCCGTTCGCCGCTGGCTGATCCTCGCCCCCGGGCCGGTGCTCTGGCTGATCTGGTATCTCGCTGCTGGCACCTCATCGCCGAGTTCGGGCGGGTTGCGCGCCGTCGCGATCTATGCCGCGCGAATGCTGATCGCCGGCGGAAACGGACTCACCGGCACGGCGGGGGTGGGCGGCTGGTTGGCGTGTGCAGCGTTGGGTGCGTTGTTGGCGACGTGTCTCGGTTTCGGGGTGCTGAACGGGCGCATCGTCGGGGCGTTCGTCGCGCCGATCGTGTTCGCCGTCCTGACGGCCTGGAGTCGCCTCGGCGTGGTCCCCGCCATAGCCCCCGATGAACTGCGATACCGCTGGACGATCGGTGCGTTCTGGGTCTTGGCGGCGGCGTCGATGCTGCACGCGTTGCGCGACCACCCGCGGTGGGAGCCGATTCGCGAGCGGGTTCAGGTTCGGGTCGCAGCGGTTGTGCTGGTCGCCGGCGGGGCGATCGCCGGTGCCGCCGTGCTGGTCACCACCGACGTGCCCGAGTGGGTCGATACCGTCGAGGCCTCGGTCATCGGCGTGCGGGCGAACCTCTGGGTCGCCGAACAGGCGGGCCGAGACGGCACGGTCGAGCGTTCCCGCGCATTGCCGGTGTCCTACGTCCGGGTGGAGGCCGGCGAATACCTCGATGCGGTCGCCGAACTCGGCAGTCCGCTCGTCGGATTCGAAGCCGACGCATTCTCGGGATCGGCGGAGTCCATCGTGGCTGCCAACGAGGCGTTCATCGCCCAGTTCGACCTCGGACTCGACCCGGTCAAGGTCGACCCGGTCAAGGTCGAAAGCGGCGATGTGAACGACGGCGGAGCCACCGACGGCGATGAGCCCGCGAACTGGCCGCCTCGTGGCTGTCGTCCGTCCGCCGTGCTGATCGATGGCACGCACGGGGCGACGGTGAGCGTGCCGTTCGGCGCCACGGCCCGGGTGGATGCCGACGACGACGCTGTGGTTGCGCTCGATCTGTTCTCGGATGGAGATCGAGCCGCCGTGATCCCGCGTCGAAGTCCTGGCGGCGATCACGACGTCGTGGTGAAGATTCCTTCACTCACCCGACCCGAGCCGATCGCCGACGCGACGATCTCCGTCGATGGCCATGCGGCCGTCACGATCTGCGTTCCCTGACACACCGCCAGATCCCACACCGGCAGATTCCACGGCTGCGGCGTCTCGTCGTGCCGACACGACCCGGCGTTCGACGAGCGCGTAGCTGATCGAAGCCACCGCAACCGACACGACCACGGCGACGGCGTAACGAAGCGGACCGTGCATGTCCGGCAGACCCCGTGCGAACCACACAAAGATCGGAAGGTGCCACAGGTACAGCGAGTAGGAGATCCGGCCAAGCGACCGAAGCGGCGCCCAACCGGCGATCGCTCCGATGACCGAACCGTCGGCGTCGACGACGTCGAGCGCCACCGCTGCCGAGGCCGCCGCGACCAGCGTGAAACCACCGGCGAACAGCCAGGCGCTGCCGGCGCTCGTCCACATCCAGGCTCCGAGCAGGAAGACCCCGCCGATGAGTCCACAGGTCGAAGCGACCCGCTTGGGAACCAGCCGAGCGCGCCACGCCACCGCGGCCATGGCGCCGATCACCATCGAATCCGCACGCACGTCGGTGCGTTCGTAGAGGGCCTCAAGGTCGTGTCCCATGCGAAACGACAGGTACCTCCAGGCCATCACGGCGGCTGCTGCTGCGCCCAGGGCCAACAGCACCTCGCGTGTGCGGTCCAACCATCGATGTGCGATAGCGACCGCCACACCGCACAGCACATAGAGCTGCCCCTCGACCGCGAGCGACCACAGGTGCACGAGATCGAACGGCGGGTGGTGGCCGAACGAGAGCTGCCAGTTCGAAATGAAGGTCAGCGCCGTGGCCGCCTGAATGGCCTCCTCGCGCAGCGAATCACCGATGACGGCCGTCACCGTCGCGTGGACGAGGAAGAACAGCACCAACGGCGGCAAAAGGCGGCGGGCTCGTCGGGTCAGGAACGCTCCGAGGCGCACGGTGCCGGTTCGGTCGCGTTCTCGCAACAGGGTCGCAGAGATCAAGAACCCCGACAGCACCAGGAACACGTCCACGCCGAGGAAGCCACCGCGAAGGAACCGATGTTCCGCCCCGGGCACCGCGAAGATGTAGTGGGTTCCGAGCACCGCCGCGATCGCCAGACCGCGAAGCCCATCGAGTGCCGGGGTCGCTCCGAGCAGGCGCGGGCGGGGCGCCGTCGCCGAACCATCGGCCGAACTGGCGCCGGTCGAACTGGCGCCGCTCGAACTCGAGCCGACCGGACTCGACAAGACCGGTGCCGTCAGCACCTTCGACAATGCCGGCAACGACCAACGCTCCACGGCGTGATAGGTCAACGCTGCAAGGGCCGCACTCACCGCGACGACCACGAACAGTGCCGTCGGAAACGGTGCGTTGAAGTCGGCAAGGTCGCGCCAGTCGAACCACCACTCGGTCACCACCTGATGCCACAGATAGACGCCGTAGGTGCCGAGGGCACCTACGCGCACCCACGACGCAAGGCGAACATCGAGCGCGCCCCACCTCCGCGAGGGGCCCTGCAAGGCCGACGGGGCGACCGCAAGGGTGGCGGCCACCGCGAACAAGCCGTGGCGCAAGACGGTCTGTCGGCCGTCGAACCCGGTGTGCAGGGGTGGAAGGTCGAGGCCGGTCGAGGCGATCAACAAGGCGAGGGTGGCGCCGAAATAGCACCACAACCGGGCCGGAATCGAGGCCACCCACGGCCTGTCCTCCACCCGCTTGACCAGCACGGTCTCGCCGAGTCGACGTCGCTCCAACAGCACCGCAAACCAGACTCCGGCTGCGAAGACGTCGAGGTGGTTCGGCAACCAGGTCAACAATGCACCCCGGAGGTCGACCGCGCTCGGATCCTCGTAGTCGTACACGTTCGTTCCGGCGATGACCGCCAATCGAAACACGAGTGCGATCAGCGCCCAACCGGCCAACGAACGTCCGATCCACCGCGATCGCTGCAACTGGTCGGTCACCGAGACCATGCGCCGCCGCATCCACCAGGCCCACAGGGGCATAAACGCGTAGAAGGAAATCTCGGAGGCGAGGGTCCACGACTGGGTGATCGGCCCGATCGCCCAACCGGGGACATAGATATGCACCAGCGCCATCGTCGCGACCAGCCGCTGGGGCGAGGGCGCCGCGCCGGCGCCGAACGCGAGGGTCGCCGCCAGCACGACCCAGTAGAGCGGAAAGATCCGAGCGAAGCGCCGCAAGGTGAACGTGGCGAGATCCGGCGGGTCGGTGTTGCGCACCAGCGAACGCACGAATGGTCGCCCGACGAGCAGGCCTGACAACACGAAGAACACCGGCACGCCAACGTCGAGGCGCGGCAGGATCAGTCGAAGCCACGAGTCCCAACGTTCGGGGTTGACCACGCCGGTCACGAACGCCACGTGGGAGATCAACACCGCGATCGCCGCCAGCACGCGAGCGATGTCGAGGCCGAAACTGCGCTCGCTGCCTGCTGTGCGGTCAACTGTCACATCGCTAGTGTGGACCAATTCGAGGACCTGATGGCTGACGCTGACCGACCGCACCCGACTTCCCCCCCGGACGAACCGGTCGAGCGCAGCGATCGCTCGCTTGCGCTCGATGCGGTCGATGGCCCCGGTCGAGCCCGGCGGGGCACCCTCGACCCCGTGCGATGGACGATGGTGGTGTTGATCGCCCTGGTCGTCGGGCTGGGGGCGGCGGCGTCGATCCGCGGATGGATTCCGGTCGGAGACAACGCGTTCTTGTCGTACCGGAGCCGCCATGTCGGGTCGAGCGATCCGATCCTGCTGAACAATGCGTCCTCGGGCGGCACCGACAACTCCGAGCCGTACAACCATCCGGGGGCGTTCCCACTGACCCTGATGGCCCCCATCACACTCATCGGTGGCCCCGGTTCGGTACCACTCGCTGCGGCGGTCTGCACCGCAGCGTCGATCGGGCTCATCTCCTCAACCGTGCGACGCGTCGCCGGACGTGGGGCACAGCTGTGGTCCCTCGTCGTCTCGGCGGGGTTGCTGGCCACCCAGTCGGTCACGATGTTCGCGGATCCGTGGAATCCCAACTTCGCCATGTGGCCCCTCGGCCTGGCGGTGATCGCTGCGTGGGCGGCGTGCCAGGGCCATCGTTGGTCGTTGGCGGTTGCCGGACTTGCCGCATCCGTCGCCGTTCAGAGCCATCTCGCGTTCATCGCTCCGGGCGCTGCCGCGTTCGCTGCCGGGTTGGCGGGAACCGCGATCGTGTGGCGTAGGGATTCCCGCCGGTTGCGCGTCGAACTGGCCGCCACCGCGATCGCGTTGTCGGTCGCCAATGCGCAGCTTCTCGTCGATCAATTCTTTGGCACCGGCAACCTCGGCCGCCTGCTCAGCGCGCGAGACGCGGGGGCCCAGCGGGTGAGCGTGCACGATGTGGGCGCGGTGCTCGTGTCAAAGCTGTCGCCCAGCGTCTTTCGCCGTGACGGGTGGTTCGCCCCCGTGTTTCCCGCGGATCGAGCCTCCCCTGTCGCCATCGTCGTCGGGCTGGGTGCCCTGGCCGTGTTGTCGATCGCCGCGGTCGCCTTCAGCCGTTCCGCCGATGACCTCGACCTCGCGGTCGACGTCGACAGCACCTCGCCGCACCGTCGCAACCATCGTCGTCTCCTCGCGACGCTTTTCGGCATCGTGGGGGTGACCGTGGTCGCCGGGTCGGTCCTGGCGTTGCGCTACCCGATGCGGATCGGAATTCCGTTGCCGTATTTCCGGTGGGTCTGGCCGCTCGGCGCCATCCTCACCGGAGCGCTCGCCGCCTCGGCGGTGCGCATCGGAAGCGAGCGTCTCGCCGCCCCTCGTGGCGGGCGGGTGACCACCGGTGGCCGCTGGCCGCTGGCCTTCGGCGCCGCGAGCGTCATGGTGCTCACCGGCGTTTCGGGGGTTCCCATCGGCGAGGAGATGTCGCCCAATCCCCAGCGGTACCAGGACCTCGCAGGACCGCTGTCGTCTGCGGCGATCGAGGCCCTGACCCGGTTCGACGACGGGCCGATAGGATCGGTCTTCGTCGAACAGAGCCACCTTCAGGCGGGACTGTGGGTCATTCCCGCGCTGATCGACCAACTCGATGCCGCCGGAATCGATGTCGCCGTTTCCGACCCGATTCTCGACCAACAAACCGGCGGACGACTCACCAGCGACTCGGCACCCCACACGCAGTTTCGGCTGATACTGCGCGGAGGTCTCGACTCCACCGACGACCTCGAATCCAACCCCGGAGCCCTCCGACTCGCCACCCCCGTGGAGCTTGCCGACCGCGAGATCGACGAATTCCACCGCCTGGTCGACGCGCTCGCACCGGTGATCTCGGACGGGGCGAACTTTCGGGCCGACGCCGACATCGTCGACGCGGAAGGACTCGCCCTGGTCGAGTCGCTGCGAACCGACCCGCCCGATCCTCAGTACTTTTTCAGCGCTCCGTCGATTCGCGACGCTTGGCAGCAGGGCTGGCTCGTGATCGACGGCGCCGATCGCGACGACCTCGAACGCGCCTTCGAACTCGGTACCCGCCTCGGGGCCATGTCGGTGACGTTGTGGCTCGTCGCGCCCGACGGCTGAGGCGGCGCCGTCGCTCTTGCGCCGTCGCGTTCCCGGAGCCGGTGTCGGTGTCGGTCAGAGTCTGGTGAGGACGACGATCGCCGTGAGGACGATAACGAATGCGATCGGACCCTGTGCCCCTTGCAGCCTGGCGCGGGTGCGAATCGGGGTTTCGATCCAGCGCGTGAGCGCAAACGCCACGGCGAAGGATGCGAGGATCCGGATGCCCAGCAGCGGCCAGCCGCCGAATCCGACGTTGTCCGGGCGCAGTGCGAGGGCGACGGGCCAGTGGCTGACGTAGACCGCGTAACTCATCTTGCCGAGCTCGACCAACGGGGGCCACGAGAACGCTGTGGCGAACCAACCCGTACCCGGTGCCGCGCCGAGAATCAGGCCGACGGTCAGCAGCGACATCGCCGACAGCCCGCCGCGCAACACCCAACGGTCGTGTTCGGTCACGGTCGACCAGAACCACAGCGTGCCGAGGAGCGACGCCCAGCCGACCCAACTCCATCGGGGTGAACTCGGCCAACCCCAGCGGTCGATCGCCAACGCCAACAGGCAGCCGACCACCAGCTCAGCGGCGCGGGTGTCGGTGCCGAAGAACTCGCGGTTCAAGGTCGACTCGATCGTGATCATCGACCACACCGAGTACGCCCCGACCACCACGAACGCCGCGGCCAGCCAGCGGCGCCAGTGGACACTGAACATCGCCAATCCGATGACGATCGTCATCCCCAGGTAGAACTGCTCTTCGATCGACAGCGACCAGAACGGTGACAGCGGCCCGAGCGTGCGCATGCCAGTTTCGGCATTCGAGGCGAAATGGATGTCCTGCCAGTTCTTGAAGCTGAAGATCGCCGCTAGGGCCTCGATCGTGCGCACCTCCCCCCACACACGCTCCACGACCTTCGGAGCCGCGACCGCCACCAGGACCACCGTCATCGAGGCCGGCAACAAGCGGCGGAACCGCCGACGCCAGAACCCGAGCCAGTCGACGCGTTCGTCATTGTCCTTTTCGACCATCAACAGCGAGGTGATCAAAAAGCCCGACAACGTGAAGAACGCCGTCGGCCCGATGAACGAACCCGGGGCGAGGGTGGTCATGTCTCCGGTGATCGAGAAATGGAACAGGATCACCGGGATGGTGATCAGCCCCCGGATTCCGTCCAAGGACACGACATAGGGGAAGCGCCGACGTTTCGGCGCGGCGGACGCCACGGACTCCACAACCACGACCAGAACCTACCTGCTCGACGCGACTACCTTTGGCCCGTGCCCGGCTCGACCCTCACACGAATTCGCGCCTCGCGCACCTTGCCCCAGATCGCGTTCGGCGACGTGCTTTTGGCCGTCGTCGCGTACGTCCCGTTGCTGTTGACCCATCGGGGCATGCTGGGAGCGGATACCAAGGCCTATCTCTATCTCGATCCCGGACGCCTGTTGTCCAAAGCCGTTTATCTGTGGGACTCGTCGGTCGCCTTCGGCACGGTCACCCACCAGAACATCGGGTATTTGTTTCCGATGGGCCCCTACTACTGGCTCATGGATGCGGTGGGGATTCCAGACTGGATCGCCCAGCGAATCTGGCTGGGTTCGATCATCTTCTTGGCCGGGTTGGGGGTGCGGTACCTGCTGAAGACCCTGTCGTGGGACGGCCCCGGGGTGACGGTCGCTTGTTTCGCCTACGCGCTCAGCCCGTACCTGTTGCATTACTTCTACAAGCACTCGGTGATTCTGTTGCCCTTCACCGCGCTGCCGTGGCTGGTGGCCTTCACGGCCAAGTCGCTGCGACAGCCCGGCTGGCGGTATCCGGCGATGTTCGCCCTCGTCGCGCTCGCCGCCGGCGGAATCAACGCCACCAGCCTGTTCCTCGTGCTGTTCGGTCCACTGCTGTGGGTGCTGCATGCGGTCTTCGTCGAACGCGAATTGAGTATCCGCCAGGCGATTCCTCCGCTGTTGCGCGTCGGCGTACTCGGGGTGGCGACATCGCTGTGGTGGGTCGTCGGCCTCATGGTGCAAGGCGGGTACGGCATCGACGTATTGAAGTTCACCGAGACCTATAAAACGGTGTCGGATGCGTCGTCGTCCACCGAGGTGTCGCGCGCTCTCGGATACTGGTTTTTCTACGGCACCGACTCGTTCGGCCCCTGGTTCAAAGCAGCCGACAGCTACACCCAGAACACCTGGGTCATCGCCTTGTCCTATCTCGTGCCGCTCCTGGCGGTGGCGAGTGTGTTGTGGACCCGCTTTCGATATCGGGTGTTCTTCATCGGGCTGGCGGTTCTGGGTCTGGTGGCCTCGGTTGGCGCATATCCGCTCGACGCACCCTCGCTGTATGGACGGCTGTTCAACTCCTTTGTCTCGAGCGGTGCAGGACTCACCCTGCGTTCGACCCCCCGTGCCATTCCGTTGTTGGCCCTCGCGCTCGCGGTGTTTCTCGGGGCCGGGGTCGCGGCGCTTTCCCGACTTCGCCCCGAACGCCGACTCGTGTTCGCGTCGGTCGCCATCGTGTTGGTGATGGCCAACCTGTCGCCGCTCTTTCTCGGTCGCATGATCGACCCGTATCTGGAGCGCCCCAACGACGTTCCGCGTTACTGGACCGAGGCCGCAGCCCACCTCGACCGCGGGGAACAACAGACCCGCGCCCTCGAGATCCCCGGAATCGACTTTTCCAACTACCGCTGGGGAAGCACCGTCGAACCGATCACCCCCGGGTTGATCGACCGCGATTTCGCCGCTCGCGAGTTGGTGCCATACGGCTCGGAGGCCTCGGCGAATCTGCTCAACGCCATCGACCTCCCCCTACAGAACCGAACCCTCGACCCCGATTCGTTGGCCCCGTTGATGCGTCTGATGAACGTCGGCGACCTCGTCGTGCGCAACGACCTCGAATACGAGCGGTACCGCACACCACGGCCGCGGGTCATGCAGCGTTGGTTGGCGCGAGCGGTCGGGTTCGGTCGGGTTCGCCATTTCGGATCGAACGCACCCAACGTCGCCGGATCCGGATCGCCACTCCTCGACGACCTCGAACTGTCGATTCCCGACGACGACCCCGACCCCTACAACGTCGACATCTACGGGGTCCAGCAATCGATCCCGATCGTGCACACCACCCCGACCGACCGGCCACAGGTCCTCGCCGGCGACGGCGACGGCATCGTCTCGGCGGCGGAGGCCGGGTTGGTCGACCCCTCGCGCCTGTTGGTCTACTCGGGCACCGTGAGCGGTGACGACCGTCTCGACGATCTCGCGGAGGCCGGTGCCGAATTGATCATCACCGACACGAACCGTAAGGCGGGTCGCCGCTGGGGCACGACCAAGGACAACGACGGCTACACCGAGTTGGCCGACGAAGTCCCCATCGATGACCCTGCGGATAACCGACTCGACCTCTTCGGCGGCCGCGGCACCGACGTGCAGACCGTTGCACGTCAGGTCGGCGGTCTCCGTGCGGTGGCCTCCGGCTACGGCAATCCGTTGTCGTTCACCCCCGGCGATCGTGCGTTTCACGCCGTCGACGCCGATCCGGATACCGCCTGGAAGGTGGGAGCGTTCTCGGACGTGATCGGCGAGTGGATCGACCTTCGCCTCGAGGACGAGTCCGCTCCCGGGTCGCTCACTTTGGTGCAGGCCCACCGCGACGTCAATCGCTGGATCACCTCGGTGGTGTTGACCTTCGACGACGCCGATCCGATGGTCGTCGATCTCACGGAGGACTCCCGTGGGGTCGGCCAGATCATCGACCTCGGCGATCGCCGGTTCACGACGCTGCGCATCACGGTACGCACCACCGACGCGGATGGACGTGGAACCTTCGCCAATCTCAGCGGCGTCGGCTTTTCCACCCTTCGACTCGGAGATATCCCTGCCAGCGTCGAACAGATCCGCCCGCCCACCGACCTCCTCGATGCCCTCGGGAGCCGTTCGGACGACCTGGCCCTGTCGTGGGTGTTTCGGCGGCGCACGGCTCCCGCCGACAGCGGGGCACGCGACGAAGAGACCCGCCTCGTGCGGGTGGCGACCATGGAATCGGCGCGCACGTTCGCCGTTTCGGGTGCCATGCGGGTGGATCCTGACGCCGACGACGCACGAATCGACGAACTCGTCGGTGTCGGTGGTGCGACGATGAATTCCTCGAGTGGACTGCGCGGCGACGCCGCCTCGCGGGCATCGAAGGCCTTCGATGGCCGGGCGGCGACCGCCTGGCAGTCGTCGTTGAACCCACAACCGGGCGAGTGGCTGTCATTTGTGACCGCCGAGCCGGTGACGGCGACGGTCAATTCCATCTCGGTCCTCGCCGATGGGCGCCATTCGGTGCCGACCGTCGTCCACTTTGAAGTCGACGGAGTCGCGCTTGCCCCGATACGCCTGCCCGAAGCCGAGGACGGCCCCCGAGGCACGGTGCGGCGGCTGGCCTTCGATCCGGTCGAGTTCACCGGACGCGACGTCCGTTTGGTGATCGACGAATTCCGGTCGGTCACCTCCCCCGACTGGCTCAGCAAGGCACCCACGACCCTTGCGGTATCGGTCGCTGAGGTCGGTTCGACCCAGCTGCGTAGCGCCGTCGTCGCCACCGTTCCCGGACTCGCGACCTGCCGAAGCGATCTCGTCTCGGTCGGGGGCACGGCGCTCGCGGTGGTCGCCGATGGTTTCGCCGACGGTGCCCGTCCCGCCGACGTGCTCGAGTCGGCCGAGCGCGGCGAACTCGTGAGGTTCAGCGCGTGCGACCCCTCAGGAGCCGGCGCTGTCGCGGTAGCCACCTTGGCCGAGGGCGAGACCATCGTGGAGACGTCCGAGGCGGCGGTGGGGGCGCTCAGCGTCGACCGCCTGGTGTTGTCCTCCGGCGTCGACCCCACGGCGACGAGCGACTCCGGTCCGGCGCTCACCGTGTCGCGAAAGAGTCCGGTCCACATCGTTGCAACACCGCGTGCCGATGTCTCCGAACCGTTCTGGCTGGTGCTCGGGCAGTCCTACAACGCCGGGTGGCAACTGCGCATCAACGGCGAGGTCGCCGATCAACAGATGTTGGCGAACGGGTTTGCGAACGCGTGGTACATCGACCCCGCACTTCATGGAAAAACCCTGCGTTTCGAGTTCGTCTGGACTCCCCAGTCTCGGGTGTGGATCGGCCTGTTCGTGAGCGCGTTCGGCCTCTTGTTGTGCATCGGACTCGCCTTTCGGCCACCGGCGCCAAGTCGCTCAAACCCTGCGCCGCTGCAACCGAGCCTCATCGCCTGGAACGACGCCTACGGTCGGGTCATCGCTGCGTTGCCGGCCACCTTGTGGTCCCTTGCGGCAACGGCGTTGGGATTGTTCCTGCTCGGCGGTTGGTGGGGGTTCGTCGTCGGTGCGGCGACCTTCGCGGCGCTTCGCACCGACCTCGGATGGACGGTGCTGCGCTTCGCAACCATCGCGCTCCTCGGACTCGCCGGGGCATATGTCACGGCGAAGCAGGCGGCCAACGGCTACCCGCTCGAGTTCGGATGGGCCGGGCATTTCGACCGCGCCCACTGGCCGACGATGCTGGCCTACTGCCTGATCGGGGTCGAGTGCCTCGTCGAGGTTCTGCGCGGCGGGTGGCGTCGCTCGGTGCTCCGGCACTCCTGAGCGGTCAGGCCCGCTGCCAGCGTCGTCAGTGGACGCTCGACGCCCGTAGCGAGGTCAGATCGACGGCTTGCGAACCACCGCGAGCAGGCACAGCGTCGAGTCGTCGATCGCTTCGGTGGTGAAGAACTCGGCATCGGTAATGCCCGAGTTGCCGCTGCCCTGCTCATCGTCGAGGAACCGGTACGCCACCCGACGGCCGGCCGCATGCAACGCCACGAACCAGTTCCGGGGCAGCTTGTGGCGCAACCCGAGAGGATCGAGCTTCAACAACTTCTTGGCGAGGTTTCGACGCTTCTCAAAGTCGGCCTTCACCATCGGGGTGGCATCGAGGCCGAGGACCTCGACGTCATCGAAATACCGCCCGAGCATCTCGGCGAGATCATCACGCTCGAACAGATACACGTGGTACGGGTTCTCGAAGTCGGCCGGCTTGTTCGGAGTGATGAAGAACGCCGTGCCGTCGGCGGCGAGCACCCGAGACACCTCACGGGCATGAAAGCTGGGGTCGACGAAGTGCTCGATCAGGTGCGAGGAGCACACATAATCGAAGGAATCGTCGGCGATGCACAATGAGCTGCCGTCTGAGCATGCGGTCATCAACCCGACGTCGGCCTTGTCCGTGCTAGCCAACACCGCCGTGTCGATGTCGTAGTCGATGCCGACCAGAACCCGCTCGCCGTCGGCGAATGACGCTGTGCCATCGCCGAGGCCGCAACCGAGATCCAGAAAGGTTCCCGCCGGCTCGAGCCGGTCGCGAACCTCGCGGTATCCCGCCGCATGCAGGGCAAGGAGCGAATCGGGGGTCTTGCCCTCGATGGGGCGTTCGCCAGTGAGCTTCATCAATCCTCGGTTCAGGACCTGCGGGTCGACCGACCCGGCGGGGAACGGATCTAGCATAGGCGCCCGTGGTTGCTGCCTCCGGAGACCGACCCAAAACACCCGTGGCCTCGCCCGACACGATCGCCACGTTGGCCGAGTTGTCACGGCGCAGCGGAATCCGACGCGTGCACATGTTGGCGTGGCGCGATCTCGACGATGTCGAGGCCGGGGGTTCGGAGGTGCATGCGCACAACATCGCCGCCATCTGGGCCCAGGCCGGCATCGAGGTCACCCACCGGACCTCCTATGCCGCAGGACACCCGCAGCGAGCGACCCGCAGCGGATACCGCGTCATCCGCAAAGCGGGACGATACATGGTGTTTCCGCGAACGGTGGCCGCCGAGATCGCCGGGCGGATGGGTCCTCGCGACGGCCTGATCGAGATCTGGAACGGGGTGCCATTCATGTCGCCGCTGTGGGTCAGGGGCCCGCATGCGGTCTGGCTTCACCACGTTCACGGGCCCATGTGGCAGATGTCGTTGCCCCCCGGTTTGGCGGCGGCCGGCAGATTCGTCGAAGAGAAGGTGGCGCCGCGGTTCTATCGCCGCTCACCCATCGTCACGTTGTCGAATTCGTCGCGCGACGAGTTGGTCAGCGAGATGGGATTCGACGCCGATCACCTCACGGTGGTGCCGCCCGGGGTCGATCAGAGCTACTCGCCCGCCGGGATCAAGACCGAGGCCCCCACCGTGTTGGCGGTTGGGCGCCTGGTGCCGGTGAAGAACTTCGCCCGACTCATCCGGGTGATGGCGATGGTGCGCAACTCGGTGCCCGACGCCGTGCTGAACATCGTCGGCGAAGGTTACGAACGCGACGATCTCGAAACGCTGATCGACGACCTGGACGCCTCGCAGTACATCCACCTCCGAGGTCGTCTGAGCGACGCCGAATTGCTGGAGTTGATGCGCTCGTCGTGGTGCCTCGCGTCGACCTCGATTCGCGAGGGCTGGGGTATGACCCTCACCGAGGCCGCGGCGTGTGGGACCCCGTGTGTGGCGACGCGTATCGCCGGGCATCTCGATGCGACCGTCGACGGTGAGGCCGGGCTGCTGGGGACCACCGATGCGGAACTGGTCGACCACCTCGTCGCGGTGCTCACCGACGCGGAACTGCGCGAACGACTCGGGCGGGGCGCCATCAAACGGGCGGGTGAACTGACCTGGGAGGCCGCCGCGATCGCGACCTTTGAGGTGCTCGCCGCAACGGCGACGCCCCGCGGGCCCCACGACCTGGTCGACACGTCCGCCTCAACCGCTCGCCCCAACCCGGAGGATCTCCCATGACCGACACCGTTGTTCTGGTTCACGGCCTCGCCACCAACGCGGAACGCACGTGGCGCGAGACCGGCTGGATCGACCTGCTCGGCGACTTCGGCGTCGACGTCATCGCCCCGGACACGCTCGGTCACGGTTCGGCGCCGCAACCGACCGACCCCGCCGCCTACGACGAGTTCGAAAGCTATCTGCTCGACGCGTTTCCCGACGAAGCGGTGCACGCCGTGGGGTTCTCCCTCGGCGCACGCACCGTGTTGGCGCTCGCCCTCGAACATCCCGAGCGCTTCGATCGCATCGTGTTGGCCGGGGTGGGCGAGAACCTGTTCCGACGCGACGGGTCGAGCGCGGAACTCGCCGATGCGCTCGAGGCGGGCGACGACGGATCGAACCCGATGGTGCAACACTTTCGCCAGCTCGCGGAGTCGAGCGGTCAGTCGATCGAAGCGCTCGTCGCCGCCTTGCGCCGACCTCACCCGCCGCTGATCGACGAGGAGCGGCTTGGCACCCTTCAGGTGCCGACACTCGTCGTCCTCGGCGACGCAGATTTCGCCGGACCGGCAGACCGTCTCGTCGACGCCATCCCCAACGCCGAGTTCGTCTCCCTGCGCGGCGTCGACCACTTCGCAACCCCGAAGTCGATGGGCTTTCTCGACGCCGCGTTCAAGTTCCTCGGCCTGTAGCGCCGCGCCTTGGACTCACAGATCGGCCGGCGGCGCTCCGCTGCGTCCGGCCAGGAAATCGCGTATGCCCAGCAAACGGGCGCGACGGTCGAAAATGTAGGGCGCCTTGTCGGGGTGCACCGTCCATCGCAATGCCTGGCCCAGATGGATGATCAGCCGAATCGTGGCGTGGTACCGGCCCGACATCGACCGGACGAGGCGCAGGGTGTTGCGGGTCTGGAGATACTCGACCAGCGCCACCGACGATCCGATGGTCACGTTGCGGACCCGGGCACCGCGAACCAACCCGCAGGTCCAACCGGCATCACGGGCCCGCAACGCCAGTTCCGCCTCCTCGCAGTAGGCGAAGTAGGAAGCATCGAACAGACCGACCTCTACGAGGCAGTCACGCCGAAGCGCCATCAGCGTGCCGTGGGGGTAGGCCGCTGGTTGCCAGCCGGGGGTCGGGTCTCCGGGCATGGTCATGCCGCCGAAGTACGGGTCGATGTAGGGGGTCATGCCATCGCCGACATCGGCGCATGCCAGCCCGGCCATGGGTTCCGCGCGCGCCGAATCGAGAAGCTGGCGGACACAACCCGGGTCGAGTGCGACGTCGTGAGGGCACAACAAGGCCCAGTCGCTGCCCTCGCGGTCGGCGAGCCAGGCGGACAGGCCCAGGTTCGCACCCCCGCTGAACCCGCCGTTCACCGTGTTCTGCAAGATGGCGATATCTCCTCGGCGGCCGAACTCCGCGCGCAGCTTTTCGAGGTGTTCGGGTCTCGACGCGTTGTCGGCGATCAGGTACCGAAGGTCCACGCCCTGCGCGTCGAAGGCCCGCACCGTCTCGATGCAGGCATCGGACTGATTCCAGTGGACGATGACGACGGTGACCGGAGCACTCATGGCGCGCCGAGTCTCGCA
Source organism: Microthrixaceae bacterium (assembly GCA_023957975.1). Classification (NCBI taxonomy): domain Bacteria; kingdom Bacillati; phylum Actinomycetota; class Acidimicrobiia; order Acidimicrobiales; family Microthrixaceae; species Microthrixaceae bacterium. Next base: position 226,761 of record JAMLGM010000004.1, on the reverse strand, counting down.
CCACCGTGGCCCTCCGGCCAACGTGAGGGGGCCGCCGCCATCGGGCCACCTACGCGACCACGACGTGGTTCTGTAGGTGATTTCGGTTGCCAGACCAACCGAAATCACCTACAGAACGAGCTTGGGCGAGGGTGGCGGACTACGCGCTCGCGGCCGCCATCGCGTGCTGGACCAGCACGATCAACGCCTGTTGCGTGGCGTTTCGCGCCCGGGCGTCGGTCGGGAACAGCGGCACCGCGGGGTTCAACGCCAGCGCGTCCCGAACGTCTTCAAGCCGGTGACGAACGGCGCCGTGGAAGCAGTTGACCCCCACGACGAACGGCAGGCCGCGCTGCTCGAAATAGTCGATGGCGGCGAAGGAGTCGGCGAGGCGGGTGGTGTCGACCAGAACGACCGCCCCGATGGCGCCTTTCACCAGCTCATCCCACATGAAATGGAACCGCTCCTGACCGGGTGTGCCGAACAGATACAGGATCAGCTCATCGTTGCCGAGGGTCACCCGACCGAAGTCCATCGCCACCGTCGTCGCCGACTTGGCGGTTGCAACGTTGATTTCGTCGACGCCGATGCTGCGGTCGGTCATGGCGGCCTCGGTGCGCAGCGGATCGATCTCGGAGATCGAGTTCACGAACGTGGTCTTGCCGACGCCGAACCCGCCGGCGACCACGATCTTCACCGGGATCGGAACGTTCATCGGTTGATGCGGGGCCGACAGTGCCCCCTCGGACCCGTTGGGCGCACCCATGTCGTCAAAGTGCCTGGAGACCATCGAGGACCCTTTCGAGAAGCGAGACGTCGCGATGCGCCTCGACCGCCTGAGTGGCTGGAGAACTTCGATCGAGTGAACCCGAAGTGACGAGATCGGCAACGAGCACCCGTGCGACGCCCAATACGACGCCGAGGTGCGCTGACAGCTCAGCGATCGAGATGGGGTTCGCGGCGTAGTCGAGGATGCGTCGCTCCTCGGAACTGAGCTCGTGGCGAATGGCCCAACCCCGGTCATTGGTCCGCACGAGGGTCTCAAGGGTCAATTCGACCGCTGGACGCGTTCGACCTCCGGTCAACGCGTACGGCCGGATGCGCATCATCCGGTCGTCAAACGAGTCGGGCGAGGTCGTCACCGGGCGAGCGCTCCCTGCAACTCGGCGCGCAGCTCGGGGGTCAACACCGCGCCGCAGCGCTCGGCCAGACGCGCCATCTCATAGCCCACCAGACCCACGTCGCAACCAGCATCGGAAACGACCGCCATCGAACTGCCGTCGCCGATCCCGGTCACGAACATGAAACCGTGTTCGAGTTCGATCACGACCTCGGTCACCCGGCCGCACCCAAACGGCGCCGACGCACCATGGGCGAGCCCGATGAGTCCCGAGGCTGCCGCGGCGAAACGGTCGGCGGACTCGCGTGTCATCCCCGAACTCATCGCCATGAGCAACCCGTCGGCGGACAGCACGATCGCGTCGCGCACGCCCGGCACCCGGTCGGCGAAATTCGACACGAGAAAGCTCACATTGCCGGCTTGTTCGCTGATGATCGTCATTGATGATCTCCTTGATGCTGCGGCGCGGCGCCGTCATGCGGGTTGGAACGGCCCGTCACCAGGCCATTGCGGTACCGGGAGAGCGCTGAGCCTCCCTCGCTCGCCGGTCGAGTCGGCGCTGCGATGTTGTTGTCGCCGCCGATGCTGGACGTCGGGGTCGATGCGCCGGGGCGACGTTGCGGCAGCGGCGGGGCGGAGGCGATCGGCGCCTGCGCACCGACGCCGCTGACGGCTCCCGGCACCGACGGCGGAAGAAACGCCGCGCCAGGCGGGGTTCCCGCGGGATCGTAAGCAGGAGGAACCCACGCGGGTCCCCCACCTGCGGGCCACACCGGTGGTGTCGGTGCGGCTGGCCCGCTCGAGGGCGGTCCTGGCCGGGAGGCCGTCGGGTCGACGTGGTCAGCCTTCGTGCCGGCACCTTCGGCCAGCGTCCTGCCCGGATGGGCGATCGGCGCGGGGATCGACGGAAGCACCGGAGAACCGAGCAGCCCATAAACGCCTTCGTCGAATCGATCGCCGCTCGGCAGAATGTCGACGAGGCGATGCGGAGCTGGGGCATCGGACAGCAGCCGTTCCGGTTCGCGGGGTTCGGCGCTCTCGAGCGAGCCGGCCGCTTCCGACGACCGTGCATCTTCAAACGACCGTGCTTCTTCGAGGACGTCGACATCCTCGAAGGCCTCCTCCTCGAAGGTGTCGGCACGGTTGAACAACGCATCGCGATCGAACAACTCGACCCGCGAAGCCTCGGCCTCGGCAGGAGCGATGAACGCATCGAACGCGTCCGCCCCGGTGAAGGCAGGCGGGGTTGCCAATGGCCCGGGCACGCCCTTTCCCGGAGGGATGGGTGCGGCGCCGGTGTTGAGCGATCCCGGACGGATCGGCACCACGTTTCCCAAAGCCGGCGCGTTCGTTGCTTCACGTGGTCCATCCACCGCGGTCGGCTGGTCCGCCAACAGTGCGGCGGGGATCGACACCGACGCGACCACTCCCCCGTCGAGGCCGACGGCGAGTTCCACCCCGATGCAGTGACGCTGGGCCAACGTGCCAGCGACGACGAATCCGAGCGACCGCGACAGCGCCAGGCCGACCGGAGGCGGTTGCTTCAGCACGCTGTTGGCGGACGCCAGCTGGCTTTCGTTCATGCCGACCCCGTGGTCGGTGATCACGATCGAATAGCCGCCGTTGCGTTCGCGTCGACCCACCACGTCCACGGTGGTGTTCGGCGGGGAGTACTGCGCACCGTTCTCCATGAGTTCGGCGAGCAGGTGGGCGATGTCGACCGCGACCGACCCGAGCGCGATGGAGGGTTCGACGGCCACGAGCTCGACGCGAGCGAAGTCTTCCACCTCGCCGATGGCGACTCGCACGACGTCGCCGATCTCGACGTTGCGGGCACGTCGGCGCGGGGCCTCCGCCCCGGCGAGCACGAGCAGGGATTCGGCGTTTCGCCGCATGCGGGTGGCGAGGTGATCGAGTCGGAACAGGTTCTCGAGCTGATCCGGGTCCTCCTCGTTGGTTTCGAGGCGATCGATGAACTGGATCTGGCGATCGAGCAGGGACTGGTTGCGGCGGGCGAGGTTGACGAAGATCTCGCTAATACCACGCCGCAGCTGCTGGTTCTGTTCACTTGCGACGTGAACGATGGCGTTGCTCAGTTCCGCGAGGGACCTTCCGACCTCCGCGAACTCGTCGTTCGAACCGGTGTCGACCTCGAGCATGGCCACCGAGGTGCCGTCGAAGTTGGGGGTCTTGAGGCTTTCGAGCAGCGTCGGCACCTGGTCGCTGGACAGCGTGTGAGCGGCATCGGTCAGGCGGGTGAGCGACTGGTTGATTCCGCGGGAGATGGCGAACGCCAACAGGGCGACGCCGAGGGTCGCCGCGGTGGCTGCCGCGGCGAACCACGTGACGGCGAAATCGGCCGAATCGACGTGTTGGGCCGTTCGCGCATAGTCGAGATCGAGGAGGTGCGACTCGATCGTGAGCAACTCGTCGGTACGTGCGGCGGCCAGCGTCGCCCATTCCGCCGCCGTCGCCGGCATGGCCACTGCCTCGGCGCGGGTTGCGGGCGGCGCGCTCAACATGGCGATTCCCGGGTCGGAGGCGCGCGAGGCGTCGCTGGCGCGAACGGCGCTCAACATGTCGGCGGTCGCTGGGTCGGCATATTGGGTGAAGGTGTCGAACAACAGCGTCGCCTCGCCGCCGAGGTCCTGGGTCAGCGCCGCCATCGCCTGATATCCCTCCTCCGAGGGGTCGGCGTACCACGACATGGCCACCGCGGACAGCTTCGACTCGGCCTCGATTCCCTGTGCCAACCAACGCCGGCTCAACGCGGCCGACGAGGTCGATCCGGCACTGTTCGACACCTCGATCGTGCCGACCGCACGCTGGGCACGGTCGATGAGACGCCCGTATTGGTCGGCCACCGCGACCGGCGTCTGGCGTTCGGTCGCCGATCGCACCTCGGCGGTGGCGGTCGGAACGGACCGCAGCACATCGATCGACCGCTGGAGATCCTCGCCTGAAAGACCCGCAGACGCACCCGACTCCAAAGTGTCCACGAGTTGCTTCGCCGTGCGATCGGTGGCCTCGCGCTGCTCGGTCAACGCGGCCGCCGTTGCGGTCACCGTCGTTTCGTCGCCCAGGCCGGCACTGGCGGCGAGAAGTCGTTCACGTTGCAGCTCATGCACGAGATCGGCCGTCTGGGCAGACACTACGAGCGCTTCACGCTGCTGTTTGGCCTCGGCCCGGTCGACGAGTCGGGCCTGAATGCCGAACCCGGCGACCACGATGAGCACCATGGTCACGGGGAGCACCATGACGAGCAGTTTCGTGCGGACATTGAGACGGGAGAACATGGGGCCTCTCTGACGTGGAACAAGCCGAGGGATGGCAGGCGGGGCACGAGTCGTATCGACGCGGCACCGCACCGGCTTGAGGATCCCGTCTCAAGTCCTCTCCCGGGCCGACCCGGCAAGGGCGGGAGGAAGTGGGCCGTGTGGTCGATACATTGACCTCGTGAGCGCCGACCCGCAGACCGAGACGCACCCCATCGCCGCGGCGCCCGCGGCGCGGGTCGCCGCAACGTTGCAGGGGTCGCTCGACACCCTGTCGGTTCGAGACGTGCTCGCCCTGTTGGCCGGCTCACGGCGTACCGGCCGTCTCGTCGTACGCCCCGCTCAACCGCTGTGGCTCGTGCTGCACGACGGGCGCATCGTTCACGCGGGGGCCTCCTCGACGATGGTGCTTCCCCGGCACCTGCTCTCGATCGGGGCGCTGACCGCGGGCGACCTTGAACAGATGTTTTCGCTCAGCAACGCCTCGGTGAGCGCGTCGCTGTCCCCTGCCGAGGTACTCGCCATGTTGCAGCGGGCCGCCGAGGACGGCACCCTCGATCCCGAGGCGCTCAGCACCGCGATCTTCGAATTGAGCGTCTCGACGGTGACCGATCTGCTCTCGGTTCCCGAACGCGACCACCGCGGCGAACTCAACACGCTCGTGTTCACCGAAAACGACGGAGTGGCCTTTGCCCCGGACCGGACCGTCGACCTCGACGACGTGGTCAAGGCTGCGGACAGCGACCTGGCATCGCTCGCTGAGGTCGAGAGCCGAATCGGCGACCTCGAATCCCGGGTGCGAAGGGTGCAGCGCCTGCATCGCGGCACCGGCTCGGTCACCCTCGATGCGCTCGATTGGGCCGCGCTGGCCGAGATCGACGGGCGCGCCACACTCGCCCAGCTCGGGCACCGCCTCGGCCTCGGCCGCGGTCGGCTCTACCGGCTTGTCGAGTCGTTGCTCGAACGCGGACTCGTCGAGCCCGCCTGACCGAGCCCGCCTGAACGAGCCCGCCTGAACGGGCCCGGCCCGATCGACCCCCTCGCTACACCAGCGGCCGATCGGTCGGCACGATCGGAGCGGGAAGGTCGGTGCTACCCATGAGATGAGCGTCGACCGCGGCTGCCGCAGCGCGCCCCTCGGCGATCGCCCACACGATCAGGCTCTGCCCACGACCGGCATCGCCGGCGACGAATACGCCGTCGACATTGGTGGCGAACTGATCGTCGCGTGCGATGTTGGTGCGCTCGTCGAGTTCGACACCGAGTTGGCTCAACAGCGGCCCGTTTTCCGGACCGGTGAATCCCATGGCCAGGAACACCAGGTCGGCCTCCAGAACCGTCTCGGACCCCTCGACTTTCTCGAAGGTCATGCGACCATCGACGAAGCGCTGTTCGACCTCGACGAACCGCAGGCCGACCAGGTTCCCCTCCTCGTCCTTCAGGAACTCCTCGGTGTTGACCGAATAGACTCGCTCGCCGCCCTCCTCGTGGGCAGAGGTGACCTTGTAGACCATCGGAAACGTCGGCCACGGGTTGGCATCGGGACGGGTGTCGCTGGGTCGCGGCATGATCTCGAACTGGTGCACCGATGCGGCGCCCTGTCGATGTGCCGTGCCGAGGCAATCCGCACCCGTGTCGCCACCACCGATGATGATGACGTGCTTGCCCTCGGCGTGGATGGGTGACTCCGATGGCTCGTAGTCGCCATACGCGCCACGGTTCGCCGGAGGGAGATACTCCATGGCCTGATAGACGCCGAGCGCGTCCCGACCGGGGATCGGGAGGTCGCGTGCCTGGGTGGCGCCCACCGCCAACACGACCGCGTCGTAGTTGCTGCGAAGGTGCTCGGCGGTCACGTCGATGCCGACGGTGTGATTCGTGAGAAACACGGTGCCCTCGGCACGCATCTGGGCGATACGACGATCGAGGTGACGCTTTTCCATCTTGAATTCGGGGATGCCGTAGCGCAGCAGACCACCCACGCGATCGGCCCGTTCATACACGACGACCTGATGTCCGGCACGGGTCAATTGTTGAGCCGCGGCAAGGCCGGCGGGGCCCGAACCGATGACGGCGACCGACTTGCCGGAGATCTTCTGGGGACGGATCGGCTTGACCCAGCCCTGTTCCCACGCGTGGTCGATGATGGTCACCTCGACCTGCTTGATCGTCACCGGGTCCTGGTTGATGCCCAGCACGCAGGCACCCTCGCACGGCGCCGGGCACAACCGCCCGGTGAACTCGGGAAAGTTGTTGGTGGCATGCAACCGTTCGATGGCATCGCGCCAATGACCCCGGTACACCAGGTCGTTCCAGTCGGGAATGATGTTGCCGAGCGGACAACCGTTGTTGCAGAACGGGATGCCGCAGTCCATGCAACGGCTCGCCTGCTCGCGCAGCACGTCCTCGTCGAAGTCCTCATACACCTCCTTCCAGTCGCGAAGGCGCACGGGAACGGGACGGCGCTGGGGCAGGGTGCGTGGGTGCTGGAGGAATCCGGACGGGTTTCCCATGATGTTTCTCCTCGATCGATCGGTGTGGGTGGCGCAGCGCCGACGGCGGCGCGGCAAGCGGTGGCTGGCAAACGGTGAAGGGCGACGGTCGCTACGCCCGGGCGGCGGCCATGACGGCGTCGTCGACGTCGGCCCCGGTCTGTTCGGCGACGGCGATCGCGTCGAGCACCCGGCGATAGTCGGTGGGCATGACCTTGCGGAAGCTGCCCAGCGCCGCAGGATCGTTGAGCACGAGCTGAGCGACATCCGAGCCGGTCTCGGCAAGATGACGGCCGATCGTGGCGGTGAGGAAGGCCTCGTCGTCGGCCGTGAGGTCTTCGATGGCGACCATCTCGGTGTTGAGGCGCGACCCGAAGGTCGTGTCGGGGTCATACACGAACGCAATTCCGCCGGACATGCCGGCGCCGAAGTTGCGGCCGGTCTCGCCCAGCACGATCACCCGACCGCCGGTCATGTACTCACATCCGTGGTCGCCGACGCCTTCGACGACCAGGGTTGCGCCCGAGTTCCGCACCGCGAAACGCTCGCCGACCCTGCCGCGGAGAAACACTTCACCACCGGTGGCGCCGTAACCGATCACGTTTCCGGCGATCACGTTGTCGGTGGCGACAAAGGTGCTCGACGCCGGCGGCCGAACCACGATCCGCCCGCCGGACAGGCCCTTTCCGACGTAGTCGTTGGCATCGCCCTCGAGGCGAAGGGTGACCCCTCGAGGAATGAAGGCGCCGAAGCTGTTGCCGGCCGAGCCGACGAGGTCGACCTCGATGGTGTCCTCGGGCAGCCCCTCGCCCCCGTAGCGCTTGGTCACCTCGTGGCCGAGCAGCGTGCCGACGGTTCGGTTCACGTTGCGGATCAGGTGGCGAAGCCGAACGGGTTCAGCATCGTCGAGCGCCGGCGCGGCCCCTTCGATCAGCCATTGATCGAGGGCACGGTCGAGGCCGTGGTCCTGGGTGGTGGTGTTGTGAAGCGCAGCGTCGGCACGAACCACCACCGGCGTGAGAATCGGCGTCAGATCGAGCCCGGAGGCCTTCCAGTGGTCGATCGCTGCGGAGGTGTCGAGACGTTCGACCCTGCCGATGGCCTCTTCGAGCGTGCGGTAGCCGAGCGCTGCGAGATATTCGCGCACCTCCTCGGCGATATAGCGCATGAAGTTCTCGACGAACTCCGGTTGGCCACTGAAGCGCTCACGAAGCACCGGGTTCTGTGTCGCGACCCCGACCGGGCAGGTGTCGAGGTGACAGACGCGCATCATGATGCAACCGCTGACCACGAGCGGGGCGGTGGCGAAGCCGAACTCCTCGGCGCCGAGCAACGCGGCGACGATGACGTCACGGCCCGTCTTGAGTTGCCCGTCGGTCTGCACCACGATCCGGTCGCGCAGCCCGTTCAACAGCAGGGTCTGCTGCGTTTCGGCCAATCCGAGTTCCCACGGCCCGCCGGCATGCTTGAGCGAGGTGAGCGGTGAGGCGCCCGTGCCGCCGTCGTGACCACTGATGAGCACGACGTCGGACTTGGCCTTCGCCACACCTGCGGCGACGGTGCCGACCCCCACCTCGGCGACCAGCTTTACGTGGATACGTGCGGCCGGATTCGAATTCTTGAGGTCGTGGATGAGCTGCGCGAGGTCTTCGATCGAGTAGATGTCGTGGTGAGGCGGCGGGCTGATGAGTCCGACACCCGGGGTCGAGTGACGGGTCTTGGCGACCCACGGATACACCTTGTGGGCCGGAAGCTGACCGCCTTCACCGGGCTTGGCCCCCTGAGCCATCTTGATCTGGATGTCATCGGCGTTGGTCAGATACTCCGAGGTCACCCCGAAGCGCCCGGACGCCACCTGCTTGATGGCGGAGCGCCGCACCGGATCGTGCAATCGTTCGGGGTCCTCGCCGCCTTCGCCGGTGTTCGACTTCGCGCCGAGCCGGTTCATGGCGACCGCCAGGGTCTCGTGCGCTTCCTGGCTGATCGACCCGTACGACATGGCACCGGTCGAAAAGCGTTTGACGATCTCGTCGACCGATTCGACCTCGCCGATGGGAATGGAACGGGACTCGTCGACATCGAGTTCGAACAGGCCGCGGAGGGTGGCGAGGTTCCGCGACTGGTCGTTGACCATGCCGGTGTATTCCTTGAACACCTTGTATTGGCCCGTCCGGGTCGAGTGCTGCAGCTTGTAGACCGTCTTGGGGTTGAACAGGTGATATTCACCCTCACGACGCCACTGATATTCGCCGCCGTAGTCGAGGTCGCGGTGGCTGCGTTCCTCGGGCACCTTCGGGTAGGCCGAGGCGTGGCGGGCGGCGACCTCCGCGGCGATGACGTCGAGGTCGATACCGCCGAGGCGACTCACCGTGCCCGTGAAGTACGTGTCGACGAGTTCCTGGCCGAGACCGATGGCTTCGAAGATCTGGGCCCCGGTGTAGGACGCGACGGTCGAGATGCCCATCTTGGACATGACCTTCAGCACCCCCTTGGACACCGCTTTGATGTAGTTGGCGACGGCCTTTTCGTAGGTGATCCCCTCCATCAGACCGTTCGCGATGCGGTGTTCGATGGAGTCGAAGGCGAGGTACGGGTTGACGGCCGCGGCGCCGTAGCCCAGCAACAGGGCGAAGTGGTGAACCTCGCGGGCCTCGCCGGTCTCGACCACGATGCCGACCTTGGTTCGGGTGCGATCGCGGATCAGGTGGTGGTGCACGGCCGAGGTGAACAACAGTGCGGGGATCGGGGCCAGTTCGTCGTTGGAGCGCCAGTCGGACAGCAACAGGATCGTGTAGCCCTGTTCGATCGCCTTGGAGGCCTCGGTGCAGAGCTGATCGAGCGCCCGACGCAGCCCTTCGCCACCTTCGGCGACCGGATACAGGCAGCTCAACCGCTTGGTTCGCTGACCGATGTGCAGCTCCGCGATGTGTTCGATCTTCAACAGCTCGTCGTTGTCGATGATCGGCCGGGGCAACGTGATCAGACGCGCCGACTCGGGCTGGGGATCGAGCAGGTTGCGTTCCGGACCCACGACGCGCCCGACGCTGGTGACGAGTTCCTCACGGATCGCGTCGAGGGGCGGGTTGGTGACCTGGGCGAAGAGCTGAGCGAAGTAGTCGAACAGCGAACGGCTGCGATTCGACAACACCGCGAGGGGCGTGTCGGTCCCCATCGAGCCGAGCGGTTCGACGCCGGTTCGTGCCATCGGGTCGAGGATGATCTTGAGCTCCTCATGGGTGTAGCCGAACTTGCGCTGGTCGCGACGGGTGTCGGACTCGAGTTCGGTCACGTGCGCGACCTCGGGCAGATCGGCGAGGTGGACGAGGTTGTCGTCGAGCCACTGCTGGTAGGGCTTGGCGGCAGCAAGGCGTGACTTGATCTCGTCGTCTCCGATGATGCGCCCTTCGTCGGTGTCGATCAGGAACATCTTTCCGGGCTGGAGGCGCCCCTTTTCGACCACCGACGCCGGGTCGATGTCGAGGGTGCCGACCTCGGAGGCCATCACGACGAGTCCGTCTTCGGTCACCCAGTAGCGGCTTGGGCGTAGGCCGTTGCGGTCGAGCACGGCGCCCACGACGGTGCCGTCGGTGAACACCACCGAGGCCGGGCCGTCCCACGGCTCCATCAGACAGGAATGGAACTGATAAAAGGCGCGGCGGGCCGGGTCCATCGACTCGTGGTTCTCCCACGCCTCGGGGATCATCATCAACACGGCGTGGGGCAACTCGTAGCCGCCGAGGTGCAGCAGTTCGAGGGCCTCGTCGAAGCGTGCGGTGTCGGACGCACCGGGGGTGCACACGGGCGAGATCTTGTCGATGTTGCTCGGACCGATGTCGAGCAGTTCGCTGGCCAGCATCGCCTCGCGGGCGCGCATCCAGTTCTGGTTGCCCTGCACCGTGTTGATCTCGCCGTTGTGGGCCACGAACCGGTAGGGGTGGGCCAGGGGCCACGAAGGGAAGGTGTTGGTGGAGAACCTCGAGTGGACCAGGGCGATGGCCGACAACACCCGCTCGTCGTGGAGATCGTCGAAGAACAATCCGAGCTGCGGGGTGGTCAACATCCCCTTGTAGACGAGGGTTCGACTCGACAGCGACGGAACCGAGATCGCCGCGGTGCCGTCATCGTTGAGAACCTGATGTTCCACCTGCTTGCGCGCGACGTACACCAGGCGGTCGAGGTCGATGCCGGACTCGCCGTTGGGGCCGGACACGAAGATCTGCCGAAAGGTCGGCATCGCCGAACGGGCGGCGTCGCCGAGGTCGGCGCGATCGGCGTCGGTGGGCAGCTCTCGCCATCCGAGCACCGTCAGACCTTCGGCGGCGAAGATGGCATCGGCCTCGGCCGCGGCCTTGTCCGCGGCGGCAGCGTTGCCGGGTAGAAACAGGTTGCCCACGGCATAGGCTCCGGCAGGCGGAAGCTCGAACTCGACGACCTCGCGGAGAAACTCGTCGGGCACCTGCAACAAGATGCCGGCGCCGTCGCCGGTGTTGGCCTCGGCCCCGGTGGCGCCGCGGTGTTCGAGGTTGCACAGCGAGGCGATGGCCTGTTCGACGAGTCGATGGGAGCGTGTGCCGTCGAGTTGGGCCACAAAGCTCACGCCGCAGGCGTCGTGTTCGAAACGCGGGTCGTACAGTCCGGTGGCCGCGGGGAGTCCTGTCGCTGCGGGCAGTCCCGTCGCGGCGACGTCGGCACGGTGCTCGGCCGAACGGCCGATCGTCACGGGTTGGCCGGATGGAAAGGAAACTGCGGACATACAACTGCTCCACTGGTGGACGGGTGAATACACGTCGCGCCAGGGACACCGTTGGCCCTGCGAGATGGGAGTACCTTACTCATGACGGCATCTCGCCCGACAAACATTTGCGACACATTTCGGAAATGAACACGTGACCTCCGACACTCCCGCTTCCCCGCACTCGTCCGATCCTGTACCCGTTGCGCCACCGCCGCCGCAGTGGTCGCCGCCTCCCCCGCCCGGACCTCCCCCGTTGCAACCGGCACCTGCGCCCGCGCCTTCGGCCGCGCCTCCGCACGAATCACCCGCCGACGACCTACCACCACTTCCGCCGGCCGTGCCTCCGAAACTCGACGCGGAACCGCCGTCGAAGCGGCGCCGCATCGCCGTGGCCGCGCTCGGCACCGCCGGGGTGTTGCTCATCGCTGCGGCACTCGTCGGACGTGCGGCCGGCGTGCGCGCGGATGAGGCCGCCATGGACGAACTCGCTGCCCGCGTCGACGCCTCCGCGGATCGCGAGGAGTTCTCACCAACGCCGGAGGAGTCGGCGGTCGCGACCGACGACGACCCGTCGGCCGACGGTCCCGGCGCATCGGTCCTCGGGGCGACCACGCTGCCGCCGGATCCGTCCTCGCCCCGCGCCCAGACCGGTTCAGGCGAAGCCGTCACCTTTCTGTTCGGCGGCGACGTTCACCTCGACGGGCCCTTGGCGACGACCCTGCGCGATCACCCCGAGCGCATCCTCGATGGGTTGCAGCCGGCGCTGTCGGTCGCTGATGTCTCGATCGTAAACCTCGAAACAGCGGTCACCGAACGCGGGACTGCGGCGCCGAAGGCCTTCAATTTCCGCGCACCGGCGTCGATCTATTCGGTGCTCAGCGATGGTGGCGTCGACGTCATCGCGTCGGCGAATAACCACACCCTCGATTACGGACGCGTCGGCTTCGACGACACCCTCGCCGCAGCCGCGCAGGCGGCCGCACCGGTCATCGGCATCGGCGCCGACGACACCGCTGCGTTCGCCCCGTGGACGCGCACCATCAACGGGCAACGGATTGCGGTGATCAACGCCACCGACGTCCTCGACGCGGCATTCACCTCGACCTGGGCCGCATCGCCGACCCAGGGCGGGGTCGCCTCAGCCAAGGACACCGAGCGTCTGCTCGGGGCGGTGCGCAATGCCCGGGCCGAAGTCGACACCCTCGTGGTGTACCTGCACTGGGGCGCCGAGGCGACGACGTGCCCGACCGGACGTCAGGTGAGCCTCGCCGATCAGTTGATCGAGGCGGGTGCCGACATCATCGTGGGCGGGCACCAGCATCGGGTGCTTTCCGGAGGTTTCCGCGGCGACGCGTACGTCGGATACGGACTGGGAAACCTGGTGTTCAAGACCTCGAGCGCCGCGGGCCGCGAGACCGGGCTCCTGCGGGTGACGATCACCGGTCGACGCGTCGACGGCGCCGAGTGGTTGCCTGGGCGCATCGGCCCCGACTTCACCCCGGATCTGTTGTTCGGCGCCGAGGCCGACGCCGCGATGGAATCCTGGAACGCCAAGCGCACCTGCACCAACCTCACCGCCCTGCCTGGGTCCTGAACGGCCGCAGCGCCGCACCCCTTCACACCAGACCGATCGAAAGCCCGGGGAATCACATGGATGCCGCCGACCGCCTCATGAGCTTCATCGACGCCAGCCCGTCGCCCTACCACGCGGCCTCGCTCGGCGCGGAGATGTTGACCGCAGCGGGCTTGGAGCCTGCGAGCGACTCCGCGCCGCTCGCTGAGCGTGGTCACCTCCGCCGCGGCGGCCTGTTGCTCGCATGGGCGCGTCCGGCGGTCTCCAATACGGCTTCGCCGGGTTCGGTGCGGGTGATCGGAGCCCACACCGACTCGCCGAACCTGCGCATCAAACCCGTCGCCGAACTCGGTGGATTCGGGATGCGTCGCCTCGCCGCCGAACCCTACGGCGGAGCGCTGCTGAATTCCTGGCTCGATCGGGATCTCGGAGTGTCCGGTCGCGTGGCGCTGCGCAGCAGTACCGACTCCGGTGTCGACGAGCAGGTGGTCGAGGTGCTCGTGCGTGTCGATGACCCCGTATTGCGGGTCCCGCAGCTTGCGATCCACCTCGACCGCGACGTCACGACCGCGGGACTCGTACTCAACAAACAACAGCACCTCAACCCGGTGTGGGGCCTCGGCGACCCCGAACCCGGCGAGTTCGTCGGCTGGCTCTCCGAGCAGGTCGACGCGGTTCCCGACGACATCGTGGGCTGGGACCTCATGTGTCACGACCTGACTCCGTCGCGGCGCCTCGGGGTCGATCGGGAACTTCTCGCCGCTGCCCGACTCGACAATCTGTGTTCCTCCTTCGGGGCCCTCGACGCGGTGATGCACGCCGCGCAGTTCGGCGCCTCGTCGATCGTTGTGGCGGCCCTGTTCGACCACGAGGAAATCGGTTCAGAATCCGCCACAGGAGCGGGCGGGCCCTTGTTGGGTGCGCTCGTGGAACGGCTGTGGGAAGAATCCGGGCTGAACGCCGCGGAGCGGATGCGGGCGCGTTCGGATTCGCGCATCCTGTCCGCCGACATGGCCCATGGCACCCATCCGAACTATCCCGAACGGCACGAACCGAACCATCCGATTGCTCTCGGGGGTGGTCCGGTAGTGAAGGTGAACGTCAACCAGCGCTACGCCACCGACGCCCTCAGCGGCGGTGAGTTCCGTGCCGTCTGTGAGTCGGCCGGGGTTCCCTGCCAGACCTATGCCCACCGGGCGGATCTCGCGTGTGGGTCGACCATCGGGCCGATTTCGGCGTCGCGACTCGGCTTTGCGACCGTCGATGTCGGCATGGCTCAGCTGTCCATGCATTCGAGCCGTGAACTCATGGCGGTGGACGACGTCGACCACATGGTCCGCTCGTTTCGGGCCTGGGCCGTGGCGTAATCCGGAAGGGGATCTGAGCGTGATCTGAGCGTGATCTGAGCGTGATCTGGGCGTGATCGCGTTACCGTGCAGGGGTGACCTCCGCTGATTCCACCACCGCCGCGCTGCACGCAGGCCAAACAGCGCATCGCGAGCTTCCTCGTGTCGACGCGACGTTGCTGTACAACCTCTGGCGATGGTCACGGTTTCGCGCCTACCGAACGTTATTGGGCCGTCGCTTCGAACACTCCGGGCGCGGCCTGCTCGGGCGACGGTCGCGGCTGCAGGTCAGACCCGGCGGTTCGCTGCGGATCGGCGACCGCTTCGTCACGGGCGACGACGTCCTCATCGGGGCGACGGGTCGTATCCAGCTCGGAACCAACGTGTTCATCAACAGCTTCAGCCGCATCGTCGCGCACGATTCGATCGTGATCGGCGACAACGTGGTGATCGCCTCCGACGTGTCGGTGCTCGATCACGATCACCTCACGCACACACTCGACGGTCACCTGGTGGTCGAGAACGCCAAGTTCGTGTCGAAACCCATTCGCATCGGGTCCAACGTGTGGCTCGGCGACAAGGTGACCGTGCTCAAAGGGGTCACGATCGGAGACAACGTCATCGTCGGGGCGAACGCCGTGGTCACCTCCGATGTCGAACCGGGAACCATCGTGGCCGGTGTTCCGGCCCGCCCGATCCGTTCCATCGATCTCGGCTGAAGTCGAGCGTCTACCGCATCGAGAGGGTTCGAAGCGACCGGCGTCAGGTGAAGGTGCCTGCGTCGGGCAGGTCGGAGGTATCGCCGAAGTCGGGCACGGCGTCCCAATCTCCGTGCAGGTGCCCGTCGGAGGACTCGCTCAGCAGATGGTCGTGCACGAACTGCGGCGGCGTCTCGAATTCGGCCTCCGCCGGTTCGGCCAGCAGCGCTTCACCTTCGCTGCCACGGTGTTGCCACCTCGGATCCAATGTCGAGGCGGTGAGCGCGAACTCGTGCGCCGCGCTGCGACCGCGCCACGGCGTCATCTCCCACAACACGGCGGGCCGTCGCCCATGCCAGCGCAGCGAGTACGACACGATCCCCCAACGGGTCGGTAGTTGGCGCACATCGATCTCGCGGCCGGCGAGGCTCGGTACGTAGCCGCTGAACACATCGAGCCCGTCCGCTCGTTCGACCGCCAACTCGCACGTGGCGCGGATGACGAACGCCGCCGACGCGGCCACGCTCGGCGGTTGCGACGCAGCGTCGAACCCGAAGGAGAACCCGGCCCCCAACGCATGCACCCACTCGTCGGCCCGCTGACCGACCAGGGGCGAACCCACGCCGAGTTCGCCGACCCGGCCGCGCAACCGCTCCGCCAATTCGCCCTCGCCGATATCGTCGGCCAGACCGATGAGCGACTCGAGGGCGAACGACACCTCGCTGCGTCGGGCGGCGACGGCGGCGCGGTTGCGGCGCTTGGACAGATAGTGCACGGCCAGCGCCGCGGCCTCGAGCAACCGCTCCCCCGCGTCCGGGGCGCAACCTCCGCTCCAGGTGGCCGACACGGCACGGATGAACTGCAACGACGCCGAGAACGGATCGGGTGCGTCGAAACTGCCGTTCGGGCGCAGGTCGTTGAGCAGCGCGGTCATCGCGTCGAACAGGTCGACGCGGCCGAGGCGCCCGAGGGCCTCGGCCACCAAGGCGACCTCGACGGCGTCGGTGTTGTCCCAGTCCGGACCGAGCAGCACGTCGGCCGCAGCACTGCGCACCAGCGCGTCGCGCCGGTCGACCCCGCTGTGCAGTTCTGGACTCGAGCCGAGGTGAGCGCTCCAGCCGCGCACCACCTGTTCCACCCTGGGAACGCTTGGTCGATCGAGGGTGGTCGGCACGGTGCCGGTTTCGGGCCGCTGCACGACCGCGGCGAGTGCGTGGGCGGCGTGCGGCAGGGGTATCACGACGGCCGCGGCGCCCGACACCACCGTGCCGTCCGAAATCCGTGTGCTCGCACCCGTGGTCGCCGCGGCGATGCCGGCCTCGACCAGTGCGGTGACCAGCGCATCGGGCGACGATGCGCTGAGCGAGGCCGCCGCGACCCGGGTCAGGCGAAGCGCGCCGACCCCGTCGACATCGATGCCGCCGTCGCGCACCGTGATCGGGCGGTCGGACTCGACGACGAACGCCACCGCAACCGGCACCGCCGAGGCGTTGTCGAGTTCGAACAACAGGGTCGGGCCGTCGAGTGCGTCGAATCTGACGGCGGTCGCCGTGCCGACGAAGTCACCGCCGGGAATACGCGCCGTCGTGCGCAGGCCCGGAGCGCCGTCGAGCGCCGCGTCCTGGGTCGTCGGCTCATGGGCCGGACGATGCCAACCATCCTCGGCCCCGATCCACCAGCTCCAACGGGTGGACGAATCGCCAGGCAGCGTCACCACTCCTCCCGGCGCCACCGTCGCGATCGGCCCGGCCGTCAGGTCTCCCAAGCGCAGCATCGAAACGCCGTGTGGGTTCGCAACGTTCGGGTCAAGCGCTCCAGAGACCATGGCGACGACGCTAGCGCCTCGCCGAATCGTCGTTTCCCGTCCCGATACGTCGAGCCTCGTCAAACACTCGGCAACTTGCGCCGCTCCACGGCTCGGTCGACATCGACGTGGCCATCGACGTGACCTTTTACCGGGCAAGAGTTCTCACCTCGCGCGGCGATGGGTGTAAAACGTCGGCAGGGCTGTTAGGTGGCCTCCGCACTCATCGTTAGGTGATCTTGACATGATGTCGAATTTTCTCATCGGACTGAGGGAAGGACTCGAGGCCTCATTGGTCATCGGAATCCTGTACGCCTACCTCGTCCGAACCGACCGCCGTCATCTGCTCCGCCCGATGTGGGCCGGGGTCGCCATCGCCGTCGTCGTGTCGCTCGGATTCGGCGCCGTCCTCACCTTCGGTCCGAAAGGGCTCAGCTTCACGGCCCAGGAGGCGATCGGCGGCTTCCTGTCGCTCGTCGCCGTCGGCTTCATCACGTGGATGATCTTCTGGATGGCGCGCACCGCCCGAACCCTGAAGACCGACCTCGAAGGTCGCCTGTCGCTCGCCGCAGAGGGCGGGCCCGCCGCCGTCACCATCATGGCGATGCTGGCGGTCGGACGCGAAGGCCTCGAAACGGCGCTGTTCGTCTGGGCCGGCGTCCAGGCGAGCGGCAACAACACCGAACCGCTGTTGGGGGCCCTCATCGGCATCGCCACGGCCATCGTGCTCGGCTTCCTCATCACCCGCGGCGCCGTACGCATCAACCTGTCGAAGTTCTTCACGTGGACGGCGTTCGCCCTCATCATCGTCGCCGCCGGGATCCTCAGTTACGGCATCCACGACCTGCAGGAGGCCGGGATTCTCCCCGGACTCAACAACCTCGCGTTCGACGTCAGCGACCAGATCCCGCCGACGTCGTGGTACGGCACGCTCCTCAAGGGCACCATCAACTTCTCCCCGGCGACCACCTGGCTCGAGGCCATCGCGTGGAGCGTCTATCTCGTGGTCGTGATTCCGCTGTTCGTGCGCACGATCCGCCAGAGCACCGGTCCGTCGCAGACCACCAGAACCAACCCCGCAACACCGACGACAGGCTCCTCGGCTCCGACTTCACCACAATCCTTTCAACCAGAGGTGACCACATGAACCACCGATACCGGGCCTTTGCCGCGGCCGTCGCCCTGTTGGGCGTCACCGCCTGCACCGACAACAACCCCGACACCGCGTCGGGCACCGATGGCACCGCTGGCGGTGCGCCGGTCGCCGTGTCGAGCACCGCGACCGAGTGCACGCTTTCGGCCACCGAGGCTCCCAGCGGCAACCTCGTGTTCGAGGTGACCAACGACGGCGACGACGTCACCGAGTTCTACCTGCTCGCGAGCGACGGTCTGCGGATCGTCGGCGAGGTCGAAAACATCGGTCCCGGCCTCACCCGCAAGCTCGTCGTGCTCGCCCAACCCGGCGACTACATCACCGCGTGCAAACCGGGCATGGTGGGCGAGGGCATTCGCGCCGACTTCACGGTCACCGACTCCGGCAACGAGGTCGGCCCCACCGGCGAACGTGCCGAGTTGCTGTCGGTGGCCACCACTCAATACGCCGCGTACGTCAAAGACCAGGCCGAGCAGTTGCTGGTAAAGACACGAGAGTTCGCCGACCTGTACCGCAACGGTGACGACGACGCCGCCCGAGCGCTGTATGCCAACGCACGTATGCACTGGGAGCGCATCGAGCCCGTCGCCGAGTCCTTCGGCGACCTCGACCCTCGGCTCGACCTTCGCGAGGCCGACCTCGAGGACGGCCAGGAATGGACGGGCTGGCACACGATCGAAAAGGACCTCTGGCCGCCGACCGACGGGTCCTACACCGCCCTCAGCACGCAACGCCGCAACGAACTCGCTGATCAACTCGTGGCCGACACCGAGGAGCTCGTCGAACGGGTCGGCGGCCTGAGCTTCACCGCCGATCAACTCGGAAACGGGGCCAAGGAACTGCTCGACGAGGTGGCAACCGGCAAGGTGACGGGCGAGGAGGAGGCCTGGTCGCACACCGACCTGTGGGACTTCCAGGCGAACGTCGACGGGGCCCGGATCGCCTTCGAGGACCTGCGCCCGGCGCTCGACACCACCGATGCCGAACTCGGCACCACGCTCGAGAAGCGTTTCACCGAGCTCCAGAGCCTGCTCGACCAGTACAAGACCACGGATGGTTGGAAGTACTACAACGAGTTGACCGAAGCCGAGGTCAAGGGGTTGAGCGATGCGGTCAACGCGCTCAGCGAGCCCCTCAGCGAGCTGACGGCCGCCGTGGTGCTGTGAGCGAGGACGTCACCCCGCGCGTCTCGCGCCGTTCGGTGCTCACCGGCGGCGCCGCGGCCGCCGTTGGCCTCGGCGTCGGTGCGGGCGCCGGGGTGGCGATCGCGAAGTCGGGATCCTCCGACGAGGGTGGATCGGGCAAGGGCGGATCGGGCGAGGGCGGCGCTTCACACGACATCGTCGAGTTTCGCGGCGCACACCAGGCCGGCATCATCACCCCCGCCCAGGACCGCCTGTACTTCGCGGCCTTCGACGTCATCACCGACGACCGGGCCGAGCTGGGGGCGATGCTGGCGAAGTGGACCGAGGCCGCCGAGCGTCTGACCCGCGGGGAGGAACACGGGCGCTACGGAGCGACCGGCGGACCGGAACTCGCTCCCCCCGAGGACACCGGTGAGGCGCTCGGCCTCCCGGCGTCGGCCCTCACCCTCACCTTCGGGTACGGCCGTTCGCTGTTCCTCACCCCCGACGGCACCGACCGTTTCGGACTGGCCTCGCGCCTGCCCGAGGCACTCATCGAGTTGCCGAACTTCCCCGCCGATCTGATCGACCGGGCGATCAGCGACGGCGACCTGTGTGTGCAGGCCTGTTCGAACGACCCCCAGGTCGCGTTCCATGCGGTTCGCAACCTCGCCAGAATCGGCTTTGGAACCGTCTCGCTTCGTTGGTCACAGCTCGGCTTCGGGCGGACCTCGTCCACGTCGACCGCCCAGGACACCCCGCGCAACCTCTTCGGATTCAAAGACGGAACGGCGAACCTCAAAGCCGAGGAGAGCGCAGAACTCGACCGCCACCTGTGGGTGCAACCCGACGACGTCGGAGCGGATCAGGCGTGGATGGCGGGCGGCACCTATCTGGTGGCACGGCGCATCAACATGCACATCGAGACCTGGGATCGTTCGTCGTTGCGCGAGCAGGAGACCATCATCGGGCGCACGAAACTGAGCGGTGCGCCGCTGTCGGGCGGCGAGGAGTTCACCGAACCCGACTTCGCGATCACCGGACGCGACGACGCTCCGCTCATCGACATGGCCTCGCACGTCGCGCTCGCTCACCCGCAGAACAACGACGGAGTTCGGATGTTGCGTCGCGGCTACAACTTCACCGACGGCTCCAACGACCTCGGACGCATGAATGCGGGGCTGTTCTTCATCGCATTCATGCGGGATCCGGTGACGCAGTACGTGCCGATGCAAACGACGCTGGCCCGCGACGACCTGTTGAGCGAATACCTCCAACACACCGGCTCCGGGCTGTATGCCGTTCCGCCGGGTCTGTCCGAAGGGGAATCACTCGGCGAGGCACTGCTGTCCGACTGAAGGCGCCGACCACGTTACGTTGGCGTGGATGGACACTCCCCATCCCCGCCAGGTGCTCGATCTGGCTTTGGCGATCGGTGAGATTCTGCTGGCCGAGGGGATGTCGGCCAGCGATCTCGTGGCGTCGCTCACGACCGTGACCAAGGCCTACGGAATCGAGCGGGCCTTCTTCGACGTCACCTACACCCAGCTGTCGGCCACCTGCGTGCCAGACCTCGGCGAGACCCCGATCACCGCGTTTCGCATGGTGCACCAGCGCTCGCTCGATTTCACGAGGGTCCGGGCGCTCGACCAGCTGCTTCAGGACATCGGCCAGGGGATGCCCTTTGGCGACGCCGTCGCCACCTTCGAGGCTCTGCGCGACGCACCCGCCCCGTACGCGTCGGGATGGACCACCATCGGCGACGCCACCCTCGGCGCCGGCGTCGTGTTGCTCTTCACGACCAACTGGCGAGACATCTTGTTGTCGTTCCTCATCTGTTTGGCCATCAGCCGGCTCGTGCGCCTCCTCGACGCCTATGAGGTGCCGGTGCTGTTCCAACAGGGCGCGGGAGCCGCTGTCGCCGGGCTGTTTGCCGCCACCGCAGCGGAACTTGGCCGGCGCGACGTCTGGCCATTCGTCGGCTCGACCCCTGCACTGCTCGTCGTCGGCGGAGTCGTCGTGCTCGTCGCCGGAATCACCGCCGTCGGTGCTGTGCTCGACGCGATCGACGAGTTCTACGTGACCGCTTCGGCCCGGATGCTCGAAACGCTCATGCGCACCGTCGGCATCGTCGGCGGACTGCTCCTGGGGCTGCGCATCGCAGAGGCGGCCGGCTTCGCGATGACGGTGCGCACCGATGCCATCCTCCTCGGACCATTTCCGGCCCAGGTGTTGGGGGCGGCCATGATCGCCTACGGGTTCGCCCTGTTCGCCTATGCGGACCGCACCACTCGCCTGCTGGCCGCGACCATGGGGGTAACGGCGTGGCTGTCCTATTCGCTCGCCGTGTTCGTCGGCGCCGGCGAGACCGTCTCGAACGCAATCGGCGCGTTGGCTGCGACCTTCATCTCCACGCTCATCGTCCGCCACACCACCGTGCCGAGTTTCGCGCTCATCACCGCAGCGTTGCTGCCGCTCGTGCCCGGACTGGCCCTGTACAGCGGCCTACTGATGACGGTCGGAACGACGGCCGACACTGCGAATGTGGCCGGAGGAAGCCAAGGGGTGCTGAGCGCGCTCATGGTCGCCCTCGGCATTGCGGCGGGGGCCTCCCTCGGCACCTTCCTCGGTAGGCCGATCGCCGATCGGGTCCGTACGAGACGACGCCTCAGCGACGCGAACCCGATCTCCTGAGGCGCGTCGCGCACTGCCGGTAGCTCCGCTGATGCCGGCGGGTGGCTACAGGATACCGGCGGGTGGCTACAGGATGAAGAGCATCTCCTGGTAGGTCGGCAACGGCCACAGGTCGTCGGCAACCTCGTTTTCCATCCCATCGACCACCGCCCGCAGACGCTCCATCGCCGGCAATAACCGGTCGCGGCAATGGTCCGCTGCCTGTTGGGTGTCTCCGTGCGGGGCCTCGGCCAACGACGCCGCCAGGGCCGCCGTCGCAGCGCGGAGTTGATGAATGCCGGCCACGACGATGTTGATCACCTCGCGGTCTCCGTCGAGGCCCAAGGCCGCCAGGTCGACCAGGCCTCGGGCGAGTTGGGCCTGGTAACGCGCCGCTGCAGGGTAGATCAGCGTGTTGCACATCTCGAGCAGTTGTCGCGCCTCCACCTCGACGCCCAGCACGTACTGCTCGAGGTACACCTCCTGGCGGCTGGCCAACTCTCGCTCGTTGAGCACCTCGTAGCCGCTGAACAGCGCAATCGCCTCGCTGGTGCCGAACTGCGGGAGCGCATCGGCGCTGGTGCGAAGGTTCAACAGGCCTCGCCGCTCGGCCTCGACCTGCCAATCGTCGGAATAGCCGTCGCCGTTGAAGAGCACGGCGTCGTGGTCGACCATGATCTGTTGCAACACCGACTGAATCGCCGAGTTGAGATCGTCGCCTTTCGACAGCCGCGACTCCAACTCGTTCGCGACGTAGTCGAGCGATTCGGCCACGATCGTGTTGATGGCGACCATCGGACCCGAGATCGACTGCGAGGACCCCGGAGCACGGAACTCGAAGCGATTGCCGGTGAAGGCGAAGGGGCTCGTGCGGTTCCGGTCGCCCGGATCGGCGGGCAACGGCGGCAGGGTGTCGACGCCGACCACAAGTGCCTGACGGCCCTTCGACTCGGTCGCTCCCCCGCCCTTGATCTGTTCGAACACGTCGACGAGTTGGTCGCCGAGGAAGATCGAAATGATCGCCGGCGGCGCCTCGTTCGCGCCGAGGCGATGGTCGTTGCGGGCCGAGGCCACCACGGCGCGCAACACGCCCCCATGGCGGTGCACCCCGCGGATCACCGCCGCGCAGAACACGAGGAACTGTGCGTTCTCGTGGGGCGTGTCGCCGGGGTTCAACAGGTTGCCTTGGGCCTTGTTCCCGAAGCTGAAGTTCACGTGCTTGCCCGACCCGTTCACCCCGGCGAAGGGCTTTTCGTGCAACAGACATTCCAGGTCGTACTTTTCGGCCACCCGGCGCAGCGTCGACATCAGAAGCTGCTGATGGTCGTGGGCCAGGTTGGCGATCTCGAACACCGGGGCGATCTCGAATTGTCCGGGAGCGACCTCGTTGTGGCGGGTCTTTGCGGGAATGCCGAGCTTGAACAGCTCGCGGTCGACATCCATCATGAACGCCAAAACGCGGTCGGGGATCGATCCGAAGTAGTGGTCGTCGAACTCCTGGCCCTTGGGCGGCGGGCACCCCAGCAACGTGCGCCCGGTCGACATCAGGTCGGGGCGTTGCAGGTAGAGGTTGCGGTCGATCAGGAAGTACTCCTGTTCGGCACCCGCATAGCTCTGGATCGGGTCGATGTCGGTGTGACCGAACAGTTCGAGTACCCGCCGCGCCGCGCCGTCGAGGGCCTGGCGGGAGCGCAGCAACGGCAACTTCTTGTCGAGTGCCTCACCGGTCCACGACACGAACACCGTGGGAATGCACAGCGTGTTGCCGTTCGGGTTTTCGAGGATGTAGGCGGGGCTGGTCACGTCCCAGCCGGTGTAGCCCCGGGCCTCGAAGGTGCCGCGCAGGCCGCCGTTCGGAAAGCTCGACGCATCGGGCTCGCCCTGCACGAGGGTCTTGCCGGTGAACTCGGAGATCACGCCACCGTCGCCGTCGGGCTCGAGGAAGCTGTCGTGTTTCTCGGCGGTCAGACCCGTGAGCGGGTAAAAGACGTGCGCATAGTGCGTGGCACCCTTTTCCATCGCCCAGTCCTTCATCGCCGAGGCGACCACATCCGCGATGGTGTGGTCGAGGGGCTTGGACTCCTCGATCGTCGCCACGACCGACTGGTAGATGTTCTTCGGAAGGCGAGAACGCATGACCGCCTTGGAGAACACGTTCGCACCGAACAGCTCACCGGGGGTGTCGCTGTCATTGAAGAACGGCGCCGGAGGGGTCCAATGCGCAATAGCGTTGATCGCGCGCCGACGGTCCGTACTGCCACCCATAGAACACTCCTGTCGTCAGGGACGGCCACAGCCTATGGGCGTTTTGTTAACGCAATGTTTCCGAGGGGAGCCCCATCATGGCCAACGTCTTTGATTTCACCGCCACCGACATCGACGGAGCCGCCACACCGCTGTCGATCTGGAACGGAGACGTGCTGCTGATCACCAACGTCGCGTCCAAATGCGGGTTCACACCGCAGTACGAGGGACTCGAGGCGTTGCACCGCGACTTCGCCGACCGCGGGTTCGAGGTGCTCGGCTTTCCGTGCGATCAGTTCGCCCACCAGGAACCAGGCGACGAGGAGGAGATCAAGAACTTCTGCTCGCTCACCTACGACGTGACCTTTCCGATGTTTTCGAAGATCGACGTGAACGGCCCCGACACCCATCCGTTGTTCGAGTGGCTCAAGGATCAACGTTCCGGATTGCTCGGCGGACGCATCAAGTGGAACTTCACGAAGTTCCTCATCGGCCGAGACGGACAGGTCATCAAGCGGTATGCGCCGACGACTAAGCCCGAACAGATCCGTTCCGACATCGACGCCGCCCTCACCCGCTAGCCGACCCGCCCCACGCCCGGCCCGCCGGCCCGCCGCGCTGCCCCGACCCGCCGGCCCACCCGACGCCGTTCTGTAGGTAATCGCGGTTGCCATGACCACCGGAATTACCTACAGAACGCCCACTGCGGGTGAGATTGGGACGCCAAAGCAACCGGAGTTTCGAGGTGACTCGATAGGGTGCCTGGGTGCTCACTCAACGAATCGCTTCCCCTGCGAGCCGACGACGGTGGCTGCTCGGTGCAGCCCTCGCGGCCCTTGCCGCCTTCGTGCTCACTCGACCGGCGGGCGCTGCGGCGGGTGCCGCCTCATCGGCGGTTGCGGTCGGATCCGAGGCCGCACAGCTGAAGCTGTGGCAGGCCATCGTCCTCGGCGTCGTCGAGGGCGTCACCGAATACCTACCCGTGAGTTCGACCGGGCACCTGCTGATCACCACCAAACTCCTCGGCCTCAACGACACCCAGGCGATGCGCGACGCAGCGGACAGCTATGCAATCGTCATCCAGGTCGGCGCCATTTTGGCGGTTCTGGGCATCTACCGGGACCGGTTCGCACTCATGATCTCCGGGGTGTTGGGTCGCAGCCGCGAGGGGCTGTTGCTGGTGCGGTCGCTCATCATCGCCACCGTTCCGGCCGTCGTGATCGCCTTGATTTTCGACGACTGGATCAAGGCCAAACTGCTCGGAGCGTGGCCGGTCACGATCGCCTGGCTCGTGGGTGGTGTCGTCATCCTCGTCTTCGTGCATTACCAGGACCGGCTCAACGAACACATCACCTCGGTCGCTTCGATTCCGCCGCTGAGCGCGCTCATCATCGGTTTCGCCCAGGCGATCGCCATGTGGCCGGGCACCAGCCGCTCGTTCGTGACACTGCTCGGGGCGATGCTGCTCGGCTGCTCCATCGGAGTGGCGGTGGAGTTCGCCTTCCTCCTCGGATTTGTGACGTTGACGGGTGCGAGCATGTACGAACTCGCCAAACACGGCTCGGAGATTTTCGACCAGTTCGGAGTAGTGAGCCCACTCGTCGGAGTCGTGGCCGCGGGGGTGGCCGCGTTCGCGTCGGTGCGCTGGATGATCGGCTATCTGCAGAAGCACCCGCTGACGATCTTCGGGTGGTACCGACTCGCGATCGGCGCCCTCAGCTTGGTGCTGCTGCTCACCGGAGTCATCGACAACTGACCCGCGCCCAGCTCGTTCTCCCACGCCAGCTCGTTCTCCGATAACCAGTGGTCGTGATCACGACCACTGGTTATCGGAGAACAGGCGGGGTGGGTGGCGCTACCGCAGGAAAAGCCGGTAGGCGGGGTGGTCGGACTCCTCCACCCACGGATACGCCATCGCGTAGAGGAACTTGGCGAACGCCTCGTCGTCCTCGGGGGGAACCTGGATGCCGATGAGCACCCGGCCGTAGTCGGCCCCCTGGTTTCGGTAGTGGAACAGGCTGATGTTCCACTCTGCGCTCATCGCATCCAGAAAGCGTCCCAACGCGCCAGGGCGTTCGGGGAACAGGATGCGAAACAAGCGCTCGTTGCCGGCAAGCGCGCTCGGACCCCCCACCATGTGGCGAAGGTGTTCGGTGGCGAGCTCGTCATGGGTGAGATCGACCGTGTCAAACCCGCTGCGACCGAATTCCTCGGCCATCTCCGCCGAATCCGCCGAACCCGTCGTGGCGATGCCCACGAAGACCACCGCCCGGTCGCGATCAGAGATGCGGTAGTTGAACTCGGTGACCGCCCGGTCGCCGAGCAGTTCGGCCAGATGACGAAAACTCCCCCGACGCTCGGGAATCGTGACGGCGAACAGCGATTCCCGCTCCTCGGATCGTTCGGCGACGAAACGCAGGCGATCGAAGTTCATGTTGGCGCCGCTGGTGACCGCGACGAACGACTTCTTCACGGGCGCGTCGCCGAGGTGCTGATCGGCGACAGGCTGGTCGGCGGCGTAGCGCTTCACCCCCGCAACGGCCAACGCTCCGGCCGGTTCGACGATGCTGCGGGTGTCGTTGAAGATGTCCTTGATGGCCGCACAGACCGCATCGGTGTCGACGGTGATGAACTCGTCGACGACCTCGCGGGCCAGTCGATAGGTCTCGGTTCCGACGGCTCGAACCGCCGTGCCGTCGCTAAAGAGGCCGACGTCGGGGAGTTCGACCAGCTCGCCGGAATCGACCGATCGGGCCATCGCATCGGAGTCCTCGGATTGGACGCCGACGATGCGCACCTCGGGCAACACCGCCTTCACATACGCCCCGATGCCGGCGACGAGTCCGCCTCCACCGACGGGAACGAAGATCGCATCGGGAACGCCGTGAACCTGGCGGAGAATCTCCATGCCGATCGTTCCCTGGCCGGCGATGACGTCGGGATCGTCGAACGGATGCACATAGGTCAGGCCCTCGGCGACGCGCAGTTCCTCGGCGCGTTCGGCGGCATCGGAATAGTTGTCGCCGTGCAACACGACCTCCGCACCGAGCGCCGCGACGGCGTCGAGTTTCACCTGCGGGGTCGTGCGTGGCATCACCACGACCGCTCGGCAGCCGAGGTGACGGGCGCTCAACGCCACCCCCTGGGCGTGGTTGCCAGCCGACGCGCAGATCACGCCGCTGGCGAGCTGTTCGGGGGTGAGCCGGACCATCTTGTTGTAAGCACCGCGCACCTTGAAGCTGTGCACGCTTTGGGTGTCCTCGCGTTTGAGCCACACGTCCGCACCGATGCGCTCGGACAGCGATGGAGCGAACTCCAGCGGCGATTCGACCGCGAGGTCATAGACCCGAGCCGTGAGAATCCGCTGCAGGTAATCCGAGGTCGGTGCCGGTTCCGGGGTCGGCGTGGTCATGCAGGAAAGTATGACCCGCCTGAGCTCGTTCTCCGCTAACCAGTGGTCGTGATCACGACCACTGGTTAGCGGAGAACAGGCTGGGGTGGGTCAGGCGAGCGGTTCGTTGCCCGCGGCGATGCGGCGCAGGTCGATGACCGAGTCATACAGGTCGGCGTCGACCCCGGCCTCGATCGCCACCTCGCGCAACGGGCGCCCGCTGTCGGCCGCAGCCGCGACGATCTTCGTCGCCAGGTCATAGCCGATGTGTTCGTTCAGCGCGGTGGCCACCGCCAGGGTTCCGTGGGCGCCGCGTTCGGTACCGGCGGGATTGACCGCCAGCCCAGCGATGCACTTGTCGGCGAAGGCCGTCGTCGAGTTAGTGAGCAGGTCGATCGACTCGAGCAGGTTCCGGGCGATGAGCGGCACCCGCACGTTGAGTTCGAACTGCCCTTGCATGCCCCCGATCGTGATGGCGGTGTCGTTGCCGATGACCTGGGCCGCGACCTGCAACACCACCTCGGCCATCACCGGGTTGACCTTGCCGGGCATGATCGAGGAACCCTTCTGCAGCGAGGGCAGCACCAGTTCGCCGATGCCCGCTCGAGGCCCCGAACCCATCAGTGCGATGTCCTGGGCGATCTTCGTCAGCGACACCGCCAGGCCCCGAAGCGCACCGGACAGCTCGACCAGTGCATCGCGATTCGCCTGGGCCTCGAAGTGATCGAGCGGCGCGCCGACGTGGCGCAACCCGGTGAGGTCCACCAGCACGCCGCGCACCATCGAGGCAAACTCCGCCGGAGTGTTGAGCCCGTTGCCGACCGCCGTTCCGCCGAGCGGGATCTGCCCGACCCGATCGAGTGTTGCCGAGATTCGCTCGATGCCGAGGCGGACCTGGGCGCCATACCCGCCGAACTCCTGCCCGAGGGTGATCGGCACCGCGTCCATCAGGTGGGTCCGCCCGGCCTTGACGACGTCGTGGAACTCGACGGACTTCGCCTCGAGCGCCGATGCGAGGTGGTCGAGCGCCGGCAACAGGCGTCGCTGCACGGCATCGAGGGCGGCGAGGTGAACGGCCGAGGGGAACGTGTCATTGGAGGATTGGCCCATGTTCACGTGGTCGTTCGGGTGAGCGACGCCACCGGTGAGCGCCGAGATGACCTCGTTGACGTTCATGTTGGTGGAGGTTCCCGAACCGGTCTGGAACACGTCGACGGGGAACTGGTCGTCGTAGCGTCCGGCGACGACTTCATCGGCCGCGGCGGTGATCGCGGCGGCGACGCCGACGTCGAGCTTGCCGAGCCGGGCATTCACCGTGGCGGCGGCCCCCTTGATGCGGGCGAGCCAGTGCACGACCGACATCGGAACGGGCTGCCCGGAGATCGCAAAGTTGTGCACGGCCTTGGTGGTCTCGGCCCCGTACAGGATCTGTGCCGACGTGGTTGATTCGCTCATCTCCGCGCTCCTGATCTGTTGTTCCGGCTACTCGGTTGTTCCGGCTAACCCACCGTCATCCCATTGACGCCGTCGGTGCTGCGACGCAACGGTTGCGCAGGCGACCAATGCCTTCAATCCACGATTCGAGCACGTCTCCGGGCTGAAGCGAGCGCGGCGGAATCTGGGCCTTGCCGACACCCGATGGTGTGCCGGTGAAGATCACATCGCCGGTGAGCAGATCGGTCACCGACGACAACAACGAAACCAGTCGGGCGACGGTGTAGATCATCGCCTCGGTGTTGCCCGACTGCATCGTCTCCCCGTTGACCGAACACCCCAGCTTCAACGAGGTCGGATCGAGCTCGGCACTGGCGAACTCGTCGGGGGTCACCACCCACGGCCCGATCGGGCCACAGCCCCGACGCGACTTGCCGAGACAGAACTGGCCACTCGCCGCCTGCTGCAACACCCGGTCGGTGATGTCCTGGCCCACCGTGTACCCGGCGACGTGATCGAGCGCGTCCGCCTCCGACACGTTGCGCGCCGGTTTGGAAATGACCGCGACGAGTTCAACCTCCCAATCCATGAACTCCCCAGCTAGTGGAACGTCGTCGAACGGTCCCGCCAGACAGGACGGAAACTTGGTGAAAAACGGCGGCATCTCACCCAGCGGCGACGTGAACTCGGCAATGTGTTCCGCGTAATTCAGCCCGATGGCAAACACCTGACGGGGCACCCCGACCGCGCAACCGAGGGTGCGTGGATCGACCGGCTCGGGCGTCGCGTCCGGCGGCAACACGTCACCGACCTCGACCTTGCGCAACAACGCGCTCACCTGATCGAGCACCCCGAAAATCTCCGGGAACCCCGCCGTGATCGCGCCGCCTGTCGCCGCCGCGACACTGATGCAGTCGTGGTCCCCGTTCGGCGTGTTGCTGATCAGGTGGGGAACCCCGTCGATATTGGCGATACGCATGCGACCTCCTCGCGTCTGCGCAATCATCGCACCGATCGCGTGGGCGAGCTCCGATGCGCGCCGGCGAGCGCCGGTGCGCATACCTCAGGCGGAGACCGTCACCACCTGCGCCAACGCAGCGTCGCCGATCGTCAACATGTAGAGGTCCCCGCGACGCACGTTGGCGACGATCGGGGCGTGCAGCACGGCGAGACATACCCCACCATCAAGGCGCACCGACGGGTACCGAACACCCCCGCGATGCTCTGATCGCAACCGGGCACCGAGCGCTTGACCACCCACATAGCTGTCGGGGTCGAGACACGACCTCGCCCGCGAATCGCCGTCGTCAAGCAGGGCGAAATCCTGGGCGTGGATATCTGCCAGAAACAGTCGATACGGAACGTCGGTCTCCTCGGTCACCCCCGTCTCGCGGAGATGAACGATGCGATGATGCGCGACCT
This sequence comes from Microthrixaceae bacterium, assembly GCA_023957975.1. Taxonomy (NCBI): domain Bacteria; kingdom Bacillati; phylum Actinomycetota; class Acidimicrobiia; order Acidimicrobiales; family Microthrixaceae; species Microthrixaceae bacterium. Next base: position 196,298 of record JAMLGM010000004.1, on the reverse strand, counting down.
CCGCCAGACACGTGGCGACGTCGAGCGCGCAATACCACGCACCCCGAGGCCCTGGCGGATGAAACCGTGCTCCCTGGCCTCCGTAGGCGAACGCGCCGTTGACGATCTTGGAATAGGGCACACCGAACACGAGGTCGCCCCGACCGAGACCGCCCGGGTGGCGCTCCTCCTGGGCGAGCAGCCGACTGTTCGTCGCGGCCGAGAGCCGAACGAGTGAATCCAGGTCGGCCTCAGCACCGGCAAGGTCGCCAAGGACGTGCTCCGCGTCGCTCGCGTAGCGACCCGGGATCAACCGACACGTGTCGTCGTGCGCAACCGCGGCCAGCGGAGGCCATTCGTTCGCCGTACGCCGCTGACCGGTCACAGTCCGCCGCGACGGCCGTCGAGCAGCGCCCGGACCTCGAGCATCGCCGGAATACCTCCGACACGCATCACGTCCAACGGGGTTCGACCGAGGAACAACACATTGGAGTTCGGGCGCCGCACCCACTCGTCGGCGAGCGGCCCTGGATGCAACACGTGCAGCGAGGTGTAGATCCCCAAGAGCAACGAGACGCGCGTGAGCTGATCCACGCTCAGCGCCGCAGGCGCGGAGCGTTGCCACGAGTGCCAACTGCTCTCCGAGATAGCACCGAGGAGACTGCACACGTCACCAACGGTGAGCTTCCAGCGATCCGCCAGGCGAGCCACCGCACGAATCGCCGCCGGGGTGAGTTCGGCACGGACGTCGCGGTCATGCAGGTCGGGCCAGACACCGACCTCGCTCGGCGTCGCAGGCAATCTGACATCCAAAACCGTCATTCGCATCACCTCCAGTTCTACAGGCATAGTACTCCTGAACTGGAGATTCTCCCCGCCCGTCGTCGATCCTCGGCAACCACACTCGGGCTACCGACCCGCACCAAACTGCGGCGACGGTAGGGTTCGGGCGATGGCCGCGGACTTCGAACCCACCACTACCCCACCCCAGAGCGCCGAGTTTGCGTTCTTTCCGGCCGAGCACTGGGAGCGGTTCTGCGAAACGGCGCTCGTTCAGGCCCGAATGGCCGGCCTCGATGTCCACTTCGGCGGTCCCGGGCGGCTCGATTCCAGCGACGGCATCGTCTACAGCCTGTTGCCGCTCGCAAAGCGACTCGCCGACCGCGACGTCGCCACGTGGGATGAGGCGCTGGAAGCCCACTTCGAGGAGATGGCCGACTCGCTGAACGAGCCGGTAGGTCCGCAACACCTCCGCGTTCGACTGATGGCCGCCGGTTCCATGCCGCCCGAGGCGCTCGACACCCCGTTCTGGACCGAGTTCGCACCGGGCATCTGGGCGTGTCTCGTGGTCGAATTGCCGACGCTCATCCGCACCGTCACCCCCGACGATCTCGACCGCCTCGACGATCAGGCCGATCCCACCGGACTCTGGCAGCGCGCCTGGGAAAACGTGCGCGAGGCCGACATCATCGAGCGCCACGACGTCTCGATGGTCGGAAAGGCCGAACTCCACGCGTTTGCCGGGTCGAGTTTCTTCGTCGCCAGCAAGGTCAGCGACCTCGCCGCGGTGCTCGCACACCACCTCGACACCGATGCGGCGCTCGCTGCACCACACGGCATCCTCGTGGCGATCCCCCGGCGGCATACCTTTGCCGCGCACGTCATTCGCGACCTCGGCGTGGTCGACGCGATCAACGCCATGTTGCCGTTCGCCCTCCGGTTGGCCAGCGACGGCCCTGGCCCGATCTCCCCGAACCTGTTGTGGTGGCGTGACGGCACCTGGACCGCGCTGCCGTCACGCGCCACCGACGAGGGCCTCGAGTTCTCGCCGCCGGTGGACTTTGTCGAGATGCTCTCCGCACTCGGAGCCGCAACAACCGACGCGCCAACCACCGACGCGCCAGCCACCGAGGAGGGCTCGTCCGCATGATCCATCAGTCCGAGCCCCACCGCGACGATCTGAACAACCACATGTCGCGGCTGCGTGCCGGGGTGCTGGGAGCCAACGATGGCATCATCTCGACTGCAGGCCTGGTGATCGGCGTTGCCGCGGCCACCACCGACACCTCGGCGATTGCAACGGCCGGGGTGGCGGGGCTCATCTCGGGTGCGGTGTCCATGGCCCTCGGCGAGTTCGTCTCGGTCAGCACCCAGCGCGATGTCGAACGGGCCCTCATTCGTAAAGAACGCCAGGAACTCGAGGAGATGCCAGTTGCCGAACACCAGGAACTCATCGAGATTCTCCGGCAACAAGGACTCACCGCGGCGACCGCGAAGAACGTGGCCGACGAGCTCACCGCCGAGGATCCCCTCGAGGCCCACCTTCGAGTCGAACTCGGCATCGACCGCCACAACCTCACCAGACCGTGGGGTGCCGCCGGTTCCTCCCTGGCTGCGTTCTCGGTCGGTGCGCTGCTTCCGCTCATAGCGGTGTTGGTCTCGGCGGCGTCGATTCGTATTCCTGTCACGTTTGCGGCGGTGCTCCTCGGACTGTGCGCGACCGGATTCATCAGTGCCCGACTCGGCGGCTCCTCACCGGCCAAGGCCGTCGTCCGACTGCTGGTGGGCGGAGCGGCGGCGATGGCCATCACCTATGCGGTAGGCCAGCTCGTCGGCACGTTCAACGGCTGACCGGCCGATCCGCGGCCGACCAAACGCCCGTTTCCCGATAACCAGTGGTCGTGATCACGACCACTGGTTATCGGGAAACGGGCGGGGTGGGAAGCGGGCGGGGTGGGAAACATGCAGGGTGGCCGAAATGCTAAAGAGGTTCCGATGACCACCAACGCCGCAACTCAGCACCCCGCCGACCGCGACCCCGCCGACCGCCACCCCGCCGACCGCCACGAGATCATCACCGTGCGCGGCGCGCGCGAGAACAACCTGCGCAACGTCGACCTCGAGATCCCCAAACGGCGCCTCACCGTGTTCACCGGGGTGTCGGGTTCGGGGAAGAGTTCGCTGGTCTACGCCACCATCGCCGCAGAATCGCAGCGCCTCATCAACGAGACCTACAGCACCTTCGTTCAGGGGTTCATGCCGAACCTCGGCCGGCCCGACGTCGACCTGCTCGATGGCCTCACCACGGCGATCATCGTCGATCAGGAGCGCATCGGGACCAACCCCCGCTCGACGGTCGGCACCATCACCGACGCCAATGCCATGCTGCGCATCCTGTTCAGCCGGCTCGGCGAGCCCCACATCGGCGGCGCCAAGGCCTTCTCGTTCAACGTGCCTACGGTGAGCGGGAGCGGCACGGCGACGACCAACAAGGGCGGAACCCGCAAGGTCGAGCGCAAGACCTTCACCATCACCGGGGGCATGTGCGCGCGGTGCGAGGGAATGGGCCGCATCAACGACATGGACTTCACCCAGATCTACGACGCCACGAAGTCGATCAACGAGGGCGCGATCCTGGTGCCGGGGTTCTCCGTCGACGGCTGGTACGGACGGGTCTATGGCGGGTCCGGCTTCTTCGACCCCGACAAGGCGATCTCCAAGTTCACGAAGCAGGAACTTCACGATCTGCTCCACAAGGAATCGACCAAGATCAAGGTCGACGGCATCAACATCACCTACGAGGGCCTGGTGCCCCGCATCCAGAAATCGATGCTGTCCAAAGACGTCGAGGCGATGCAGCCCCACATCCGGGCCTTCGTCGAGCGGGCAGTGACGTTTGTGACCTGCCCCGACTGCGACGGCACGCGACTCACCGAGGCGGCACGGTCGTCCAAGATCGCGGGCATCAACATCGCTGACGCCTGCGCGATGCAGATCAGCGACCTGGCCACCTGGGTGCGCGGGGTCGAAGACCCCTCGGTGGCGCCGGTGGTCGCCTCGCTCGGCGATCTCCTCGACTCCTTCGTCGACATCGGCCTCGGCTACCTGTCCCTCGAACGCCCCTCAGGAACGCTGTCGGGCGGGGAGGCCCAGCGCACCAAGATGATCCGCCATCTCGGCTCCTCGCTCACCGACGTCACCTACGTCTTCGATGAGCCCACCGCCGGCCTGCATCCCCACGACATCGAGCGGATGAACGCCCTGCTCATGCAGCTTCGGGACAAGGGCAACACCGTGCTGGTCGTCGAACACAAACCTGAGACCATCGCCATCGCCGATCACGTCGTCGACCTCGGCCCCGGCGCCGGAAGTGCCGGCGGGACCATCTGTTTCGAAGGCACCGTCGAGGGGTTGCGAGCGAGCGACACCCTGACCGGTCGCCACCTCGATCACCGCGCTGCGCTCAAGGAGACGACGCGCACACCGAACGGCGCGCTCGAGATTCGTGGTGCCAACACGAACAACCTCCAAGACGTCGATGTCGATATCCCCCTCGGTGTGCTCACCGTCATCACCGGGGTCGCGGGGTCGGGCAAGAGTTCGCTGGCGCACGGTTCGATTCCGACCGACGACGTGATCACCGTCGACCAGGGCGCCATCAAGGGGTCTCGTCGCAGCAATCCGGCCACCTACACCGGCCTGCTGGAACCCATCCGCAAGGCGTTCGCCAAGGCCAACGGGGTGAAGCCGGCACTGTTTTCTGCGAACTCCGAGGGTGCGTGTCCGACGTGCAACGGGGCTGGGGTCATCTACACCGACCTGGTGATGATGGCGGGGGTGGCCACGACGTGTGAGGACTGCGAGGGCAAGCGTTTCGACGCGTCGGTGCTCGACTACACCTTCGGCGGCCGCAACATCGCCGAGGTCCTGGCCATGCCGATCAACGAGGCCCTTGAGTTCTTCGGTGCCGGCGATGCGAAGGTGCCGGCCGCGCACAAGATCCTCCAGCGACTCAACGATGTCGGGCTCGGCTACATCAGCCTCGGCCAGCCCCTGACCACGTTGTCGGGCGGCGAACGTCAGCGCCTGAAGCTTGCGGTGCACATGTCCGACGACGGCGGCATCTACCTCCTCGACGAGCCGACCACCGGCCTTCACCTCGCCGATGTGGAACAACTGCTCGGGCTGCTCGACCAGTTGGTCGACTCGGGCCGCTCCGTCATCGTCATCGAGCACCACCAGGCGGTGATGGCCCATGCCGACTGGCTCATCGATATCGGACCCGGTGCTGGCCACGACGGCGGACGGGTCGTGTTCGAGGGGACGCCGAGCGACCTGGTTGCGGCGCGTTCAACCCTGACCGGACAGCACCTCGCCGCCTACGTCGGCGCCTGACGGCGGCCGCTTGTGGCAGGAGTCACCGGTGATTTTCCTCGATGCCGCCGCCGCACCGTAGGATGATCAGTCAAATCTGACACTTCGTCAGATTTTGACGTACGTCCGGTTCACACCCCGCTCGGAGGCCGCCATGACCCGACCCGACTCCACCTCGCCCGGCAGCGACGCCGGCGGCGCACACGGCACCGATCTCGACGACGCCATCGACTCGGCGAAGTCACGCTACGAGGCCGAACGGGCCAAGCGACTGCGCGACGAAGGGCTTGCGCAGTACCACTCCCTCGACGAGTACGACCTCGACCGTGACCCGTGGGCGGATCCGGACTTCACACGCGACCCCGTCATCGAAGAGACCGAGGTGGTCATCCTCGGCGGCGGATGGGCGGGCATGCTCGCCGGCATCAACCTCACCAAACGCGGCATCACCAGCTTTCGGATCATCGAAAAGGCCGCCGACTTCGGCGGCACCTGGTACTGGAACCGCTACCCGGGCTGCATGTGCGACGTCGATTCCACCATCTACCTGCCGCTGCTCGAAGAGACGGGCTACATGCCCACCGAGCGCTATGCGAGCGCCACGGAGATCTTCGGCTACGCCCAATTGCTCGGTCGCCACTTCGACCTCTATGACCACGCCTTGTTCCAGACCGAGATCGAAGGGCTGGCGTGGGACGACGCCGCCAACCGCTGGGAGGTGACCACCCAGCGCGGCGACCGCATCCGCGCCCGCTTCTTCATCTCCGCCGGCGGACTCATGCACAAGGCGAAGCTGCCCGGGATCGACGGGATCGAGAACTTCAAGGGCAAGGCGTTCCACACGACACGCTGGGATTACGACTACACCGGCGGTAGCCCGACCGAACCGTTGGACCGTCTCGCCGACAAGGTCGTGGGCATCATCGGCACCGGAGCGACCGCCGTACAGGTCGTCCCGCAACTCGCCCGGACCGCCAAGGAGGTGTACGTCTTCCAGCGCACGCCCTCCGCAGTCGGGGTGCGCAATCAGCAGCCGATCGACGCCGAATGGTTCAAATCGCTGTCCCCGGGCTGGCAGCGTGAACGCACCCTCAACTTCACCTCGGTGGCGACGGGCCAACAGCCCGAGGTCGACCTCGTGGGCGATGGTTGGGGCCAGGCGCTGAAGGTCGACACCCAACGCCAGCCGGCAACCGAAGAGGAACGCCTGGAACTCGAACGCATCGACTTCGAGGTGATGGAGGGATTCCGACGCCGCATCGACGAGGTCGTCGAAGACCCCGCCACCGCCGAGAAGCTCAAGCCGTGGTACGGCAAGCACTGCAAGCGCCTCTGTTTCCACGACGAGTACCTGCAGTCGTTCAACCTCCCGAATGTCCATCTCGTCGACACCGACGGCAAGGGCGTTCGCGAGATGAGCGAGAACGGGCCGATCATCGACGGCACCGAATACCCGCTCGACCTGATGGTGTTCGCGTCGGGGTTCGAGGTGACGAGCGGCCTGGTCGGCCGTCTCGGGTTCGACCCGATCGGGCGTGGTGGCGCCAAGCTCAGCGAACGCTGGCACGACGGCACCCACTCGTTGCACGGGGTGCTCACCGCCGAGTTCCCGAACTTCTTCGTCGTGAGCTTCGTTCAGGCCGGGTTCGGATTGAACTTCGTCCACTTCCTGGGCGAGTCGACCAACCACATCGCCTGGATGATCGAACACTGCCGCGACGAGGGCATCGCCACCATCGAGGCGACCGTCGAGGCCGAAGACGAGTGGATGAACATCCTGTGGGAGGCCTCCGGTCCCCTCGCCCGCTACAACCGCACGTGCACCCCGAGCTACAACAACAGCGAGGGTGAACGCACGATGTTGGCCGCACGCAGCGCCGTGTTTCCCGGACCGCTCATGGAATACGTCGAGTACCTCGAAGCGTGGCGCGACTCCGGTGAGTTGAAGGGCACCAAGACCACCCGCTGAGGCTCGGCGCTGGGCGCGTGCTGAGGTACAGCCGCGAACTTTCTGCTGAAAGTGACACGTGATGTCACGTTCTGCACAAAGTTCGCGGCGACGACCGGCCGGCCTCCCGTTCCGAGTACCGCCGTCAGGAGAACTGCAGGGTCCCGTCGTCGAGATCGGCGGCTTCGAGCGCCGCCTTCTCATCGGGGTATTCACTGCCCCACGTCCACGGCTCACGATCACCGCGGCGAGGCATCCGGTCGAGTGACCGCGCCAGGTAGCCCGGGTTGAAGTTCTCGGGATCGACCCACGGCAACAGGGCCATGTCGGCGTCGCTGTCGCGAAGGCGCGGCATCACCGTCGTGTCGCCGCGCTCGTCCATGCGGGTGAGGACGCGGCACACAAAGTCGCTGATGATGTCGGCACGAAGCGTCCAACTGGCCCGGAAATAGCCGAACACATAGGCCAGGTTCGGCAGGCCCGAGAACATGATGCCTCGATAGGACACCAGCGTGGACGGGTCGATCGATTCGCCGTCGACGGTGAAGTCGATGTCGCCGAGTACCGAGAGGTTGAATCCCGTGGCGGTGACGACGACCTCGGCCTCAAGCGTCTCGCCACCATCGGTCTCGATCCCCGTCGGCGTGAACCGCTTGATCGTGTCGGTCACCATCGAGACCTTGCCGCCACGGATCGCATCGAACAGGTCGCCGTCGGGCACCGCAGCGAGACGCTGTTGCCACGGGCGATACGACGGCGTGAAGTGCGTGTCGACGTCGAATCCCTCGGGAAGCTGGTTGCGCACCTCGTCGAGCAGCATGTCTCGCACATAGTCGGGGTGATCGCGTGCGGTCGTGGTCAACAGATCGGTGAGCTGCATCATCTGACGGCGCACGATCTCGTAGGTCCACTCCTCGGGAACGTCGAGGCCGCGCAGCGTGTCGGCGAGTTCGCTCGAGTTGGGGCGGTTGATGAAATAGGTCGGCGAGCGCTGCAGCATCGTGACGTGGGCCGCGTCGCCGGCGATGGCGGGAACGAGCGTGGCGGCGGTGGCCCCCGAGCCGATCACGACGACGCGTTTGTCGGTGAGGTCGAGATCCCTCGGCCAATGCTGTGGGTGGACGAGCGCGCCGGCGTAATCGTCCAGGCCCGGCCAGTCGGGGGTGTAGGGCTCACCGTGGTCGTAGTAGCCCTGACACATCCACAGAAACCCGGCGGTGTACGTCTCGGTCGCCGTGCTCTCGGCGTCGAGGACGGTCACGGTAACCGTCCAACAGGCCTTCTCGGACGACCACGTCGCGTCGGTCACCCGACGGCGATAGCGGATGTGGCGGGCGAGATCGTTCTCGTCGATCACCTCGCCCAGGTAGGCCATAATCTCGCCGCCTGAGGCAATCGGGCGCCCCGTCCATGGCTTGAAGCGGTACCCGAGCGTGTACAGGTCGCTGTCGGAACGAACGCCCGGGTAGCGGTGGGTCAGCCAGGTACCTCCGTAGGAATCCAACGCGTCGAGGATCACGAAGGTGGTGCCGGGTCGCTGGTCACCCAGGTGATACGCGGCACCGATCCCCGAGATGCCCGCACCGACGATCAGCACGTCGACATCGGTCGTCGACCCCGCGCTAGTTGCGTTTCCGGGTGTAGCGGTCTCCATGCGAATGCCCCCTCGCGGTGTGTGTCGCTGACACTATGCGAGCCACCACCCCGCGGCGGTCCGTTGGTGCAGCGTGTTGAGCCTCATCGGCGTCGTCCGTCTCGAAGGCGTAGCGATCGAGGTCGTCCGGCTCAAAGTCGTCCGGATCTGCATGATTCATGGCATTGCGGCCGCCTCGGGGGTGGCGCAGTCTGGACCTATGCCCGAGCCGCACCCCCGTCGAATTGCCATCATCGCCTACGACGGCGTCCAGTCCCTCGACGTGACCGGGCCGCTCGAAGTGTTCAGTACCGCCGATGAGGTGCTGCGCTCCGAGGGCCGCGTCGGCTCCGAGGGCCGCGTCGGCTACGACGTCGGCGTCGCAACCCTTGGGCGAATGCCGGTTCACTGCTCGAGTGGGCTGGGCGTCACCCCACGATGGGCGCTCGAGGACCTCGGCCGCGTCGAACCACTCCCCCACACCGTGCTCGTCGCCGGCGGCCAGGGGAGCCGCACCGAGAGCACCAACCCCGAACTGGTCGGCGAGTTGTGCCGGTTGATGCGCGACTGCGAGCGGGTCGGGTCGGTGTGCACGGGGGCATTCGTCCTCGCCGCGACCGGCGCGCTCGACGGCCGGCGGGCGACGACCCACTGGGCCTGGGCGCAGCGGCTCGCCGCCGAGTATCCCAGCGTCACGGTGGAGACCGACTCGATCTACGTCCGACATGACAGCGTCTGGACCTCCGCCGGGGTCACCGCGGGCATGGATCTCGCGCTCGCGCTGGTCGCCCAGGACCACGACGATGAGTCGGCCCGGCAGGTGGCGCAGTGGCTCGTGATGTATCTGCGCAGGGTGGGTGGACAGTCGCAGTTCTCAACGCCGGTCGCTGCGACGACGGCCAGACGCGACGAGATTCGACAGGCTCAGGATTGGGTTGCGGCCGACCCGGCTGGGGACTGCTCGGTCGCTGCACTCGCGGCGGTGGCGTCGATGAGCCCACGCAATTTCGCCCGGGTCTTTCGCGAGCAGGTCGGGGTGACGCCCGGTCGATACGTGGAGTCGTGTCGAGTGGACCTCGCCCGGTCGCTCCTCGAGACCACCGACCTCACCGTCGCCGAGGTCGCTCGACGTAGCGGACTTGGCGACCCTTCCACCCTGCACCGAGTGTTCGACCGGACGCTCGGCCTCAGCCCGGCGGCCTACCGCCACCACCATGCATCCCACTGAAGGAGCCGTTCCAATGACCGAACAGAGAGCTATTGACTCACCAGCAGCTACCACCGCGATCGCCATCGCGATGTACGACCAGATGACGATCCTCGATGCGATCGGCCCCTACCAGGTCCTGACGTGGTTGCCGGGGGCCGAGGTCGTGCTGGTCGGCGCCGAACGAGGACGGGTGACCGACGACAAGGGCCTTTTGCACCTCGACATCGAGCACACCTTCGACGATGTTCCCACCCCCGACGTCGTGGTCGTGCCCGGCGGCTACGTCACGCGTGAGATGGCCCACGACGGCAACCCTCTCGTCGAGTGGGTACGCACCGCGCATCCGAGCACCACCTGGACGACGTCGGTGTGCACGGGCGCACTGATCCTCGGCGCCGCCGGTGTGTTGGATGGACTCGATGCCACGACGCACTGGATCGCGTACGACGAGTTGGCGTCCTTCGGGGCCCGCCCGACCGAGGAACGGGTCGTGGTGCGAGGCAAGGTCATCACGGGGGCGGGGGTGTCGGCCGGTATCGACATGGCGCTGCGCCTGGTCATCGAGTTGGCCGGAGTCGAGACCGCCCAGGCCATCCAACTCGGGATCGAATACGACCCACAGCCTCCGCTCGACGCCGGATCACCCTCGAAGGCGCCGGATGAGATTCGGGAGTTGGTCCTCGCGCTCAATCGCTGAGGCGACCCGCACCGTTTCAGGCCAGCACCGACGCGGACCCGAAACGAGCGGGCCGGATGGCACAGGTGATCGGGACCATCGCCGGTCGTTCTGCCCGCAACCGTGCCGTAGCGTGAACTCGTCAAGTGACATCGATACGAGGAGAGCGCCGTGGGTGGAGGAATTGGTCGACGAGCAACCGTCGAGTCAGGTGACGTCTTGCAGGTCCGGCCTGGCGACAGGTTGCGGGTCCGTGTCCTCCCGGCGCTACTGCTGACGACGGCCCTCGTCGCCGGTGGGTGTTCCGATGACCAATCCGATTCGGCGGGTTCCGCCAACGTCTCAGCCGAGGCGACAACCGGCACCGACACTCCGGCGGCCGGCGTCGACTCCGCCACGGCCGCCCTGGCCGAAGGCCGACGAGTGATCGACGTGCGCACGGCCCGTGAGTTCGATGAGCAACACGTCGAGGGCGCCGACAATCTCGACATCCAGGGCGGCTCGTTCGACGAACTCATCGCCGAGTTGACGACCGACGGCGCCTACGTCGTCTACTGCCGGTCCGGCAACCGTTCGGCGGTGGCCACCAAGCAGATGCGCGCCGCGGGACTCGACGTCGTCGACGGCGGAGCGATCGCCGACATGGACACGGCCGGCTGGACCATCACGAGCGGCTGACCGGCATCCCGAGCCGGCCTGTCGCCCTGTCGCCCTGTCGCCGCTGTCGCTGCCGGCCCGTCGCACTGTCGCTGCCCGGGCGCCTAGACCGCGGCTCCGGCGCTTTCGAGACGTCGGCTCCTTCGCGCCTGCCACAGCGCCGGGTAGCCGCCGAGCGCAACGTCGCGTACCCGGGTGCCGGCGAGCGGCTCGGTGACGCCGTAGACAACAGGTTCGCTCTCCGGCTCGTAGGTGCCGCAGATGCGGTCCCAAATCATCGTCTGGCCACCGAAATTCTTGTCGAGGTAGCGCTCGTTCGAGCCGTGATGCACCCGGTGATTCGACGGGGTCGCCAGCCATCGATCCAGCACACCGAGCGATCCGACGATGCGGGTGTGTTGGAGTTGCCCGGTGATGAGTCCCCACGCCGCCATCGCGGCATACATCGCAGGTGGGAAGCCGAGGAGCGGGGCCCACAGCCCGGTGAGCGGCTTGTAGAGGATCTCCGTCGGCGGCATACGAATCGCCGTGGTGAAGCCGAAGTCGATGGATGAGTGATGCACGACATGGCTCGCCCACATCCACCGGCTGCGGTGCTCCGCCCGATGCACCCAGTAGTAGAAGAAGTCGCCGACCAGCCAGTAGCCGATCCACGTCAGCGGGTTGTTCAGCGGGAGTTGCCAGGGGGCCCACTGATCGGAGATCCAGCGGTACACCACGATGAGGCCCGCGTATCCGCCGATCGCCTTCGCAGCGAACCACAACGAACCGACGCCCGCCGAGACCCACGTGTCGTGCAGGTCGATGTCCATGTTGCGATGACGGCGGATGACGAATTCCGAGGCGACGAGCACCAGGCCGACGACGAACAAGACGAGGAGTGAACGTTCCATGCACTGACGATCGCCCGAGACGGACGCCGGGACCATCGGGGCAATCCCCCAAACTCGCCTGGGGGTACTACAGAGCTCAACAGGCGCAGGTCACATCATGGTTGAGGCAATTGCCTGTGCCCACACCGATGCTCTTGCCGCAGATTGCGACGGTCGCCAGCCCGGTACCAAGAATGAGCCACCCGAAGGCGCCGAAGGTATTGGCGGCACGGATCGGCCCTGCGATCGGGCTGGTGAGAACCTCCCAGGCCGTTACGACGAATACGACGAAGAACCCAACCGACCCAACGCCAGCGAACGCCCGGCACAGCGACGTGGGATGGCCGTCAATCGATGCGAGATTCGCCCAGCACGCGACGAACCCACCGGCGATCACGAGTCCGAGGTGACCAAGCGTCCGGATTTCGGGGTCCACGGTCGACCACGCCATCCCCAAGGACCCCGATACCGCCATTGCTCCGCCGACCATCACGAAGAAGATTCGAGCGTTGTCGGGGCGATGATGGCGGAAGGCCTTCGCCGCCGCCGCGGCGCCCAATGCCGCCAAAGCATTCCCTGCAGCAGGGCCAACGAGTGGCGCTATTTCGGCTCGATCACGCGTAGCAGCCAGCCATATGACTTCAAGCACGTATGCGGCGACCGCCATGGTGAAGAGCCGTGCGGCCACGTACAGGGCCCAACGAATCGTCGTGTGGTGAGCCTTCGCGTTTCGCTCCTTGATGCAATTCCCGACAAGGGTGCGACCGTTGCGAGCAACCGACCAAGCGGTAACCGTGCCGAACTCATCCGGTCGGCCGGCAAGGCAGCGATGAACGTCGGCACTGACCGAACGCGGATCGAGGTGCGAGATACGACATGATGCCATCACGAAGAGTGCGGCAATTCCACCCGAGCCGAATCCTGGAAACAGACTCCCTGCGCGACATGTCTCGCGAAACTCGTTCCTGAGGCGATGAAACGTCGCCGCGACCTCTTGTTGGTACCCGTTCATCAGGGTCCTGGATAGACCCACTGCCCCGGCGAGGACTATTCCCCCACCAATCGCTACTGCCGTATTCGACTGCATGACTCGCCCCCATATCATCCTTGAATAGGAACCGACGCTCGCGCACTGCGCCGAGCGAACGTAAGGATCCTGGGAGCAGAATGCAAGGAAATGACAGGCACCCGCCGAAATTGGGCAATTTGGCCTACGTCAAATGGTCATTCAAGACCTCTACTCCTCATGGATTTGGCCGATAACGCAACCTGCAAACGCCTGCCGTCATCTGACCATGCCGACCTTGTGGGCGCTCGGATGACCGCTCGTAACACTCTCCAACCCGACCCGGAGCTGCGCTCCCTGGCTCCCCCAACCCCGGTCAGCGGGCCTCGTCGATGGCTCTCAACACGAAGTCGGTCTCACTTGTCGCCGGCTCGGCATGAAACCCCCACGTCACCTCGGCCTCGTATCCGACCGCCTCCGCCTGACGCTGCAACGCCCTGGCGTGGTACCCGTGGTGAAACAACAGGCCGACCGATACGGGCAACACCTCCTCCTCACGGGTATTGCGCACCCATGCCGGCGGGTCGTTCGGGTCCATGAGGGCCAAGATGTCGACGTCTGCGCGGTATGCCTCGATCTCGGGTGTGGCGAGTTGGCTGGAGTCGCTGATGCCGTAGAACGACAGGAGTCGGTCTGCGAGGCCGAACGCCTCGGCGAGTTGCACGAGCGTCTGGTTGGCGAACAGTTCGGTGTAGTCGCCGAAGACATCGGTACCCCACCGGTCGAGGTCGTAGGTGGCCTGGGTTTCGACCACCGCGACAGCGATGGGTTTGGTCGACTGTTGTTCGATCGGATCCGAACTCGTCGGATCCGCGAGATCGTCATGGGTCGCCAGCCACAGCGATGTTCCAGCGCCAGCACTTCCGCCGCGCAACACCACCAGATCCGGGTCGATCCCGAACGTGGCCGAGCCGTTGTATCGCAGGAACTGCAGACATGCCGCGGCGTCGCCCATCGAGGTCTTCACGCCACCGTCAGCAGCTGAGGCCAACAGCGTGTAATTGAGCGACGCGACGGCGACACCGTTGGCCAGGTAGGTCGTGATTTCCTCGGCATCCTCGGTCCACACCTCCGCCTTATCACCGCCGATGAAGCCGCCCCCATGGATGTGGACCACGAGCGGGAGATCGGCCGATCCCTCAGAGCGCGCCGCCTCGATCTCGTCGACACTTCGGGGAACGGCCACGTCGACGAGGTTGCGCTCGGCAGGACCACAACGCAGATCCGACACGAACGACACATCTCCGTCGTAGGCGAACGGCGCCTCGGTGAAGCTGATGTCGAGGGCGTCGGGCGCCACAGGCGGACCCTGCAGGAGCGTCGTGGTCGTGGTCGTGGGCTCGTCGGCGCTGGCCCCGGCCGAGTCGACCGTCCCGCCGGGGTCCGACTTGCAACCGGACAGCACCAGAACGGAAACCACGGCGAGCGTCACCAGACGATGTGAATGCTTCATATGTCCGCATACTGGCAGATCGAGCTCACCGACATTGCCGACGTTGCGGCCGATGGGCGGGTCACCCCAGCCACGGTCCGACGAGGTCGGCCAGGCGCGGCGCCAGCGATTTCTGCAACAGCGGCCCCATCGACACGCGATGCACCCCGAGGGCCTGCAGGTCGGCCAACGATCCCGCGGCCGATCCGTCGACCGGGTTCGCCAACACGTTGACCGGTCCCGACAACTCCGAAAGTAACGACTCGATGGCCTCGCGGCTCGGGGCCTTCACCGGATAGACGCACCGCGCTCCCGCCTCCTCGCACAGCTTCAGGCGGGCGATGGCCTCCGCAAGGGGGTCGGCGTAGCTCTCGACGGCCCCGATGAACGCATCGGTGCGAGCGTTGATGACCAGCGCGACCCCGGCGGAATCGGCCGCGGCGCGAATCGCTCCGATGTACTCCGCGTGCTCGGCGGGCGACCGTACCCGGCCCTCGCTGTGCACGGTGTCTTCGACGTTGATGCCTGCCACACCGGCCTCGAGAACCCGGTCGACGAGTTCGGCCGGGGCCAGCGCATAACCCGATTCCATATCGGCACTCACCGGCACGTCGACTGCGGCGGTGATACGACGAACGCTGTCGAGTGCGTCATCGATCGTCATCCCTTCGTTGTCGCGCTGCCCTCGAGAATCGGCGACGGGGTGACTACCGATGGTGAGCGCACCGAATCCGGCGTCGACGACCGTGCGGGCCGACCACACGTCCCACACGGTTGGAAGCACCAGCGTGGCTGGCGAATGATGCATGTCGAGCAGGGCCTGTGCGCGACTCGCGAGATCGGTCATGGTGACTCCTTTGTTCTAGACAACGACGGAATTACTCCGGTGACGCGACCGTACCCTCAACGCGACGTCGCCGCGGGCATGAACACAGCTTGCGCCGGCGCCTCGCTGTCGGGGGTCCGCTCTAGCATCGCCACCATGGGAACGAACAACCGGGCGCGCCGCGCCGCGAAGAGCAAGGCACGCCAACAGGCCCGCCGCGAGCATGCGCAACGCGACCATGGACTACGCGACCGGTCGGGCCGCGTCTCGGGCGGGGCAACGGGCGGCACGGGCGGCAACTCGTACGGCGGGCGACAGCACGACCACGACACCTACGACTTCAACGATCCGTTCGCGCGCGAGCGGATCCTGACCGAGCAGGTCGACGCGTTATGGCACGAGGTCTACGGCGCTGTGTCGAGGGATCGGAGCAGCGAACCGGCACGTCGACGGCTCGCTCAGCTTGATGCCTCCGCCGTCAATCGGGGCGCAGAGCGACTGCTCCTCCTCCAAATCGACCAGGTGTGGGCCCACGGATGGCAACCCGCAGAACTTGTCCGCCACGTCACACGCGTGACCAAAAATCGCACGACCCGCGACATCCTCAGCGCCCTGGTCGCCGCCGACTACCTGAGGCGCCCGCCAACCAGCATCGATGCTCGGTGGCGCGCCCAGATCGAGTCCCTCGACATCGTCCAAGGGGCGACGACACGCGACTGGATCACCACCGCGCTACGCGGCGCAGCCACTCGCGCCGAGGCGCTGCTGTCGATCAGTGAGACCTTCGCAACACTGAGGCTCGGCCGCCTCGATGTCCTGATCCCCCCTCCTGGCGCCGACAGCTCGACGACCTGGCCGCCGGGCGGTGGCGCCGTCGCACCCGACACCGCCGCCGACCCGGTCATCGAACGAGTCCGCAATCTGCTGGCGAAGGCAGAGTCGACCGAGTTCGAGGCCGAGGCCGCAGCGTTCACCGCCAAAGCCCAGGAACTCATCGTCCGCCATGCCATCGATCAGGCAATGCTCACGGCCGGCGACCGCCGTTCGCCCGAGGACCGTCCGGTCGCCATCCGGGTCTTTGTCGATGCGCCCTATGCCGATGCCAAGTCGCTGCTCCTGCAGATGATCGCCCGACAGTCGCGCTGTCGAACGGTGTTTCTCACCGGCCTCGACATGTCGACCGTCGTCGGGTTCCCTGCGGACGTCGCTGCGGTGCACGTGTTGTTCACCTCGCTGCTCGTGCAGGCTCAGGCGGCGCTCAACAACGCGGCGCGCACCGCTGCGCCCGGCACCCGAACGCGCTCAGCCGGATTTCGAGCAGCCTTCTACCAGGCCTTCGCTCAGCGCATCGACGAGCGCCTCAGCGAGGCATCGAAACACGCCGCCGACGCGGCGGCCGCCGAGTACGGCGATGCGTTCCTTCCGGTGCTCGCCGGTCGCCAACAAGAGGTCGACGACCTGTTCAACGATCGATTCACGAACCTCACTTCCGGTTCGATGCGCCGCTCCTACGATCGGGCGGGGTGGGCGAGTGGGCAACTCGCCGCTGACACCGCCAAGTTGCACCGCGGCGACCTGACCGACGAGGCCACCGACGATCCAACCCCACCCGAGCCGGCCGCACTCCGCCCGTTCTCCGATAACCAGTGGTCGTGATCACGACCACTGGTTATCGGAGAACGAGTCGGGCGGAGAACGCTTGGATCGACGCGTAGGCTCGCGGCCCGTGAATCCCGACCTTCCAGACGACCTCCGCAGGGCTGTCGACGCCGTGACCGACGAGGTGCTGCATCGCACCTACTCCGACGCGACGATCCAGCGGGGTGTGCGCTATGCACGCCAGGACCGGGCCATGGTCGACATGGTCGAAGACGATTTCGGGGCGTATTTGGGCCGGGTCCAGGGCTCGGATCGCGAGCCGTACAACACCTGGTTCTCGGTGGACGACGTCCGCGGCTCCGTGCGTGTCAGCGATGATTGCGACTGTCCGCTCGGTGGCCGTTGCAAACACGTGGTAGCGCTCATCTTGTCGGCCCGCGGTTACGGATACGGATCCCGACCCTCCGATACCGCAGCGGGGGCCACGCAACTCGCGCTCTCTGACGACACCACCCTCATCTCCGGTTCCGGCCTCGCCGTCCCCGCCCCCTCCGTGTCCGCGGCATTCAGGCGGCCCACGTGGCGAGGAGCGCTCCAGGACTTCGCCAGGGCCGCGTCGGCGAACGCCACCCCCACCGACCTTGCACTGCAGTTCTCCGTCGAGCAGCGAACCAAACGCTTCGGCAGCGAGGTCCGCGCATCGATCGCAGTTCGCCCCGTCCGCACCGGGGCCCGGGGAACCTGGGTCAAGACCGGCGCCTCGTGGCGCGACATCACCGACATGTCAAAGCCAGGACTGGCTGGCGCCGATCACGAACAGCGCCAGGCTCTGGCCGCCATCGTCTCCAACCTGCCGTCCAATGCGTTCGCCTACGGCTCCCATGACGCATACTTCGACGCGCTCGGCCACGCCGTGTGGAAGCAACTCGACGACGCACAAGCGGCCGGCGTCGCCTTCATTCGCGACGATACGACAGCTCCACCGGTGCGGCTCCTCGAACGCAGCGCATCGGTCGTCGTCGACCTGACGCTCGTGGAGCAGGGACTTCTTGTGCGCCCCACGATCGACCTGAGCGACCCGCTCGTCGAACTCGGATGGGAGTCGTCGTCGGTCCGGGAGTGGGCGCCGATCGGCCGGTCAGCCCACGGCGTCTTCCTCGACGACGGCACCACGCTGGCCCTCGCCCGAATCGATCCGGTGCCGGCTACCGCCGTCGGGGCACTGCTCGACGTCGGCCCATTCCTCGTCCCGACGCCGGAAATCGACGACTTCCTCGACACCTACGTGCCGCGAATCGCCCGGTCGTGCACCGTCGCCTCCTCGGACTCGACGGTCGACCTTACACCGCGGCGACTCGACGGGTTCGTGGCCGTCGTCAACCGCACGACCCTCAACGAGGCATCGCTGCAGTGGCATGTCGTGTACCGGCGCGGAGCCGTCACGTCGCGTTTCCCCCTGCACGGCGCGCTCGGCGCCCCGCGGGACCGCCGTGGCGAACTCGCCATGGCTCAGGCCCTCGACCTGCCGACCGACCGCTTCGAGCGCCTGGCCGATGGACAGGGCCATCTACAGGATCTCACCGTGCGCGGCTCCGAACTCGTCGTGTTCATGACCGAGGTTCTCGACGCACTCGGGGCCGCCGAACACATCACCGTCGAGGTGTCGGAATCGGTGCCTTCCCTGCACGAGCTGTCGGGGGACGCCCTCGTCTCGCTCACCGTCAGCGACAGCCGAAGCGACGCCGCGGGCTCCGGCGACTCGACGATCATCAGCCCGTTCAACGACTGGTTCGACCTGTCCATCGAGGTCACGATCGACGGTCACGAGGTGCCATTTGCCCAGCTGTTCACGGCGCTGGCACTGGGAGAGGCGACACTGATTCTCGACGACGGCTCATGGGTCAGCACCGATCGCCCGGAGTTCGAACAGCTGCGTGCCCTTATCGAGGAAGCCCGAGGCCTCGACGGGCTCGCCGATGACGCATCGTCGGTGCGTATCAACCGGTTTCAGACCGACTGGTGGGACGAGATCACCCGGCTCGGAGTTGTCGCATCGCAGTCCGACCGATGGCAGCGCAGCGTTGCCCAACTCGGCGAGCTGACCGCGCCGACACCGGTCCCGACCCCGCTGTCGCTCGACGCCAAGCTTCGCGACTACCAACACGTCGGCCTCGACTGGCTGGCTTTCCTGCAGCGATCGCACCTCGGCGGGGTGTTGGCCGACGACATGGGCCTCGGCAAGACCGTGCAGGTCCTGGCGCTGTTTCTCCACCTCCTCGAGGAGCACGAATTCGCTTCCGCCGAGTTCGCGTCCGGCGGGATTGAGGCCGACGCCGGTGGGAGCCCCGGCTCGAAGACCCCTGAGCGTCCGCGTTTCCTCGTCGTCGCCCCGACGAGTGTCGTTCGCAACTGGCAACACGAGGCCGAGCGATTCGCTCCCGACCTCGTCGTACGCTGCGTGACCGAGACCGAGGCCCGCCGCCTCGCCCCGCTGAGCGCCGTCGTCGATGGGGCAGACGTCGTCGTCACCTCCTACACGCTGTTTCGTCTTGAGTTCGACGACTACGCCGAACATCGCTGGACCACGCTCGTGCTCGATGAGGCGCAGATGGTCAAGAACCACCGTTCCAAGGCGTACCTCTGTGTGCGTCGACTCGAGGCCGATACCAAGATCGCCATCACCGGAACGCCGCTCGAAAACAGCCTGATGGACCTGTGGTCGTTGCTCTCGATCACCGCTCCGGGGCTCTACCCGGATCCGAAACGATTCGCCGAGGTCTACCAACGCCCGATCGAGCGCGGGTTCGCGCCCGAGCGGTTGGCGACGCTGCGGCGGCGAATCGCCCCACTCATGCGACGTCGCACCAAGGACGAGGTACTCGCGGAGCTCCCACCGAAGACCGAACTCGAGGTACCGGTCGACCTCAGTCCGAAACACAAGAAGCTCTACGACACCCAACTGCAACAGCAGCGACGAAAGGTGTTGGGTCTCGTCGGCGACATGAACAAGAACCGGTTTGAGATCCTGAAATCGTTGACGTTGCTGCGCCAGCTGAGCCTCGCGCCGGGCCTCATCGACGACGAGTACGACTACATCGGCTCGGCCAAGATCGACCGACTCGTCGAGGACCTCGGACAGATTCTCGCGGAGGGGCACCGGGCGCTGGTCTTCAGCCAGTTCACGAGCTTCCTGTCGAGGGTCCGGGATCGCCTCGACGACGAGGGCATCACCTACGCCTACCTCGACGGCAGGACCAGACGTCGAGACGAGGCGATCTCCTCGTTCAAGAACGGTGATACCCCGGTCTTTCTCATCAGCCTCAAGGCGGGCGGGTTCGGGTTGAACCTCACCGAGGCCGACTACTGCTTCGTGCTCGACCCCTGGTGGAACCCGGCGACCGAGGCGCAGGCCATCGACCGGACCCACCGCATCGGCCAGACCAACCCGGTGATCGTCTACCGCTACGTTTCGGTGGGCACCATCGAGGAGAAGGTCATGGAGTTGAAGGAGCGCAAGGCCGCGCTGTTCGACAGTGTCATGTCCGACGACGGGCTGTCGGGCGCGTTGACGGAGGCGGACATCCGCAACCTGTTCTCCGACACTTGAGCCGCCCCAAACCTGTTCCCCGGAGCCGCCCTACCTGTTCTCCGATAACCAGTGGTCGTGATCACGACCACTGGTTATCGGAGAACGGGCAACTCGGGTGGCCTGGGCGCTGGTCAGCCGGCGAGGTACGCCGACTGGACCTTGCCGATCTGCTCGCTGACCTCGGCTGCGGTACCGCTCAACACGATGCGTCCGCGCTCCATCACATAGGCACGATCGGCGATTTCCAACGCTTGGCGGATGTGTTGTTCGACAAGCAACACCCCGATCCCCTGCTCGTCGGCCACGCGACGCAGCGTCTCCAGCAGTCCCCCCACCACGAGGGGTGCGAGGCCGAGGGACAACTCGTCCGCGAGGAGCACCTTCGGGTTACGGCCGAGGCAACGCGCGAGAGCCAGCATCTGCTTCTCGCCACCGGAACACAGCCCCGCACGGCGGCCGAGGATCCGTTCCAACGCCGGGAAGTACTCCGTGGCCACCTCCGGCGAGACGTTGGCGAGTCGCAGGTTGTCCTTCACCGTCATCTCCATGATCACCGAACGGTCCTCGGTGAGATAGCTGAGCCCGTTGCGGCAGCGGACGTGCATCGGGTCGGTGCAACTCGAGCCCAAGAAACGCACTTCGCCCTCGGTGGGGGTCAACTCGCCGGCGAGGGTCAACAACGTGGTGGTCTTTCCGGCACCGTTGCCGCCGAGCAACGCCACGACCTCGCCGGCGGCAACGCTCAAATCGACGCCGCGCAACACCGAGACCTTGCCGTATCCCGACGAAACGCCAACCGCTTCGATGAGGCTTCCGTTCATGATCCAACCTCCTCGATCGGCGTGTCGGCACTTGCGACAGCACCGTCGGACTCGGCGCCCACAGCACCCCCGGACTCGGCGCCGGACCCGACGCTTTCCACGTCAACGCTCTCGCCGAGGTACGCCGCTCGAACCGCAGCATTGTTTCGGATCTCCTCGGGCGTGCCACTCGCGATCACCTGTCCGAACTCCAGCACCACCAGGCGATCACAGATCGACATGACCAGATTCATGTCGTGTTCCACCAGCAGCACGCCCATGTTTCGTTGATCCGCCAGTGCCCTGATGAGCCCCGCGAATTCCATACTTTCGTGTTCGTCGAGGCCGGCGGCGGGCTCATCGAGCAGCGTGACCGACGGACCCGAGGCCACCGTGCGGGCGATGCCCACGACCCGCCGGCGACTGTAGGAAAGCTCCTCGGGACTCGAATCGAGATCGGCCTCGAGTTCGAAACTGCGAACCGCAGCGACCGCCGCGGGCGGCAGCTCGTGGCGGGTCGGCCAGAACAGGTCGGTGAACCACGAGTGCAGCGGCTCTTTGATGTCGGCGCCGGCGAGGATGTTCTGTTCGACGCTCACGTCTTCGAACAACTCGAGCGATTGAAACGACCGGCGAAGCCCCAAACGCGCACGCCTGGTGGCGCTCAGCTTGTCGAGGCGATGGTCGCCGAGGTCGATCTGGCCGGCCGAGGAATCGACGAAACCCGTGACGGCGCCGATGAACGTCGTCTTTCCGGCACCGTTCGGCCCGATCAGTCCCACGACCTCGCCGGGGCGGACCTCGAGCGACACGTCGTGCAACGCCTGCACCGTCCCGAAGGTCACCGAAAGGCCCGACACCTTCAACACCGACCCATCGACGGCGACCATCTCCTCGTTCACCGCACCCAACTCGGTGCGTCGTGCCCGCGGCTTGACGAGATGTAACTTCTCCCAGATCTGCCGGCGCCGGGTTGCCACGTCGGCGACACCGTTCTGGTTGAAGATGAGGATGACGAACACCAGGACGGCTCCGACGATCTGATCCCACTGGTTGGCGAGGCCGATCCAGTCCTCCATCACTCGCGTTCCCAGCCCGCCGTTGACCATCGGCGCTGCCATGGGGGCGCCCAGCACATAGCCGAGGCCGCCGATCACCGCATTGCCGAGGCTGCCGATGGAGGCCAACAGGTTGAACTCGTGATAGGTGATGACCTGGCTGCGAAACGCGAACAGGATGCCGGCCACCGCGGCGAGGCCGGCGGACAAGGCGAATGCATAGAGCTTGACCCCGAACACCGAGATTCCCAACGACGCGGCGGCCCGTTCGTTCGTGCGAACCGCCAACAGGCGGTGCCCGGTTCTGGACCGGCGCAGGTTCGCCACCATCAGCGACAGCCCGACGAGGAACACCAGACACACCACGGCCCAGGCGTGTGGATGATCGAGGGCGTCGACCTCCATGCCGAACAGGGTGATGGTGCCGATCCGCGTTCCACCGTCGAGGGGTTCGCCAAGGTAGTTGGGGTTGGCGAACACCACTTCGGACACGAGGAACCCGAGCGCCAACGTGACGACCGCCAGGTTGACGCCGCGGGTTCGCAATGCGGGGATGGCGAACACCAACCCGATCGGGATGGTCAACAAGATGCCGGCGAGGATGGCCAACTCGACCGGCACTCCGGCCCGCACCATTCGCCCGGCGATCAGCGCCCCGATTCCGGCGAAGGCCCACTGAGCCAGCGAGATCTGTCCCGCATACCCGGTGATCACCACGATCGACAGCAGCATCACCCCGGCGGCAAGGGAGGTGTAGGTGGCACGCGCCCACGCCTCGTTCATGACGCCGAGCAGCACCACCAACGTGACCCCGCCCGCCAGCAGGACCCCGATCGGGTTGATCTCACCGGTTCCGAGACGAGGCAGCTTCGCAGCGACGTGTGAACGCAACGGCAACCCTCGGCCTCGCACCACGACGACCCCGATGATGACGATGAACGCTGCGAGCCGGTTCAGCCCGGTGATCGTTTCCTGGTGCAACAGGTCCTTGATGTCGGCGCCGTAGAGCGTGGCCATCGACTCACCGACGCCGATGACCAGCCCGCCGACCAGCGTGAGCGGGAACGAGTGGAACCCGCCGAGCAGCGCGGCGCCGAGGCCGGCGAGGGTGACCACGATGGTGAAGGTGATGGCCGACAGCCCGGTGAGCGGCGCGGCCAGCACTGCTGCGAGCCCACCGACCATGCCGCCGATCGTCCAGGTGATCGCACCGAGGCGCGCCGGGGACCAGCCGAGGGTCTGCACGAGTCGTTCGTTCTCGGCGCTTGCGCTGATCGCCAGGCCGGTTCGGGTGTAGCGGGTCCATGCCCACAGTCCGAAGGTCACGACGATGGTGATGGCGACGATGTAGACGCGCTCTTCCTGGATGACGAGGTCGCCCACCCGGAACACGTCGTGGGGAAGGAACGCCTCGACGGGCCGGTTTCCGCTTCCGTATCGCTTGGCGACGATCGCTTGAAGCAGTCCGAGCATGCCGATCGTGGAGATCACCCGCACGATGGGCGCCGCATCACGTAGCGCCCGCAGGACGATGGCGTGAAATGCGAACGAGACCAGGCCGGCGACGGCGATGGCGACGAGGATCGCCGGTAGCACCGGCCAGGCGCTTTCGGCTTGAAGGTCGACGAACGCGACGTACGCGGCGAGGGTGCCCACCGCCCCCTGCGCGAAGTTCACCAGACCCGAACCTCGGTAGATCACCACCGCGCCCTGAGCGAAGAGCGCGTAGGTCGCCCCCGAGCCCAGGCCGATGATCAGAAACTGTAGGAACGAACGCACATTTTCCCCCTGTTTGCGTCCCGATCGACGATCGAACGTCACGCTGTTGCCTGGCCGCCGCGCGCACCCCACGCGGTAAACGCTCACTTAGTTATGCTGCAGCGTAATGGGCGCACCTGCCGCAACGTCGGCATGATTGTAGTCTTCGCGAAAAAAGAGAACCTGGATTACGTTTTCGCCAACACCGCCTCGCGAAATGCGGTAGACCTAGTGCGACACTTGTCACACGATCGGTCGAGACCCCGGCCGATCGCAACGAAGGAAGGGTTCGCATGACACGACGACTCCGAAGCGGAATCGCGCTCGGCCTGGCCGCATCGCTGATACTGAGCGCCTGTGGCGGCGATGACAACGCAGACAACGACACCGGGGGAACCACCGGCGGAGGCAGCTCCACCGACACGCCCGCCGACCTCGACTACGCCGCGCTCGGCCTCTGGGACGACGGTGCGTGCGACGAATCCAAGCCCCCACTTATCGTCGGGACCCAGACGGTGTTCGAATCGCCGGTCATCTCCCTCGGCGACGTCGCCGTTGCGCTCGAAGCCGCTGGTGAGGCGTTCAACAAGCGCGGCGGTGTCAACGGCTCGTGCATTCAGGTCATCACCTGCGACGACAAGGCGAACCTCGACGCCGCGGTGAACTGTGCACGCGACCTCGACGACAAGGGCGTTCAGGTCGTGGTCAACGACCTGGTGACCGCCGGGGCCTCCGAGGTCGCCGGTGTCTTGTCCGGCGCCGGCATTCCACGTGTCGCCACCAACCTCACCCCCGGCAACTACGACGACGACATGGCCTTCCCGCTGAACGCGTCGAGTTCCGGTGCGGTGTTCCTGCTGCCGAAGGGTCTGGTCGAGTCGGGCATCAACAAGATCGGCATCCTGCGCCCGGATCTGTCGGAATCGGCGATCATGCAGTCGCTGTTCGAGCAGGTCTACGGCGCAGATGGTGCGGAGTTCGTTTCGGATGCTCCGGTCGCCTCCGGCACCACCGACTACACCCAGTACATCCTGTCGGCCTCCGATGCCGGCGCCGAAGGCGTGGTCATCGCAACCGGCGAGCAGGAAGCGGTGCAGTTGGTGAAGGCCGGCCAGCAGTTGGCGACCGACCTCAAGTTCGGCATCAGCCTCGGCACGTTCTCCCACAAGAACGTCACCGACCTCGGCGACACCGCCGAACAGATGGTCTTCGTCGGGGCCTTCCCGCCCGCCACGATGGACGTGCCGGTCTACGAGGTTCTTCGCGCCGATCTTGCGGCCTCTGGCGACGACCGCCTGCAACCCGACACCCTCAAGACGTCTGCCCAGCAGTCATGGATCGGGTTGTATGCGACCATCAAGATGCTTCGCGACGCCAACGTCACCGACTCCTCCCGGGAGAACGTGACCGCCGCGATCCGTGCAGCGAAGGACGTTCCGATGCTCGGCATTTTCGGTGACGAGACCTGGACCCCGGATGTGCAGATCGAGGGCCTCTTCGCCCGACCCGGCATTCCGACCTGGGGCATCTACAGCTGGAACCCCGACGCCGAAGCGCCCGACGGACTCTCAGGCAACTTCGAAGAGACCACCACGGTCGACTTCGTCGACATCTTGTGTGGCACCCCGCTGGGGGCTCCTGCAGAAACCTGCTGAGCCAGCCTCCCGACTCGTTCTGAGTCAGCCACCCGGCTCGTTCTCCGATAACCAGTGGTCGTGATCACGACCACTGGTTATCGGAGAACGGCCTTTTTGGCAGGGTCCTCAGCGTCGGCACCGGCATCGGCATCGGCGGTAACGGCGGGCTTGTCCTCGTCGCGCAACTGCTCGTAGACCGACTCATAGGCCGCATCGGGCCAGGTCAGCAGAGCGTCCACGAACACCGACTTGGCGATGTCGCGGGCGGTCACCACGAAATAGGTCGCCCAAGCCGACACGCCGAGGAATTTGGCGCCGTCTTCGACCACGTTCATCGCGTCGCCCGGAAGGGGCGCCCAGATCGCATCGACCGCGTAGCTCATCGCCATGCCCGCAGCGGCAGCGACCAGAAGGTGCGTGTGCGTACGGCGAATTTCGGTGCGCCCGGCCCACGCCCAACCCAGCAACGCCAGCCCGATGAGGGCCTGACCGACCGGCTTCGGGATCGCAAACTCTGACGGCAACAGCACGGCGTGCAGCATGAACAGGTCGTCGAACAACAACACCGCCCCGACGACTCCGCCGCGTCGCAGGAACCGTCCGGCACTATGGCGGCCACCGAGTTCACAGATCCAGGAACCTGCGAACGCCGCCACCACCGCCACCGTCCACGCCAACACGCCCAGGTTCGACACGAGGCCCGTGTACCACTTGGCCCCGATGGTGAACGCCGGATCCATGAGGAGTTCCGAGGCGCGAGCGGACGGTTGACTGGCGACGGCGGCAATCACCAACACCCCGACGCTCCAAGCGATGAGCAACGGAACCGCGACGTTCGCGCGTTCCTTCAGGGATCGTTGTTGACGACGTTCATGGGTGGCCATGAGGTCCCATCGGCAGATCCACCCGCGAAATCAAGGGGTTCCGCGAGATTTTCTGGGCCGAATGGCCCGCTGGCGCCAGCGGCCGCGCCGAGTCTCAGTCTTCGCCGGGTCGACGGTCGCTCTCGTGCTCAAGATCGTCGTCGAGGGAACCCGATTTCGAAGCTCGCCGAATCTCCTCCGGGGTCGGCTCGCGCCATTCTCGGGCCGCCGCCGGCAACTGCCGCATGATCGCAGCCATGATGCGTTCGGTGTCGTCTTCGAGCGACTTGTGGGCCAGTTCCACCGGCGGGCCAACGCGGATCGACACGGTCGGCGGATGCAGAACGTTGGTGACGTTGGGCAGCTTCGACGACCGCGGCCACACCTGTTCTGTGCCCCACAGCCCGACGGGGATGACCGGAACCCCCGTCGCCTGGGCGAGTCGAGCGGCCCCGTATCGCCCTTTGAGGACCGGGTCGAAGAACGCTCGGCCCCGCGGAATGGTTCCCTGTGGCATCAGGGCCACGAGATCGCCGGCCTCGAGCGCCTCCTCGGCGGCGCGCAGCGGTGCATCCGAGCCGGTGCCCCGATCGACTCGAATCCCACCCATCGCCCGAGCGACGTCGCCGACGAGGGGGGCGTCGAACACCTCCTTCTTGCCGAGGAACCGCACCTGGCGCCCACGTTTCGACAACACGACGGCGATCGCCAACGGGTCGAAGTAGCTGCGGTGGTTCCCGACGATGATCGCCGGGCCCGCCTCGGGGATCCGTCGGGTGCCATAGGTGCGAAACGACACGAACGGCAACAACTCCGGTCGGGCCAGCTGCAAGGCGAGCTGTTGGGGTTCGTACCCGGCGAAACTCGGCACCCCGGGTGGGGTGGCCAGCGACCGTATCGGCCAGCGCCGCAACAGCGCCACCGCCGCGAGGCGGGCGTCGGGGTTGACCGCATGGGGGTGGCCGACCATCGACAACAACGGCAGGTCGAAGTAGCTGTCGCTGTAGGCATAGGAGTCGGCGAGGTCGATTCCGGCCTCATGCGCCCAGGCATGGACAACCTCAGCCTTACCCTTGCCCCACACGTAGGTCCCCTCGACGGTGCCGTCGAACACGACCATGCCGTCGTCGCGGGCCTCGTCTCCGTAGCGGGTGGCGAGCACGACGTCGACGCCGAGACGCTCCGCGAGCGGCGCCACAAGGTGATGCGGGGTGGTGGTCGCCATCACGATCGCTCGGCCGGCGGCTCGGTGTTGGGCGATTTCGGTGATGGCGTAGGGCAGGATCTTCGACATCAACTCGTCGGTCGCATCGAGTGCTGCCGCTTCGACCGCGGCGCGGTTCCATCCCTTGGCGAGGCGCACTCCCTGTTTGGTCAGCAGCATCGTCGGGCGGTTCTCGCCGAACAGGTCGAACATTTTGAACAGCGCCGGCTCGATCGGAAGTTTCGGCGAATTGATGACCCCGTGGCGTCGAAGGGCGTCGCTGAACACCGGACCGCTTGCTCCTGCAAGCAACGTTCGGTCGAGGTCGAAGATCGCTGCGCTGGAGAACTTCGGAGTCCGTGCCCGGCGTGGCGGGCGCTTCTTCGCTGGACGTGATGCTGATGCTGAGTCGGCCACGCCCCGACGCTATCCGTTGAACCCCGCCTCCACACGGGGTTCTTCGCGCAATATGCGAGGACCCGACCCATCCGGGCAAAACAGCCGAAGGACCGGAGGGGGGATCCGGTCCTTCGGGGTTGGTCTTCCGCAGAGGGGGGATTCTGTCGGAGACCGGCGGCCCGGCTCGGAGGGGGGTCCGTTCGCCTTGGCCGCTCTTGTGAGGTTCAGTATAAACAGCTGCAAGCAATCTTTCCAGCAGTTGTTGTCGATAGTTGTGATCGCTTTTAGAGATATTGCGGGGTACGATCGGCACCATGGACCAACGACAGCTCCGAGCATTGCTCGCTGTCGGGGAACACCGCAGCTTCTCCGCCGCAGCGAAGGCCCTCAACACCGTTCAATCCAACGTGAGCACCCACGTCGCCCGGCTCGAACGAGAACTCGGTGTGACGCTGATCGATCGGGCGGTCAACGAACTCACCGCCGAGGGTCGGGTCGTGGCCGAACGCGCCCGCCGCATCGACCACGAATACGAGGCGCTCGCCTCCGACGTCGCGGCGATGCGAGACGTGGTGACCGGATCCGTGCGCATCGGAATCATCGGAACGACGGCCCGATGGATCGTGCCCGGGTTTCTGACCCGGCTGAAAGCGCACTACCCCCAGGTTCGCGTCGTCATTCTCGATGCGACCACCTCCTCGCTGGTGTTGCATCTCGCCGGCGGGCAACTCGACCTCGCCATCGTGAACACCCCGGTCGAAGACCCCGAACTCAGCTCCGAGGACCTCTTTGTCGAACAACGCATTCTGGTGGTGCCACTCGAACATCCGCTCGCGGACCGCGACAGCGTCACCCTCGCCGAGGTCGCCAAACACGAGGTGTTGATCTCCGCGGTCGGAACGAGCTTTCGTAGCGAACTCGACGAGGCGGCCGAACGGGTCGGCGTGCGATTCATCTCGAAGGCGGAGATCGACGGGATGCGACTGCTGGCATCGCTGGCGTTCAGCGGCTACGGCGCCGCGGTGCTTCCCGCGTCGGCGGTGCCGGGAACACTCGATGGCGCCTGGCGTCGAGTGATGATCTCCGACATCAGCACCCGTTCGGTCGGGTTGGCGCGGCGCCGTCGGGGACTGCTGAGCCCGGCCGAACGCGCCGTTGCCGAGGTGATCCGCGAGGTGGTTGCCGACGAGGTACCCCAGCAACCGGGTCTCGCCCTCACCGGCACCCCCTGACCTGCCTGTTCTCCGATAACCAGTGGTCGTGATCACGACCACTGGTTATCGGAGAACGGCAGGTGGGGATCGCCCACGAATGCGGCGGGCGCGAGGTCACGAGCAGATGAACACTTCGTGCGCTGCACGCAGGTGGCCCCGAGGCCGCCGCCCGGGACGTAAGATGAGGCACGTGTCAGATTCCATAACGATCACCGACAACCGCACTGGGGAACAGGTCGAGGTCCCCATCGTCAACGGAGCCGTCGACGCGAAGGCCTGGGCGAAGCTTCTTCCGGGGATCTGGTTCCTCGACCCGTCCTTCGGAGCGACGGCGGCCACCGAGAGTGCAGTCACCGAACTCGACGGCGAGGCGGGCATCCTCCGCTACCGGGGCTACCCGATCGAACAGCTCGCCGAACATTCGAGCTATCTCGAGGTCGCCTACCTGTTGATCTACGGCGAACTGCCCACCGCAGAGCAGTTCGAGAAGTGGCGCTACGACATCGTGCACCACACCTACATCCACGAAAATGTGCGCAAGCGGTTCATGGAGGGCTTCCACTACGACGCCCACCCGATGGGCATGTTGGTGTCCTCGGCCGCAGCGCTGTCGACCTTTTATCCAGAGGCGAAGAACATCGAAGACCCGGCGAATCTCGATCGCCAGATCGTGCGACTCATCGCCAAGATGCCGACCCTGGCCGCCGGCGCCTACCGGTTCTCGGTCGGGATGCCGTTCGTCTACCCCGACAACAGCCTCGATTTCACGTCGAACTTCCTGTCAATGATGTGGAAGATCGCCGAACCCCGCTTCGATGCCCACCCGGTGCTCAGCCGTGCGCTCGACATCTTGTTCATCCTCCACGCCGACCACGAGCAGAACTGTTCGACCACGGCGATGCGCACGGTCGGCTCGTCCCACGCCGATCCCTACTCCTCCACCGCAGCCGCCGCGGCCGCGCTCTACGGCCCCCGCCACGGCGGAGCCAACGAGGCCGTGCTGCGCATGCTCAACGAGATCGGCTCGGTCGACAACGTCGCTTCGTTCATCGAGGCGGTCAAGCAGGGCAAGGGCCGGCTTCAGGGCTTCGGGCACCGCGTCTACAAGAACTTCGATCCCCGCGCCACGATCATCAAGAAGACGGCCTATGAGGTCTTCGAGGTGACCGGCAAGAACCCGTTGCTCGACATCGCGCTCAAGCTCGAAGAGGTGGCGCTCGGCGACGACTACTTCGTGAGCCGCAAGCTGTACCCGAACGTCGATTTCTACTCTGGCCTCATCTACCAGGCGATGGGTTTCCCGCTCGACATGTTCACCGTGTTGTTCGCCATCCCCCGCACCTCGGGCTGGCTGGCGCACTACAAGGAGAGCCTCGAGCAGAACAGCCGAATCTCTCGCCCGCGTCAGGCCTACATCGGCTCCGAGGTGCGCGACTACGTCCCGATGACGCAGCGCTGATCGAGCCCGCCGTCAATCCGGCGTGCGCTGCGTCAAACCGGCGTGCGCTGCGTCAAACCGGCGTGCGCTGCGTCAAACCGGCGTGCGCAATGCCAGCAGGTCATAGTCGTCGGACGCGTCGGTCACCTCGATGAGGACGTGGTCGCCGATGGTGACCGCCGCGTACCACTCGTCGGGAGATAAGCCCGGCACAGGAACCGGTCCGGTCGGGGTCACGAGGTTCCATCCCGCCGTCACGTTCCCGGGCAGCGTTTTCATCTCGGACGGATCGACCGGCGGGTCACCCGGAATCGTCGTCATCATCGACCCGAGGTCTGGCATCTGCAGGGAGAGCCCCACGAGCACGTCGGAGCCGAACTGTCGGATCCCTATGCGCCACCCGGCGAGACCGTTCACGAACCGCCCGACCTCGGTGAACGTTGCGTGTTTCGCCGCCTCGGCCGACTCGGTCCACCGGAGGTCTGACCAGAACGACTCCGAGGTCGGAACCACCGAGTAGTACCCCTGCGGAGTACACAACGCCTCCGACGGGGTGAACTGGGTCGGGACGTCACCCCACGACGGCAGCTCCTGCCAGGCCGCGCCGTCGAATGCCCAACTCGATACCTTCATGTCGGAGACGAAGGTGGTCGCTGGGGTCACGAACGCGAGCAGATCGGAACCGATGAGGCAGATGCCGGCTTGCTCCGCCGGGCCGTCGATCACCTCGGAGAACGACCCGGTCGACGGATCGAAGGACGCGATCCGTGGGACGCGGCCGGTGGTCTCGCTCGCCAGCCATACGAGTCCGCCGTCGACACCGATGACCGACGGACTCGCGGGCGAAAAGTCCTCGAGTTTCTTGGGTAGCTCGTGGCGCGTCCACGACCCCTCGCCGGTGTTCCAGGACAACACGACCTTCGCCCCGGAGCCACCCCAGCTGCAGAACTCGATGCCGACGGCGGAAACCTCGGGACCGGGCGGGCAATCCTGTCCGACGACGACCACGGTCTCCTCGTCCGGTCCGCCGACCACTGCGCCGCTGCCCGCGCCGAGCCCGGCTTTCACCGGCAACTCGGGCAGCAGTTCATAGGCGCCGGTGGAGAAGCGAAACAGCGCCGCCTCGAGGTTGTGCGGGCGCGGCCGCTCATATCCGTCGACGCTGTTCCCACCCCCGGCCACGAGGAATCCGCGGCCATCGACGAGCGGAACGATGTTGTAGCGATCCCACTGGCCGACCGGCGGGTCGGGCAACTCGACGACCGCGAGCGGCACACTCAGGTCGACCGCGTCGGGGATGGCGGGGCGCTCGCTGCGTCGAACGAGGACGAGTGCCCCCGAGAACAGCGCCACGACCGCAGCGATCCCGACTCCGACCAATATCTTGCGGCGCCACATGGTGGGTCACATTACGGCTCGATCGACGTCGCCCCATCAAAACCGACGGCGATCCGGCAAACTTTTTGCCGGAAGCGACATCTGGTGTCGCTTCCGGCACAAAGTTTGAGACGGCCGGCGGGAAGCTCGTCGTCAGCGCCGGCGGCGCTAGGTTTCCGCCATGGACTTCTCGATGTCGCCCGCGCTGCTCGAACTGGCCGACGAGGCCCGTACGGTTGCCCGCGAGTTCACCGCCGATCTCGACATCACTGAGGATTCCTGGCTTCGCGGCGTCGATGTCAAGTTCCCCCGGGTCATGGCCGAACACGGCTGGTTGGGTATGACCTGGCCGACCGAGTGGGGTGGCGGTGGGCGCAGTGCGCTCGAACGATTCGTCGTCGTCGAGGCGCTCATCTCCGAAGGCGCTCCCCTCGCCACCGCCTGGTTCGCCGATCGCCAGATCGGCCCGACGCTGTTGCAGTTCGGCACCGACGCCCAGCGTCGCGAATTCCTCCCCGACCTCGTCGCCGGCAGCTCGAAGTGGTGCGTGGGCATGAGCGAGCCCGATGCCGGTTCCGACGTTGCCTCGCTACGGACCCGAGCCGATCGCGACGGCGACGATTGGATCGTGAACGGCTCGAAGGTGTGGACCTCGGGGGCCGCGGAGTCGGACTGGTGCTACCTGATCGCCCGCACCGACCAGAACGCGAAGCCGCACGCCGGGCTGTCGGAGTTCATCGTCGATCTGCGCTCCCCCGGCGTGGAGATCCGCACGATCCACGACATGAGCGACGACCACCACTTCTGTGAGGTCATCTTCGACGACGTGCGCATCGGGGGCGACCGCCTTGTCGGCACCGAGAACGCCGCGTTCAAGCAGATCATGCGTCAGATGGAACACGAGCGCGGCGGCATCGATCGGCTGGTGTCGAACCGTCGCCTCTACCTCGACGCCCGCGACCGGGCCGACATCTCCGACCCGCGGGTTCGCAACGAGATCGGACGGCTCGAGGGTGGCTATCGCATCGGACGCCACCTCGTGTTGCGCGAGGTCATGGGCCAGGCACCGCAGGGGTTCTCGGCGGTGACCAAGACCTGGTGCACCGAGTTCGAACAGCGCGTGGCGGAGTTCTGCGTTGCGTCGTTCGGGGCCGAGGCCATGTTATGGAACCGCGCCAGCCGCAACATCTGTTACGCACCCGGCTACACGATCATGGGCGGCACGACGCAGATTCTGCGCAACATCATCGCTGAACGAATCCTCGGCCTCCCCCGCTGACCGCGGTCACCGACCGCGGTCAGCGATCGCGGCCGCCGACCGAGCCCGTCACCACCCGCTCACCGGGTGCACCAGAGCCGGTAACCGAGCACGGTGTGGCCCGGTTCCCACCGCGAGGGCCAGGACCGCTCATATTCGAATCCGACGCGTTCGATCATCGCTCGGGAGCGTTCGTTCCACCCCAGGACGTCGACGGTGACACTCCTCGCCCCGAGGCTGGCGGCGAGTGCGACCCGGTGCCGCAGCAACGACGAACCAAGCCCCATCCCGGCGTCCTCGACGAAGGTGCCGTACGCATGCGCCAGACGACCGACGACGCGATGACCGGGGCCTGCGACAGGTCACCCAGCGATGACGCCGAGGACGCCGAGGACGGCGATGGCGATGGCGACGGCGATGGCGATGGACATAGCGTCAGCACACCCCGAAGCAAACAGCCCGCCGCACGCTTCCACCACCAACGACGAGTAAACGTTCAGCGAACAGCTAGAGCCGTGGCGGGAGCAGCGGAACCAACAGCTCCGCGAGGCGCAGCGGATCGTCCCCCTGCACCGAATGTCCGGCCCCCTCGACGACGACCACCCGGGCGTCGGGCTGACGGCGCAACAGCTCGGCCACGTCCTCGTCGTCGACCACCGGCGAGGTCGACCCGCGTACCAGCAGATACGGAGCGGCGACCGCGCCCACGTGGTCCCACAGGTCGTCCATCGGAGGCATCTGGTCGATGTCGAGCTTGCGGCGGTCGTAGTTCCACTCCCAGCTACCGGCGTGTTTCCCCTCGACGACCCGATGCGCGTTGTGCAGGATGCCGCGGCGCAGCGACTCGGGGGTGCGGGTGGGGTTGAACTCGACGGTGCGGTCGAAGATCTCGCCGAAGGTGGCGAAGTGTTGTGGCCCGGCGATGAAGGCGTGGATTGCGCTCGCCTTGTCGGGGTTCACCCCCGGGGTCACGTCGACGATGACGAGGTTCGATACGAGATCGGGACGCGTCGCGGCGACGACGTTCGCGCTCAACCCGCCGAGCGACATCCCCACCAACACGACGTCGCGCACCCCGAGGGTGTCCATCGCTTCGGCGACCGCTGCGGCGTTGCTGGTCGGGTCGTACCATCCGTCGTCTCGACGAGAGGAGTGGCCGTGGCCGGGCAGGTCGAAACACAGCGCCGAGCGTGCCGACAACTCCTGGTCGAGTGCCAACAGCACCGTGTCCCAGGTGTGTGCGTTCTGTGCCCCGCCGTGCAGGAAGACCGCAGCACAGTCGTCGAGCGGACCGGTCCCCCAGCGAAGCCCGCTCAGAACCCCACCGCCGCTGAGGCCGACCTCGATGCGCTCGACGGGAACCGGGGCCGGCAATTCGAGGCCGTACTCGGTGCAGTTCTCGGCGAAGTAGGCCATTTCGTCGTAGACGAACTCCGCGTCATCCGGTGTGGGTTGGGCCGCTGACATCGGCCCATCATGGCACCGCGACGGTGCCCCGGACCCACGTCGTGCCCGAGTAGTGTCGCCTGCGGCCGCCGGAGACACCTCCGAGCGCAGTCCGATCTCGAGGGGGAGAGCCGATGGGCGTGATGAGTCTGAGGTCGACGCGGACGGCGACGGTCGCCATGGCGGTGGCGGCGCTGTTGATGACCGGAGCGTGCACCAACACCGACGAGGGTGGAACCGACTCGGACACCGAACGCATCGAGCTCATCGACTCGGCGACGGCCTCGTTCGTCGTGACGGGTTCGGTGAACCAGGTCTTCGTCAGTGACGCCAAGCCCGAGGAGGAACTACTTCTCGTCGATGCCGACGGCGCGGTCGTCGACACCGCCACCACCGACGACCAGGGATCGCTGATCTATCGACTCGTCGACGAAGGCGACAACATGCGGGTCGTCAGTGCGCAGGACAACACCGTGCAATCCGAAACGGTCGACGTGCTCGACGCGGACGAATCGCAGCCCGATCAGAGTTTCTACGACAACCAGACCCTTACCGAGGGGTTCCACTACATCACCACCCGCGACGGTACGACCCTGTCCGCCGCGGTGTATCTGCCCCCCGGCGATGGCCCCTTCCCCACCGTCGTGGAGTATTCCGGCTACGACCCGAGCGACCCGACCCAGAACCTGCGCGGCACCGTGGAGGACCTCGGCCTCAACCCCGACGACCTCTGTTCCACGATCAAGATCATCTGCGCGAAGCCCGCCCAGCCGAGTTCGTTGCTCGCTGCGGCCGCCGGTTACGCAGTGGTTGCGGTCAACGTGCGCGGCACCGGATGTTCGGGCGGGGCCTACGACTTCTTCGAACCGCTGCAACTCCTCGACGGCTACGACGTGATCGAGACCGTCGCCGCCCAGGAGTGGGTGCGCGGCAAGGTCGGCATGGTGGGGCTCAGCTACCCGGGCATCTCGCAGCTTTTCGTCGCGTCCACCAATCCGCCGAACCTCGCGGCGATCACCCCGATGTCGGTCTTTCACGACACCGCCCGCGGCGTGTTGTCGCCCGGGGGCATCTACAACGAAGGGTTCGCGCTGTCGTGGGCGGACAACGTGTTGGACGACGCCGTTGCGTTCGGCCAGGGCTGGACCGAGACGGTGACCGAAGGTGGCGACACCACGTGTGCCGCCAACCAGCGGTTCCGCGGCCAGAACGTCGATGCCACCAAGAAGGCGCTCGCCAACCAGTACTACACCGACGACGTGGCCATGCCGCTCGACCCGTCGACCTTCGTCGATCGGATCGATGTGCCGGTGTTCATGACCGGGTCGTGGCAGGACGAACAGACCGGCCCGAGTTTCTCGCGGCTGTGGGACCGATTCACCAAAGCGCCGGTCACGAAGTTCATGGCGATGAACGGGGCTCATGGTGACGGTTACTCCCCCGAGACCTATGCGGAACTCAAGATGTTCCTCGATTTCTACGTCGCTGGGCAGCGCACGCCGTTGCCCGACTTCCTGCGCTCCCTCGGGCCCTCGCTGCTGGCCGACACCTTCGGGGTGACGGTTCAGTACCCGCCGGAGCGTCTGATCGACGGGGAGTTCGACGACCTGCGCGCGCAATACGAGGCCGAGCCCGATGTGACGGTGCTGTGGGACCGCGGCGGCGACCCGTCCAACCTTGGCGCCCCCGAATCGTTGGGCCGAACCCAGTTCGACACGTGGGCGGATCGAGACGTCGCTGCGCAACGCTGGTTCCTCGGCCCGGGCGGCCGACTCGACGACGCGACGCCGACGGCGTCCGGCGGCTTCACCTCCTTCAATACCGACCTCGCGCGCGCCCAGCGAACCACCCTGCCCGGCGACCGGATCGACGAGGCCTTCGACGCGCTGCCGACCTACGACTGGGTCCAGGACAGCGAGGGGGCCGCGGCGGCGTTCCAAACCGAACCGCTCGAGCGCGACACGGTGATTCTCGGCGGAGGCTCCGCGGATCTGTGGATCCGGGCCGATGGCGAGGAGGCGCACGTGGGCGTCACGCTCAGTGAGGTTCGCCCCGACGGCACCGAGGTGTTCATCCAGGTCGGCCAGCTGAAGGCCTCGCGGCGAGCACCCGGGCCGAATGCCACCGAATTCGATCCCGACCACACGCTTCGCCGTGAGGACGTCGAGGCGCTGAAACCCGGCGAGTGGACCGAGGCGAGGGTGGAGATTTTCCCGGTCGGCCATGTGCTGCGCGCCGGCGCCCGCCTGAAGCTGAGCGTCCACACCCCCGGCGGCGATCAGGCGCGTTGGGCCTGGATCATCGATGACACCGAACCTGCGAGCATCGATATCGGCACCGACGCGGCGCATCCCTCCTCGATCGTGTTGCCGATCGGAAATGCGGTCACCGGGTATCGCCCCGAGTTCCCGGCGTGTCCCGGATTGCGGGCACAGCCGTGCCGCGCTGCCCAGGCGTTCACCAACACCGATCGAAACGGCGACTGATCAACGCGGCCCGAGCGGGCCGCGGGCAACGCTACTCACACCGCCATCGGCCGACGGCCAAGAAACGCCCGCAGTCCGCCGGCGCCGTTTCGGCCGCGTTCGCCCCAGCGTTCCAGGAGTTCCTCGAGGTCGTCGCGGTCGAGCATCGCACGGTTCATCATCGTCGAGGTCAGCTCGACCGCATCGTCGCTCGACAGCGAACCGAAGGCCTGCATGGCCAGCAGCGCCGGCGACACGATCGGCACGCCGCCGAGCAGTCGCTGTTGTTCGAGCGGCACCTCGTCGACCCGGTGCAGGCGGGCGACCCCTCCGTGTTGGCGGCGTTTGGAGGTGGTGGTGACGTGCACGAGTTGGTCGTCGCGTTCGTACAGCCCGTACAACATGGCGGCGCTTCGGTGCGACACCAGGGTGCATCCTCCGAGTTCGAGCACCGCGATGACACAGCGCTGTTCCAGGGTCGACTCGGAGTCGACTCGCCGGTGGAGCCGGCTCGACACCTGCTCCCAGCGCGGGTCGGAACGGAACCGCAGTTCCGCCGAGGCCGAGCCGAGAAGTTGGCGGACCTGTTGCACCGTCACCACGCCGCGTTGGGCCTCGGCAACGGATTCGAGCAGGTGTTGTTGAAGGTCATCCACGCGTTGCATGGCGCCCATGAAAGGCGACCCGATGCGGCGTGCCTATGGGGGACGTCCCCCTCCCAGACCCGAGGACCGCGGGCGGGTCAGCGAGCGGGCAGGAGCTCGCCGTTACAGCGGCAGGTCGCCGGTGGCGCGGCGGGTGGAACCCTCGTCGCGGTACGCGGCGATCGTGCGCTGGGCGATGCGCATCTGATGCACCTCATCGGCACCGTCGGCGAACCGTGCCCAACGGGCGTGCTGATACATGTGGGCCAGCGGCGTGTCGGTCGAGTAGCCGAGGGCGCCGTGCACCTGGATCGATCGGTCGATCACCCGGTTCAACATGTTGGCGACGAAGTGCTTGGCCATCGACACCTCGCTTTTGAACTCCAGGCCGTTGTCGATGCGATAGGCGGCGTGCAGCACCATCAACTTGGACTGATACAGCTCCATCGTCGAATCCGCGATCATCCACTGGATCCCCTGCTTCTCGGCGAGGATCGAACCGTGGGCGTAGCGGTTCAGCGACCGATCGACCATCATGTCGAGCGCGGTTTCGGCCTGGGCGATCCAACGCATGCAGTGTGCGAGACGGGCCGGGCCGAGGCGGTATTGACCGAGCAGATGCCCCTGGCCGCGGCCGCCCAACATGTTCGCGGCGGGCACTCGGAGATCTTCGATGACGATTTCGGAGTGTCCCGATCCGCCGTGCATCGTTTCCACCTCGCGCACCCGGTTCCAGCCCTCCGACGGGATGTCGACGAGAAACGCCGTGTTGGCCGCCTGCGGGAGATCGGGGTTGTCCTCGGTTCGGCACACCAGGATGGCGAACTGTGCCCGGCGGGCATTCGAGATGAACCACTTGTGCCCGTTGATAACCCATTCGTCGCCGTCCTGGACCGCGGTCGTCCGGATCAGCGTGGGGTCGGATCCGGCCACCTCCGGTTCGGTCATGGCGAAGCAACTCATCGCCATGCCCTCGCACAACGGCTGCAGGTACTTCTCCTTCTGAGCGTCGGTGGCCCAGTGCAACAACGTGTGCATATTGCCCTCGTCGGGGGCCATGCAGTTCAACACGAATGGGCCGTAGTACGTCTTGGCCGCCTCGGCCTGAACCATCGCCAGCTCCACGTGGCCGAGGCCCATGCCACCCCATTCGACAGGCATGTGCGGCAACCACAACCCCGCAGCGCGAGCCTGATCGCGCATGGAGAACAGCAGGCGCACGTACTCGTCACGTTCGATGTCGTCGGGGTTGCCGATCCGCGCCTCGCCGGGCTTGACGACCTCGTCGATGAACGCTCGCACCCGCAGCCGGAGGTCGTCGAGTTCGGGGGTGAGGGTGAAGTCGATGGACATGTGGCCTCCGCAGGTCGAGTGGCGTTGGGTTCGTGCCACCGTAGGCCACGAGCGGTGCCGGACCGCTACCGTCGCGTGCATGGCCGATTCCGCTGTTCTCGATTCCGTTCGGGTGGACTCCTTCTTGTGGGCGATCCGGCTGTACAAGACCCGTTCCAGCGCGACCGACGCGGTGAAGGGAGGCCACGTCCGGGTCAACGGTCACCCGGCGAAGCCGGCGACGAAGCTGAAGGTGGGCGACCGCATCGAATGTCGGGCACAGGGCCGAACGTTTGTGGTCGAGGCGGTCCGTCTGCTCGACAAGCGGGTCGGCGCCCCGGTGGCCCAGAGCGCCTATGTAGATCACAGTCCGCCGCCGCCTCCGCGCGAGTTCGTCGCTCCGCCGGCGGTGCGCGACCGTGGCACGGGTCGGCCCACGAAGAAGGAACGTCGCGAGATGGACAGATTCCGTGGAACGGGCAGGGACCGCTAGGCTCGGTCGTCCCCCAGATTTGAAAAACCGGTTCATGAACGACACCACCTCTGCCGCTTCCGGCAGCGACGACGATGCCCCCGATACGCCCGATGCGACCTCCGATGACGCCGGTATCGATGACCTTGAGTTGAGCGACCCCGTGCTGGCCGCGCCGCGTGACCGCGGCCGCGCCGCGTTCGAAGAAGACGACGAGTCCGACGACAACGACTCCGACGACGAAGACGACGACTCCGACGAGTCCGACGAGTCCGAAGGCGACGACGATGACGACGACGATGCGTCCGACGAAGATGACGAGCCCGAGCCCGACGACGACGAAGACGACGAAGAAGACCAGCCGCAGCCGCCGGCCGCCCGCGGATTTGCCGCACTCGGCCTGAACTCCAAGCTCCTCGAAGCGCTCAGCGACCTCGGCTACGACGAACCGACCCCGATCCAGCGCGAGGCTATTCCGCCGGTGCTCGCCGGCAACGATCTGCTCGGCCAGGCGGCGACCGGCACCGGAAAGACCGCAGCGTTCGCCCTCCCCGTGCTCGAACAGCTGGCGCAGCGCAACCAGGGCCGCAACCGCGGCGACACGGCGATGGCGCTGATCCTCACGCCGACCCGCGAGCTGGCGATGCAGGTGTCGGAGGCCATCGAGTCGTACGGCAGCCGTTTCGGTGCCCGGGTCGTGCCGGTGTACGGCGGCCAGCCCATCGGCAAGCAGCTCGGCGCACTGCGCCACGGCGTCGACGTCGTCGTGGCGACTCCCGGCCGCGCCATCGACCACATCAACCGTCGATCGCTCGTTCTCGACGACGTGTCGATCGTGGTGATGGACGAGGCCGACGAGATGCTCGACATGGGATTCGCCGAGGACCTTGAGGCCATCCTTGAGGCGGTGCCCGACCCGCACCAGACGCTGTTGTTCTCCGCCACCATGCCCCCGCGTATCGCTGGGCTGGCGAAGCGTCACCTCAACGACCCGACCCACATCACGATCGCCCGCGAGGTCGTCGCCGAGGGCGAGGCGCCACGGGTCAGCCAGACCGTTTACTACGTGCGTCGCAACGACAAGGCCGCAGCACTCGCCCGCATTCTCGACGTCGAGGTTCCCGAGGCGGCGATCGTGTTCTGCCGCACCCGAACCGAGGTCGACGAACTCACCGAGGCGCTCAACGGCCGCGGGTATCGCGCCGAGGGCCTGCACGGCGGCATGAGTCAGGAACAACGCGACCGCGTCATGGGTCGGGTTCGCGCCACGACTGCCGATCTGTTGATCGCCACCGACGTCGCTGCTCGCGGCCTCGACATCGATCACCTCACCCACGTGGTGAACTTCGACGTGCCGGCCGCTCCCGAACAGTACGTGCACCGGATCGGCCGCGTCGGTCGTGCCGGGCGCGAGGGGACCGCGATCACGATCGCCGAGCCGCGCCAGCAGCGGTTCATCAAGAACATCGAGCGCGTGACCAAACAGCACGTCACGATCGGCCAGATTCCGACCGTTGCCCAGCTGCGAACCCGCCGCAAGGAACTCACGATCGATAAGATTCGCGCCGAGCTCGTCGAACACCTCTACGAGGACTACCGCTCGATCGTCGATTCGCTGAGCGACGAGTTCGACGTTGCCGACATCGCAGCGGCTGCGGTGCGCGCCGCTCACGAGGCACTCGGGTCGACCCACCCGGAAAACGAAGAGGAAATCCACAACGTCGAAATGCGTTCGGAACGCCGTCCGGCGGGCAACGATCGTTTCCGCAAGGGAACCGATCGGACCCTGCGCGGCCCGGGCGAACGCCGTGGGTTCGACTCGAAACGTGGCGACCGAAGGGGCTTCGATCGCGACGGGGAACGGCCGGGAGATCGCCCGGTCCAGCCCGGATACAGCCGCATCTGGGTGAGCGCCGGACGCCGCAACGGTGTGCGGCCGGGCGACCTGGTGGGGGCGATCTGCGGGGAAACCTCGCTGCGCGGCAACCAGATTGGGGCCATCCGGATCACCGAGAACTTCTCCCTCGTCGAGGTTCCTTCCGGCAACGCGGATGAGGTGATCCGCAAGCTCGGCGACACGACGATCAAGGGCCGCAGAACGAGCGTGCGTCGCGATAAGGGTCCGCGTCGAGACTGACGCGGCCATCGCACGGATCGGCGCCGCGGGCGGCACATGGTGACCTCGACGAAGCCGCTCCATCGGCGCCGATTCCCGAGTTTCAGCACATTTCGCGTCACCTCAAAACCCTTGACGTGGCGACGTCGGCTCCGTAACACTTCCATCGCGGGCGCCTTTTTGAGACCGCCATCCCAGCGGTTGGGTTATTTCACCCACCTGAAGCCGATCCGCATCAAACGGAGGCGACCCGGGTAGGATGGGTCGCACGCCTCAGTATCTGAGCCGAGTGGCCCAGAGTCGTTCGACCCAGAAAAATGAGTTCGTCCGGATCCCCCCTCCGGACCTTGAATTTCTCATCACCGTTCTGTCACGGTGACCGAGAGCTACATGGGAGTTGCAGCAGTGAATCACAACCCAAGTCAGACCAAGTCAAAGCGAGTGCGGCTCGCAGCGGCATCGATCATCCTCGGTTCGACGATGATCGGCGCCCCTTTGGTCGCCGGTGCACAGTCGGAGGATCTCGTTCCGGCCACCACCGATACTTCGGCCCCGGTCGCTGCCGCCGTCGACGATGCTCTCGTGCCGGCCGATGTGGCATCGGAGAACATCAAGTTCACCTACGTGCCCACCGAGTCCACCGCATCGTGCATCTCCCGTTCGCAGGCGTTCGGCACCTTCCCACGGATTCTCGATCCCCAGTGGTCCAACCGTGCGATCCCGACCGACGCCACCTGGACCCTCGAGATCAACGCACCCGCGCCGCTGTGTTCGCCGGTTGCGGCCACCGCGGTCATCTACGACATGAAGACGACCAACCAGTGGCCCCAGACCCTGTCTGAGACCCTCGACGTCGTGTTCAAGGGCGCCGGCACATACACGATCGAGTTCACCAAGGTGTGCCGTCGGGTGCAGTTCGACCTCACCGACGGACGCAACCCCGAGCAGTTGAACACCGGCTTCGACCACACGCTGTTGTTCCCTGGCGACCTCGGCACTGCGCATCAGCACCTCGGTCGTGCCGCAGACTGTGAAGAGCCAACCACCACGACCTCCACCACGGCCGTCGCGCCCACCAGTGCCGCCCCGACGACAACCGTCGCCGTGGTCGACAGCGCAACCACGATTCCGAACGACGTCCGGGCAGCAACCACGGTGGCGCCGGGCAGCAACGGCAAGGTCGGAGCAGAATTGGCAGCGACGGGTAGCGACAACGTGTGGCTCGCCGTGTTCGGCGCCGGGCTCATCTTCCTCGGTGCTGCGCTGACCATGGGTCGCCGCCGGGTCGGCGACGCCTGATCGTCGTTCACAACTGAGTGAACCCGCTCAGCGGGGTGGAGCCGGCCACTGGTCGATTCCACCCCGCTTTGTCGTGTGGGCACCGTCGACATGTGTGCGCCGTCGTGCCGTCGAGTGCCGTCGAGTGCCGTCGTGCCGTCGAGTGCAGTGCCCGCCCACGCCTGAAAACGACGAAACCCCCCGATCGGTCGGGGGGTTTCGCTCTTGTGGGCCGTAAGGGATTCGAACCCCTGACCCCCTGCGCGTCATGCAGGTGCGCTAGCCAACTGCGCCAACGGCCCGTTTGGTGAGCGACACCTTAGCACCGCACCGATCGGTTGACACCAATCGCCACGGCGGTGTCGCCCGACACCTTCGCCCTCCGCACCACACGGATGCTTCGGGCGCCCTGGGAGGCGACGACCGGATTCGAACCGGTGTACAAGGCTTTGCAGGCCTCTGCCTAACCACTCGGCCACGTCGCCAGGGGCCATCACCCTAGCGCGCCCCGGGGCCGGATCGGCACTTCATTATCTCGAGGAGCTCCTGAGCATGGTCACATCCCCGCAGCGTTGCGGTCGGTACGATGTCGTCCACTGCGATCGGCGACGATCGTTTCGGACCCGAGCCAGAGGCACACGTGAGCGACGCTCCCACCGACAACGATGCGCATGAGTCGTTCGCGTCATCGGACGGCTCCTTCGGTGTACCCAACGTTGGGGTGCCGACGATTGACGTTCCGA
Source organism: Microthrixaceae bacterium (assembly GCA_023957975.1). NCBI lineage: Bacteria > Bacillati > Actinomycetota > Acidimicrobiia > Acidimicrobiales > Microthrixaceae > Microthrixaceae bacterium. The sequence continues at coordinate 152,155 of JAMLGM010000004.1, read as the reverse complement.
CCGTCGTTGTTCCGACCGTCGACGGGCCGATCTCCTCGGTGCCGATCGAACATGCCCCGTCCCCGAACTGGCCGGCCTCGGCGAGGGTCGACGAGACCCCATGGCCTCCTCCCGCACCGCGGTCGCGCCTTCGGCGCCGCACTGCACCGCCACCGCCACCGCCGTTACCCGCCGCCCGCCGGACTCAGGCACCGATCGATCCGCTGAGCGCTCCCCCTCCGTCGCCGAGCACCGCGCCGGTGCCCTTGCCTCCACCCGACGCCGCGCCGCTCGCCTCGGCCAGCGCCTCGCCCAGCGCATCGCCGCGGCAGGCGCCCGGCTCAGCGCTCGTGCCGGTTCCGCTGCCCACAATTGCTGCGAAACCCAGGAATGCCACTGAGCCGACCGTCGATGCCGAGCCGACCGTCGATGCCGCCGTCGATCGCGCTGCGAGCGGACCGGCTGGCGCACCTGTCGGCGCTGCGTTCCGCAGCGACCCCTCGTCACGCCCAGCTCACGAACGCCCGCGTTTCGGCGACGGCGAGCGGCTCTTCCGCACGGCTCCCCCGCGCCAGAGCGCCACTACCGGACCGAACTCCCGCGGGACCCGCGCCGCGCTCAAGACGCTGCTGCGCGAACGTCGCCGCATCGCGCTGTCGATCGTCGCCATCGCCCTCGGCGTCGGGTATCTCGCCGGGGCGTTGTCGCTACTTCACCGGGTCGGCAACGGACTCGCAATCCAGGCCGGGTCCACCGACGAACGCGCCGACATCGTCGTGCAGGGCGGCGTCGCCGCGAGCAACTCGCTCCAGGAGGTGCGACGTCTCGTGTCGGCGAGCCTCGTGCCGCTCATCGAGGAACTCGACCGGGTGGACGCCGTGGAGGAGCGCCTCGAGAGCCGCTCGACGGTCATTCTCGGCGCCAATGGAGAGCGCGTCGTCGGGCTGGGGCTCACCGAACGCCCGATGGGCGCGAATTTCCCGACCGATTCCGAGTTGAATCCGTTCCGGTTCGTCGGCGCGGGTGCTCCGCCGATCGCCGACGACGAGGTGGTGATCGATTCGGCCAGCGCGACCACGGGGCGACTGACGGTGGGCGACTCGGTGCAGATCGCCACGAAATCGTCGATTTCCACCTTCACGGTGACCGGGATCGTGGAGCCCACCTCGGGTGCCCTGCCCGCGGGAAGCTCGCTGGCCCTGTTCAACTCCGAGGTGGCGCGTCGGCTCTTCGATCTCGGACCCGACGTCAACGCGATCGCTGTCCGGCTCACGCCTGGCACCGACGTCGAAGACTCCATCCGGCTGATTCAGAACCTGGTCGGCCCGGCTGCCGAGGTCGTGACCGGCGAGGAGTACGCTGCCAATCGCGCCGAATCCTTCGAACGCAGTTTCGTGCTGATCCGCGCCCTACTGGTCGGATTCGCCGGGCTGGCGATCGTGGTCGGCTCGTTCACCGTGGCCAACTCGATGTCGTTGCTGTTCGATCATCGTCGCCGCGGCTTCGCCATGCTGCGCCTTCTGGGTGCGTCGCCCCAACAACTCACCCGGGCGGCCGTCGGCGAGGCGCTGATCGGCGGAGCGACCGCAGGCGCTCTGGGCGTGATCGTGGGTGTCGGCCTGGGCGTGGCCATCGAGGCGGTCATTTCCGCGACGGGCACACCGATTCCGGTCTCGGGCCCACTGTTGACCTGGTGGATTCCGATCATCGCCATCGTGGTGGGCATGGCGGTCGCGGTCGGAACGTCGCTGCGTCCGGCGCGCGAGGCGTCCAAGACGCCGCCGGTGGTGGCGGTGACGGGCGCCGACGTAGCGTCGCCCCAGGGCAGCGTGGGTTCGGCCATGGCGCTGATTCGAACCTTGGCCATCGTCGCGTTCGGGGCCTTCGTGAGCGGAGCGGTGGTCGGCGGTCGCACCATCGGTCTGGCCACCGCAGGTGCCGCCGTGGCGTTGGCGCTGGTATTGATCGCGCTGCCCCGCCTGCTGGGGCGCCTCGTCGGCCTCGCCACCTCGGGTCTGCTGGGCGACTCGGTGGCGCTTCAGCGGTTGAGCGCCTTGAGGTCTCGCCAGGCCCGAACTCGTGCGGCATCGACCACCGGGGCACTGTTGCTGGCCACCGCTGTCGTGTCGGGCCTCGCCATCATCGCGTCGAGTTTCATGCAGTCGATCGAGGGGGAGATTCGCGACACGATCACCGCAGATGTCGTGATCGATTCCCAGACCTTCACCTATGGCGGACTCGCGGCCGACCTCATCCCCACGGTTCGCACGATCCCCGGGGTGAAGTCGGCGACGCCATGGTCGGTGGGCCAGACCAGGATCGGTTCGACCAGCTACAAGATCGGCGGGGTGACCGGTTCGGCGCTACTCGACTCGGTCAACCCGGGTTGGATCGGACCGGAACCGATCTCCTTCGGCCCCGAGGACATCGCCGTCAGCAGCGCCGTCGCCGCCAACGAGGGGCTGCAGGTCGGCGACTCGACCGTCATCGAGTTTCTGAACGCGAGTCCGGCGACCTTGCAGGTGGTCGGCATCTACGACACCCCGCTGTCGTTGGTGCTCGGCGATGCGCTCATCGATCACGATCTGTTGAGCGAACGGGTGCCGCTCACCCAGAACGTGTTGGCGCTGGTGAAGTTCGATCCTGCGGCGAGCGACGACGCACGGGCCGAGACCCGCGCCGAGGTGGAACGGGTCGCGAAGCACTTCGATGCTGCCTCGGTCGTCGACCCGGATCAACTGGTGAGCGCCCGTTCGGCCTACTTCACGGGGTTCGCGAAGGTCATCCAGTGGATGTTGGCGTTCTCGGTGGTGCTCGCACTGATCGGGGTGGCGAACACGCTGCAGCTCGGGGTCAACGAGCGGCGCCGGGAACTCGGCCTTCTTCGGTCTGTCGGCGGAACCCGTGGGCAGGTGCTTCGTCTGGTGTTGACCGAGGCGGCCGCGTTGTCGCTCGTCGGATCGGTCGTGGGGACGGCGCTCGGCACGGCGATCGCCATCGGCGCGGTGCGGGTGCTTCGCGACTACGGGATGACAGCATTGTCCCTGCCCTGGCCGGTGCTGATCGCACTCGGACTGGGGGCGCTGGTGTTGAGCGTGTCGTGCGCGGTGGCGCCGGCGCTCGCCGCGGTGCGTATCGCTCCACTCGATGCCATCGCCGATCACGAGTCGCGGTCGTTGCGTCGCCGGTTGCGAGGCCCTCGCCGAGCCGAGCCGATCTCACGATCTGCGAAGGACGCGGATACGGTTGCATTCGGTGACGTTGAGGCGCGAGTTCCCCGAGCGCAGGAGTCTGGAGTCGATCAAGTGCGGTGCTTTGCATGCGGTAGTGAGCCCGGCGATCGGGATCACTGTGTGGTCTGTGGCGCCGACCTGACGCCTGCCGGTGCCGGTGCGGGATTTGGTGCCGTTAGTGCGGCTGCTGGTGCGGCTGGTGCGGCGGCCGGGGCACCACTTGCTCCCCCGGTATTCGGCATGGCGACGCCCGGGCCGGCACCGGTGGACGCCGTGGTCGTTACCCCACCCGCCCCAGCCGCTGGTGATGTTTCACCACCGTTGGTGGGCGCTCAGGCATCCACGCCGACGGACCCCGATCCAGCCGCTTTCGATCCCGAGTCCGCAGCGGCGCCCGAGTCCGCGGCGACGCCCACAGCGCCGGACACGGCGGATGCCGGACGAGTGCCTCGCGGCGCTTCGAAATTCGGCTCGAGGGTGAACGATCCCGCTGCGAGCCGCTCGCATCTGTTCGAACCCGGCGAACCGGAGGATCTGAGCGCTGCCGCCGACCCCGGCGCCACCGGACACGACGCCGAGGCGGACGAGTTCATCACCTCCCGTCGCGGCGTGTTTTCCGCGGGCGAGTCGACCGAGGTTGTGCCCGAAGCGACGATTCCGACCCCGTCGCGCTCGACCGGGGCTGGCACCAGCGCCGCCCCGCCGGCCTACGGGCGTCGTCGCGATACGGTTCGGCCGGTCTCGCAGTCGCCTCAGGACCGCACGTCGGCGTTCCACCGCGACTCGGGTCGCCGCGACGACGAGGTCACCGCGGTCGACGAACCCCTTCACGACGAACCCCTTCACGACGACGCCCATGGAATGGCCGGCGCGGTTCGGCGGCTGCGGGGCGAGAGCCGCATCGCCGGTTCGGTTCCGTTCGCGGTGACCGGGGCGTTGCTCGAGCCGGGCGAGATCGTGGAGGGAGTGCTCATCGGGCGCACGCTCGGCATGGTGACGGCGTTCGTCGTGACCCGCCAGCGGGTGCTGGTCGTGTCCGAGCGCGGATACACCCCCGACGTCGAGCACTTCGAGTTGTCGCCGAGGCTGCAACTCGTCGGTCGCCATGCCAACGGACTTGCCTCGATCACGGTGATCGACGGAACCCAGGTCGCGACCGTCGACCAGATTCCCGACGTCGACCTCGCCATCGAGATCGTCGAGACCCTGCGCGCTCGTCTACGCCCGCAGTGATCCCACCGGCCACCGACGCCCGAGTTGGCGCGCGCGGAGGTGGGGTCGGCTATAGTGTCAACGCTCTTGCGGACGTAGCTCAGCTGGTAGAGCATCACCTTGCCAAGGTGAGGGTCGCGGGTTCGAATCTCGTCGTCCGCTCCACAGAAACCCCCGACTCGTCGGGGGTTTCGTTGGTTCACGGCACAAGTGGCCCTTCCGCGCTCTACTAACTCGCTCTACTATCCCGTTCATGAGCGGCGCTTCAACGGCCGCACGGCGGGTGGCGCCGAGCGGTACCCGACGGAGAAAACGAGGCAGCGGAGGCGTGACGTTCGTCCGCGAGGGCGTCTGGCGTATCGACGTCGAGATCGGGCGGGACCCGGTCACCGGCGCCCGACGCCGGGTCTCACGCACGGTCGAAGGAACGGCAAGAGATGCCGAGGTTGCGTTGGCCCGCCTCAAAGTCGCGGACCACGAGCGTCGGCTTCCGTCCGGGGGCACCCGCGCTCATTCGGTCGGCGCCGCACTCGACCAATACTTGGAGTCGATCGATCAGGGCTTGATCGAACTCGCGCCCAGCACGATCCTGACGTCTCGTTCGGCGATCAGAACGATGAAGGCGATCGAGATGCCGGACGGACGCCCGTTCGGCAACGTCCGCCTCTCGAAGCTGGGGTGGCAGGAGATCGAGCACCTCTACGCTGGCATGCGCACCTCAGGCAGAGGGAACGACTGGATCCGACGATGCGCGACGGTTCTCGCGAGAGCCCTCGAGCTTGCCCGCAAGCGGGGTCTGCTCGATTCCAACCCTTCGAAGGACGCAACCCGCCCGAAGACGACCAGGACGAAGCCGTACTCCCCTACTCTCGACGACGTCCGCCATCTGCTGTTGGATGTTGCTGAGGTCGATCCGGAGCTGGCCGACGCCGCGATGATCCTCGCTAGCACTGGGATGAGGCGAGGTGAGCTCCTTGGCTTGCAGTGGAAGGACGTCGATCTAACGACCGGCGAGATCCATGTGGCAGCTGCCATCACCGATGGCGGTCCCGGCGTGGGCCTGGTGCGCAAGGCAACGAAGCAGTCCGACTGGCGCGATGTGCCGCTGACGACTCGAGCGGTAATTGCGTTCGAGGCGCAGCGAAACCGTCTGGGCACACGGCTCGGTAGGCCGACGAAGGTGACCGACTTCGTATTCCCGTCGGCCGGCTCGGCGCATCTTCCCCTGCGGCCCGAGTCGTTGACCGGGCGGTGGGCTGCCAGTCGAGGGACCTCGCCTATCACGCTCCTCCATCTGCGCCATTTCGCCGCAACCTCGATGCTCGATGCCGGCGAGTCCTACCGCACCGTCGCGGACATACTCGGCAACAGTGAGTCGACCCTGCGCCTGCATTACGACGGACGAACCGACGCCGGGAAACGTAAGGCGATCGCGGCGCTGGAACTCGGTTGAGACGGGCATCGTTCGTCGATCTGCGAGGACTCGCAGCCGCGTGGTTACGAGTCGGTCAGATGACTCGAACTCCGGCGGAAGGTGCGTGCAGCGGGTGTCAGCCAATGCCGGCGGCCCTCAGAATGCCCACGAATTGGGCGTTTCGAGGACTGGCGAGTTCGGCCGCTGTCGACCGCTGTTGGCGAGTTTCGGGAAGTGTGTGACCAAATTGTGACCACGCCTACTCCCGCTCGCACGACCGGTATTCTGACTTGCCGACCGGCCGACGACCGACCGCAGCCTTCGGACGTGTTCACCGTCGCCTGCCCTTCTGCGTAGTCGTCCGTGACTCCTATCCTGCCGGTGGTGATCGCTGCGTCGAGTCTGCTGGGGCTGCATCTCGACGTTTTTGTGAGCGATCCGTGGGACCTCACGGCCGACGGGCACGACGACACGCGTTCTCAGGCCACGGTCGTCGCTGCTGGGAGTGAGATGGGCAACGAATGCCTCCTCCTGGAGTTCGAACCTGCGGCGACCTGGCGTGGGTCCGACCACAAGCATTTCGTCGCTACCCCTCACAATGGGTCAGCGATGTTCGAGTCGCTCGTCACCGACCTGGCCGTGGAGTGCGGTCTCGTGGCGGTGCCTGAAGCCCAGATCGCGAGTTCCTCCCCGATGGATACGACATGGTGGCGAGGTGGCCGAGTGAGTCCCATGACGTGGTGTAGGAGGCGGCACCGACGCCGGAGACGGGCCACGGTACGTCGGGGCGCCGGGCAGCGGAGACGACCCCTCGTTGTCGAAGCCCCACTTGTACGGCAGGTTGCGGTTGAGGTCCACGCCGTCGGCATCGGTGATCTGGCCGTCGCCATCGTTGTCCCGCAGGTTCTTCCGCCAGAGCGGTTCCGTGCTGAAGCTGTAGTCGTATCCGTCGGGATTCGCGACCGGAACGAACCACAGGTCGGTGCTGCGGGTTGGCGAGCAAGTGCCCCGTCGGGATCGGTGCCGTCCAGGTAGAGGCGAAGGAGGCGCAGATCGATCTCCGTGCCGATCCACTCCCGCGCGTGCTGGCCGGCGAGGTGGACGACGCTGGGACGCTCCCCGATCGCCGACGACAGGTCCGAGGACACTCGTACGGCCACGATCTCCTGGCCGAGATGCGACGTGCCGATCACCATCGACCGTGCCCGATCCGGGTGCGCTCGCACGATCGCGTCGACCTCGTCGCGTATGCCACCTGGCTCGCTGTAGGACCGCCAGACCGAGTAGCCGTACCTTCCCGTCGTCGGAGGAGGCGATGGGTCGGCGGGCAAGGCCGCACGAACTGCCTCGAGCTCGCGGAGGACGCGTGCATCGTCGCGCTGCTCGGCAGGCTCGACCTGTGCCGGTCGGGTCCCGTCGGCGGAGCTCTCCGGGCCGTCGACCGATCCGTTCGAGCACGCGACTCCGGTCACCACGACCATCACGATCGCTGTCGTCAACGCTGCTTTGCGCATGAGCTGTTCCTTCCGGGCGCACGCCGAACGCGCCGCCTGCTCGATGGACGAAATTGTTCGCCACGGTCGTGTCGACCTCCGCGGGGCCGTCGAACCACTAGCGTCGGAACGTGAGCGACATGGGATCGGCAGTAGCCACGCTGCCGGGAATCACCGATGTCGAGGCGCTCGCCGGGGGGCATCAGAGCACCGTGTGGCGCGCCCGTCACGACGGCGCCGACGTGTGATCAAGGTCGTGTCGGCCGACGCCGTCGATGCCGCGGCGCTGCGGGGACGTCTCGCCGCCGTACGACGCTTGGCCGGCATTGCGCCCGCAGTGTGTGCGCCGCTCGACCTCGACGGAGCGATCATCTCGTCGCTCCCCGGGGTCGACGGCCACCTCGACCATGTGATGCTGTTCGCGTTCGCCGACGGGCGTGCACCGTCGCCGCTCCTGCCGGCCGACACCGAGGCGATCGGTGCCACGCTGGCGCTGATCCACGACGCCGGTCGCTCGATCGCCCATGACGATGTCCCGCGCTTCGCCGTCATCGACGTCGAAGCAGCCGCCCTCGCACCCCCGAGTGCGACGGACGCCCTGCTACGGGTCCTCGAGCGAGTCCGGCGCTTCGACGGGTCGGCGCCTGCCCACGCTCCTCCATGGCGACTACGGCAGCCACAACCTCCGGATGTCCGCTGGCGAGGTGCGAGTCTTCGACTTCGACGAGTGTGGGGTCGGACCGGCCGAGTACGACGTGGCGAACTCGCTCTACCTCGCCCTGTTCGACCTCACCGTCGAGCGAGGTGCCGGCGAGCTGTTCTCAGCGTTCCGCCGGGATTTCCTCTCGTCGTACGACACGGTCGCCGCCACACCACTCGATCGGTCCGCCGTCGACGACCTCGTGATCCTTCGTGCCATGATGCTCAGCCGGTGGCTCGCAGAGCCGTCCATCGCGCCGCGAGGCGTGGCCGCGGCGGACGCGGCCTGGAAGACGCGTCTCGCCGAGTTCGTCACGGACTTCCTCGCCGGACCAGACGCGCCGGCATGACCCCCACATCGTCATCGGCCGCCCCGTCGCTGCTCTGGTCGCTCCCCGGCAGTCCGACCGACGCGGACGTCGCGCTCATCGTGTGCCCGTATGCCGGCGGAACGGCCCAGGCGTTCGCCAACGAGCTGCGCTGGCTCGTCCCGGACCACGACGTGCGGTACCTGGCGCTCCCGGGACGGACCCATCGGATGACGGAGGCGCCCTACGAGGATCTGGCAACCCTCGTGGACGATCTGGAGTGGGAGCTGGCGATGATGGGCAAGCCGTTCATCATCGCCGGGTACAGCATCGGGGCCCGCATCGGCCTCGCTACAGCGGAACGCTGCACCGTGGCCGGATCGGCCCTGATAGGTCTCCTCCCGGCCATGTCGGCCGTCGGGCCGCACGGTGAGCGTCGTTGGGGCACCGACCTCGAATCGGTCGCGAAGGACATCCGTCGATCGCATCCCTCGGGCGACGAGCTCCACCACGCCGGACTGCTCGATCGGGTCGCCGCTCAGACCTCGCGGACATGCACCTGTTCCGAGGCGCCGCCGAGCCCGGCGACGGGATCCTGGACGTTCCGGTGTGTGCCATCAGTGCCCGATCGGATCGCACCACCTCGCCGTCGGCCGAGGCGTGGCGGCAGGTCACCAGCGGCCGGTTCCGACACCGTGAGATCGAGGGCGACCACTTCGCCATCCACACGAACCCGGCCGACCGGCGAGGTCCAAGCGCACCTCGCCGAGGTGTACGGCACCGACATGAGCCCGAGAGCAGGTCTCCAAGATCACCGACGCCGTTCTGGGGGAGATGGCCGAGTGGATGACCCGCCCCCTCGAACGGGTGTACCCGGTCGTGTTCATCGACGCCATGGTCGTCAAGATCCGTGACGGCCAAGTCGCGAACCGGCCGATCTACACAGCGATCGGCGTCACTGTGGACGGCAAACGCGACGTTCTCGGCCTGTGGGCGGGCACCGGCGGCGAGGGCGCCAAGTTCTGGCTGCAGGTCCTGACCGAGATCAAGAACCGTGGCGTCGACGACGTGTGTATCGTGTGCTGCGACGGGTTGAAAGGGCTGCCCGACTCGATCGCGGTGACGTTGCCGCTGGCGGTCGTGCAGACGTGCGTGTTGCACCTGATCCGCAACACGTTCCGCCTCGCCAGTCGCGCCGACTGGGACCGCATGGCCAAAGACCTCCGGCCGGTCTACACCGCCGTCAACGAGGAGCAGGCCCAGGCGAAGCTCGCTGAGTTCCACGACGCGTGGGGCGACCGCTACCCCGCCATCAAGGGACTATGGGACAACGCGTGGGGCGAGTTCATCCCGTTCGTGGACTACTCCGTGGAGATCCGCCGGGTCATCTACAGCACCAACGCCATCGAGTCGCTGAACGCCCGGATGCGGCGGGCGACCAGGGCCCGCGGGCACTTCCCCAACGAGCAGGCGGCGCTCAAGTGCCTTTACCTGACGATCGCCTCGACCCCACCGGACGCGGAGCGCACCGCTGGATGAACCGCTGGAGGCCCGCCCTCAACGCCTTCCCCATCGCGTTCAGCGACCGACTCTTCACCACCAACAACTAACAACCGCCGCGACCAGTTACACCGTCTTCTTGACATTCCCGACCGGAGCGGGTCGCCCGCCTGGGGGTCGGCCTTCGGTGCGGGGGTAGTCAGCTCGGCGAGTACTCCGGCGAAGCGAGCCTTCGCACGTGCCCATTCCTCGGCCAGGCGCCTTAATCGCTCATGAGTGTCTCCGCCACCGCCCAATCGGGCCCTGTGAGGAGCGTGCGCCTCGCTGTTGCACAATCGTCGCTACTCGGACCGCTGGCCCCACGACCTCGCGGGCTCTGTCGCTCAACTGCTCCCGACCTTGGCCGATAGGCTGATATGGCACTCAGTTGTTCTTTGGTCCGTTGGATTCGCCGAGCCTCGCCGCGAGCCCTCGTCACGCTGGCGATGGTCGCGGCACTGCTGCCGCTGTCATTCGGTGTCGCACCAACGCGCGGCGCTGGAGCGTCTGGCACTCCCGACATCACGGTCTCCGCTGATGGGCCCGCGCGAGTACTCATCGGAACCAGCGCTAGCTACACGTTCCGAGCCTGCAATCCGACCGCCACCGACGGCTACAACCTGTCCTACCGGACCGTGCTGCCAGCGGGCGTCGGGTTCGATTCGGCAACACCAGCGGCCACCACCGTGCTCGCGAACAAGCCGAGCGCCGGCCTGACCACGGTGATCTGGGAGAACACGAGCGATCTCCTGTCCGGCGCCTGCACGTCGATCAGCCTCGCCGTATCCACCGATGCCGACAACGACGTCGCGACCCTGCCGGTCGGCACGAACTACAACATCACGCCCGAGGCGTACGTGAATTCCGACGCCTTCTACATCCCCGACTTCGATGCCAATGGCGTACCCGTGAGCGGCGCGACTTCCTACACCGGGTCCGCCGTATCGACGCCGAGGACCTCACACGTCGCCGCATTCATCCTCGACAAGGTCGCCGGAAACAACGGCGAGGGCGAACTGACGCGTGGCGTCCATGGTGCGGACCCCAAGACCTACACCCTCACAGTGACCAACAACAGTCGGCGCACCACCAACAACTTCAGCGTCGTCGACGTGCTCCCTCCCACGCTCGAGTTCCTCGGATGCACGAACTACCTTCCGGACTCCACCAGCGATGCGCCCACGAACACCGGCTCCACCGAGGAGTACACCGGATCAGGGCCGCTCGCCGGCGGCACCCCCGCAGCGACCTGCCTCACACCGTCCAGCATCGAAACTCTCGCTGCGCCGACCGTGCTCGCCGACGGCAGCACAGCAGTCGCCGGCAGCACACGGGTCACGTGGAATGCCGCCGCACTCGGCGCTGGTGCCAGCCAAGCCGCCAGCGGCGTGCTCACCATCACGTACCTGGCCGGCATTCCGCTTCGCGCCAACACGAACACCTTCACCGGCACGAAACCGAGTGATTCGTCACTGCAGCAGGGTCGAAATCTCGACAACAACAACGGTACGCTCACGACGGAGACCTCGAGCGAAGACGCCATCACCAACCGCGCCGCCGCAACCGGCACCTACCAAGGCCCCTCCACCAGTGGCACCAACCCCACCCTCACGGACACGGACAACGCGACGGTCACCGCCGAGGACCTGCTGATTCGTAAGTCATCTGTGGGCACGGTTGTCCAGGGCACAGTCGTCACCAACACGCTCACCATCGAGACCAGCGAATACCGAGACTCATCGAGTCTCATCGTCACCGACACACTTCCCAACGGCATGTGCCCGCTCGGCAACCTCGCCACCGGCGGACCCGCGGACCCGACCTGTTCGCCTTCCGGGGCCAATCCCACGATCGACATCGGCGCCGGCCCCGTCGCCGCGCCGTACACGTCGGCCACCGAGAACGCTGACGGCACCTGGACCCTCGTCTGGGACTTCGCGGACACCACCGAACTGGCCAATGTCGCCCACGACAACCAGGTGACGATGACCCAGCTGGCACGGGTACGCCCGACCTACCGATCGAACGGGTCGAACACAACGCCGGTACTCATGGGCGACTCGATGACCAACGACGTCTCACTGAGCGGCGACACGTCGCACCGAGGGGCGATCACCGACGACACAACGCCAGACCTGACCGGCGTAGCCGACATCTCCGCTGACACGATTGACGGCGTCCTGCCGACGATCAACAAGCGGGTCTCGGTGCGAACCGGCCCATTCGCAACCGGTGCGGCTCGGACCTCGGCCGGCATCGGGGCGCTCTGCGCCGGGGGTACGGTCACGTGGTCCGAGGGCGACCCGACACCCGAGGCGGGGTACCGCCCCGGCGACTTCGCGTGCTTCGATCTCCAGGCGACCTTCCCGGTCGACGTCGATGCCGCCGGCGTGCGTATCGACGACCTGCTGCCGCCGAGCTACACGTACGTCACCGGCTCAGCCACCCGGGTCACGGCGTTCGACGCCGACACACTCTCCGGCACCACGTTCAGCGAATCAGCCAACCTGGTCACCTTCACCGTCGGTTCCGGCGGTGCCGTCACCAACGCCGGCGAGAAGTTCCACTGGACCATCGCGGCCCGAGTGGGCACACCTCCGCTCGGTGTCGCTGCCGATATCGTCGCCAACCTCCAAAAGATGACCATTCGAAATACCGACAACGAGGTATTTCAGTTCCGCGACCAGGCCGCCGCCGTGTGGACCGAGCCGCAGATTCGGCTCACCAAGGGTGTCCGATCCATCGCCGGGGGCACCTCGACCACCGTCGCCGGACCGCTCGCTGCCAACTCGGACAATCGGGCCGTACAGGCCGGCGATGTGGTGACCTATCGGGTCGACCTCGAGAACACCGGCAATGTCGACTCAGCGAACACCGAGGTTTGGGACGTACTGCCCTCCGGCATCGATTGCACGATGGTGAGCTCGGTCAGCGACGGTGGGTCGTGCCCGGTGTCGCCGGGAACCCGAGTTGTATGGCCGACTTCCGCGGCAATCTCAGTGCTCGCCGGTGCATCCATCGGCTCTGGCAGCCAGCGGACGCTGACGTACGACGTTGCCATTCCGTCGACCGTCGAGCCCGGGCACACGTTCGTCAACACGGCTGGTGTCCGAAGCTACGAAGCGGCAACGAACGCCTCGGATTCGCCGCAGGTGTACTACCCGGCGAGCAACATCGACGGCACGGTCACCGCCAACACCGACGCCGCGTCGGACACGTCGTCGGTGTATACGCCCCAACCCGGGGCCACCAAGGTGCAGCAGTCTGCGCTGAGTGAGACCGGCAATACCGCGAACGGATCGCTGGCATCCACCGCTGAGCAGGCGACCATCGGCGAGGTCATCACGTACAGCACGACCCTCACGATTCCTCAGGGCACGACCACCTACGACGGCGTCTTCTCCGACGCCCTCCCGGCCGGACTGGCGTTCGACGGGAACGCGAGCATCGTCGGGTCGAACGTGACGCTTGACGGCTCGTCGCTGTCCACCCCTTCGGTCGGATCGAACGGCACCGTCTCGGTGACGTTGCCGACGCCGTACGTGAACGCCGTCGACTCCGGTGACGACACCCTCACTCTGCAGTTCGATGTCAAAGTGCTCGACACCGGATCTAATACCCGAAACGCCACCAAGTCGAACCGTTCGACGATCAACTGGAAGAGCGCAACTGGAACCTCGGCAACTGCGATCAACTCCAACGCGGTCGTCACCACGATCGTCGAACCCCGCCTGTCCATCGCGAAGTCCAACAACACCTCGGGCAACTTCGCGTCGCCCGGCCAGACGGTTGGCTACACCCTCACCGTCACCAATCCGACCGCATCGGACGTGTCCACCAGCCACGAGCTCTCGATCGTCGACACGGTGCCCGTCGGCATCGAACCCACCAACAGCGGAACTCCGGTTGCCGACGGCGGGTCGGTCGATCCCGACGGCGGAACCTGGGACGCCACCGCCCGAACGATCACGTGGAACGCAACCACGACGTCGGCGAAACTCACATCGCTGGCCCCGGCCGGATCGACCTCGCTCACGTACTCGGCAACCGTCGACAACCCCGCCGTCGCTTCGAACACGTTGGTGAACAACGTCTCCGGATCCACCAGCTCGATGCCCGCAACGGTGACCGGCGAACGGTCCTACACCGCAACCGCCACCAACACCATCAGCATCACCAATCCCACGATCGCGAAGACCGTGAGCCCCTCCACCGGGACCGTTGGCACGAAGGCCACCTACTCCGTGCGGGTGACCGTTCCGGCATCGACCCGGTTGTACGACGCGACCGTGATCGACACCATGCCCGACGGGATGGTGTTCGATGCCTACAACTCGATCTCCCTCGAGAGCGGACCGGGCAGTTGTCCGGATCCGTCAGGATTCTCGGGCATCACTCCCCCGACGGCGAACGGCAACGGCACGACCTCGATCGGGTGGTGGTTCGGCGATGTCACCATGCCGGCGGCCGGAGCCTGCCAATACCTCCTGACGTTCGATGCCCATGTCGCCGCCAACCGGACATCGGGCGGCGCAGCAGTCGTCGCCGGCAACACGCTGGTGAACTCGGTGCAGCTCGCCTGGAACAACACCGACGTCGCCGGACCGACGGCGCCGAGCTCCGTCCCCTCCACCTCCAGCTACACATCGACCCTGCCGGTCGCCACCGCCACCTTCACGGTGCAGGAGCCGACACTCCGCATCGACAAGGACGTGTCCCAGACCGGGTGTGACCAGACTGCCGGCAACATCGGAGACACCGATACCTGTGCCACGTCCCCCGGGTCGAGCTACACGTACACCCTGACGATCACGAACAGCGGTTCCAGCGCAGCATACGACGCAACCGTGTCCGACCAGCCGAGCGCCAACCTCACCAATGTTGTCGCCACAGGGTCGAGCGGCATCACCGTCACCGACGGTTGGACGGGTGGTGATCCCGACATCACGTGGGTGATCGACGGTCCGATCGCCGCCGGTGGCACCGTGACCATCACCTACACGGCTGACCTCGTCGGCAGCGGATCGCTCTCCGACGCGGCAAGCGTCCAGAACACCGCGGATATCCCCACCTACTACGGCATCGGAGTCACCGAACGCACGGCAAACCCATCGATCACCTACCGCACGTATGGCAATGATCCCAGCGGGCCCGGCGGCAACGTGACCGCCGACACGGTGAACATGACCGTCAAGTTCCCGTCCCTGAGCGTGGACAAGACCGTCGTGAGCGACGCCACCGATGCACGGGTCGGCCAGAACTTCACCTGGCAGATCGTGGTGACGAATGCCTCCGGGGCGACGATCGACAACGCGTTCAATGTGGACGTGAGCGACGTGCTGCCTGCCGACTGGGACTACGTGAACGGATCTGCGAGAGTCACCACTCCCTACGTGACCAACGCTGCGGTCGAGCCGGGCTGTGCGCCGAGTTGCGCCACCGGCGGCACAGTCTCGTGGGCAAATCTCGTCTCTGGTGTCGGCCAACCACTGGCGCCGGGAGCGACGATCACGGTACGGCTCGCAACGACACCGACCTCGGCGGTGCTGACCGTCCCGAAGACCGGCACGTTCGATCACACAAACACGGCGTCGGTCGCTGGCGAGGACCGCACTGGCGCATCGAGCAATGCCGATGGCAGCTTCGCCGGGCCGAACGACACCGCCACCGCGCGGGTGCGCCGAGCGGATCTTCGTGTCGCCAAGACGGTCACTGCGGGCCCCTACTACTACGGGTCCGACGTGGACTACACGGTCCGGGTCACCAATGACGGCCCCGATACCGCTACCACCGTTCGGGTGGATGATCTCCTGCCCGCCACGATGGCGTACCGCAGCACGGTCAGCGCCTCGCAGGGGAGCTACGTGTCCAGCACAGGACGTTGGTCCGTGGGCACCCTCACCAATGGCGGCTTCGCGACGCTGGTCATCCGTGCCCGAATCGCTTCGATCGGCACGATCGTCAACACGGCCGAAGTCGGTACCAGCGACCAGTGGGATCCCGACTCCACGCCCGGCAACGCATCCTCCGCACCTTCGGAGGACGACTCCGCGGCCGCGTCGATCACCACGGCGCCCACCTCGCTGGGCGACCTTGTCTGGTTCGATGCCGACGGCGACGATTCCCGCGACTCGAATGAACCGGGAATCCCCAACGTCACCGTGACCTTGGAGGCCGCCGGCAACGACAACACGTTCGGGACCGCCGATGATTTCTGGGGTCCCGACGGGATTGCGTCAACGAGTGACGACATCACCACCACGTCCACCACCACCAACTCGATGGGCTCCTACTCGTTCGTCGACCTGCCGGTGGGCGACTACCGGGTGCTGGTGGATCAGTCCTCGCTTCCCGGTGGCCTGACCCAGACCTACGACGACGACGCCAGCTCGGGCGGCTCACTCGACCATCGTTCCGGGGTGATCACGCTCACCAGCACCACTCCCTACCTCGATGCCGATTTCGGGTACACGGGCACTGGGTCACTTGGTGACACCGTCTGGGTGGATGCCAACGCCAACGGGTTACTCGATGGCACAGAATCGGGTATCTCAGGCGCATCGGTCACTGTGGTGTGGGCTGGCTTCGACGGCACCGCCGGAACGGCTGACGACATGACCTTCACGACCACGACCGCGAGCGACGGGACATACATCGTGAACGATCTCCCCGCGGGTTGGTACCGCGTGACGATCGATCCGTCATCGCTCCCGTCCGGCCTGGTCAACGTGTTCGATCCCGATGGAACCCTCGACGGCCAGTCAGTGACCACCCTCACCAGTGGCCAGGACCGCACCGACATGGACTTCGGGTACCGCTACCAGGCGGACCTGGCCGTGACCAAGACCCATATCGGCGACTTCGCCGTAGGTTCGAACGGCACGTACACCGTGACGGTCACCAACAATGGACCGTCAGCAGCGAACCCGGTCACTGTGGTCGATACCCTGCCGACCGGATTGTCGTTCGTCAGCATGGCCGGCACCGGATTCACCTGCGCCGCAGTGGCCCAGGTCGTGACCTGCACGTCAGGGGGTTCCTTGGCGGCGGGCGCATCAGTGACGTTCGTACTGGTCGTGTCGGTTGCGAAGGATGCCGCCCCATCGACCATCAACTCCGTCACCGTGTCGAGTCCGGTCTTCGACCCCGTGCCCGGCAACAACACCGCCACCGACCCGACGTCGGTCCCCTACGCCGATGTCTCGCTGGTCAAGACCCTGGTCGGCGCCATCCAGGCCGGCAAGAACGCCACCTACACGCTGGCGGTGAACAACAAGGGTCCCTCCGTCGCTCCCACGGGAATCGTGATGACCGATGACCTTCCCGACGGGCTCACGTATGTTTCGGCAACCGGTTCGGGATGGTCGTGCGCCGCAGCCGCCAACGTGGTGAGTTGCACGAGTGCTTCAACATTGGCCGTGAACGCGACGAGCACGATCGACCTCACGGTCGCCGTATCGTCCGCTGCTTCGGGGTCGATCATCAACTCTGCGATGGTCACGGGCGAGAACGTAGGCAACGGCGGCTTCGTCGACCCTGATAGCACCAACAACGATTCCTCTGCAGCGGCCCCGGTTCTCGCTGCGGACACGTTCCGGTCGCCGCTAGCATTCACCGGTGCGCCTGCGTTCCTATTGACAGCGGTTGGCCTCGCGTTGATCGCGATCGGGATGTTGGTACTGCGCAAGCGCTGACGCCCGAGGGAGTGTCAAGAGAACGGTGTAACTGGTCGTGGCGGTTGTTAGTTGTTGGTGGGGAAGAGTCGGTCGCCGAACGTGATGGCGAAGGCGTTGAGGGCTGGCTTCCAGCGGTTCATCCAGCGGTGCGCTCCGCGTCCGGTGGGGTCGAGGCTTCGGATCGTCAGGTAAAGGCATTTGAGCGCGGCCTGCTCGTTGGGGAAATGCCCCCGTGCTCTGGTTGCCCGTCGCATCCTGGCGTTCAGCGACTCGATGGCGTTGGTCGAGTAGATGACCCGGCGGATCTCCACGCTGTAGTCCAGGAACGGGATGAACTCGCCCCACGCGTTATCCCACAGGCCCTTGATCGCGGGGTAGCGGTCGCCCCAGGTGTCGTGGAACTCCGCGAGCTTCGCTTGGGCCTGCTCCTCGTTGACGGCGGTGTAGACCGGCCGGAGGTCTTTGGCCATGCGGTCCCAGTCGGCGCGGCTGGCGAGGCTGATGACGCTCAGGTGAAGTTCCCCGGAGTTGCTCACTGAAATTCCCCACCTGTGGGTCCCACTTTGAGGGTGGGGCTCCCTCGATGCTGACGGTCTCTGACCACCACCAGCACAACGAGGGAGCCCGGTTCTCATGCTCACACAGGAGGACGATGTGGACGCGCACGCGCTCGCAGCGAAGGGGTGGACGATCTCCGCGATCGCCCGCCATCTCGGACATGACCGAAAGACGATCCGCGCGTATCTGACTGGCGGACGCACTGCCGGTGTACGCGCACCAGCGGGCGGCGACGCGTTCGAACGGTTCGTTGACTACACCCGCGAGCGGTTGCGCGAAGACCCGCACCTGTGGGCCACCACGCTCTACGACGAGCTGGTCGGTCTCGGGTTCGAGCAGAGCTACCAGACGTTGACCCGCCAGATCCGCGAGCGCGGGTTGCGGCCGCCGTGTGAGACGTGTCGCCCGGCGAAGCAGCGGCCGGTCGCGATTATCGAGCATCCGCCTGGGGGGGGTGTGTCAAGAGAACGGTGTAACTGGTCGTGGCGGTTGTTAGTTGTTGGTGGTGAAGAGTCGGTCGCCGAACGTGATGGCGAAGGCGTTGAGGGCGGGCCTCCAGCGGTTCATCCAGCGGTGCGCTCCGCGTCCGGTGGGGTCGAGGCGATCGTCAGGTAAAGGCACTTGAGCGCCGCCTGCTCGTTGGGGAAGTGCCCGCGGGCCCTGGTCGCCCGCCGCATCCGGGCGTTCAGCGACTCGATGGCGTTGGTGCTGTAGATGACCCGGCGGATCTCCACGGAGTAGTCCACGAACGGGATGAACTCGCCCCACGCGTTGTCCCACAGCCCCTTGATCGCGGGGTAGCGGTCGCCCCACGCGTCGTGGAACTCAGCGAGCTTCGCCTGGGCCTGCTCCTCGTTGACGGCGGTGTAGACCGGCCGGAGGTCTTTGGCCATGCGGTCCCAGTCGGCGCGACTGGCGAGGCGGAACGTGTTGCGGATCAGGTGCAACACGCACGTCTGCACGACCGCCAGCGGCCACGTCGCCGCGATCGAGTCGGGCAGCCCTTTCAACCCGTCGCAGCACACGATACACACGTCGTCGACGCCACGGTTCTTGATCTCGGTCAGGACCTGCAGCCAGAACTTGGCGCCCTCGCCGCCGGTGCCCGCCCACAGGCCGAGAACGTCGCGTTTGCCGTCCACGGTGACGCCGATCGCCGTGTAGATCGGCCGGTTCGCGACCTGGCCGTCACGGATCTTGACGACCATGGCGTCGATGAACACGACCGGGTACACCCGTTCGAGGGGGCGTGTCATCCACTCGGCCATCTCCCCCAAGATCGCGTCGGTGATCTTGGAGACCTGCTCGCGGCTCATGTCGGTGCCGTACACCTCGGCGAGGTGCGCCTGGACCTCACCGGTCGTGAGACCCTTCGCGGTCAACGAGATCACCATCTCGTCCACACCAGCGAGGCGGCGCTGACGCTTCCGCACCAGCTTCGGGTCGAACGTGCCATCGCGATCGCGGGGCACGTCGATCTCGACGGGCCCGACTTCGGTGAGCACCGTTTTCGAACGGGTTCCGTTGCGCGAGTTGGCGCCATTGCGGCCCTCGGGGTCGTGTTTGTCGTAGCCGACATGGTCGGCCATCTCTACTTCGAGGCCGGCCTCGAGGACCCGCTTAGTGAGATCCCCCAAAAGTCCGCCAGGGCCAACCAGGTCGACCCCATCCGCGCGGGCCTGGTCAACGAGCTGGGCGGCGAGCTCATCGCTCACCACCACTCTCCCCGTCGCGGGCGGCGGCAACCGCCACTCCTCTCCGGTCGATTGGGTCGTCGGATCCGTTGTTGTGATGTCAGTCATGATGGTTGCTGCTGTCCTTCCGGCCAAGCAGTCGCTCAGCCTGTCAGGCCAGACCAGTTCCACCGTTTATCTGACACTCCCGGTAGCGGCGCACCGGTAGTGCGGTGGCGCGGTCACCTCTGTCGAGTCGTCCGAGGCCAGCGTGGCGCAAGAGGTGTTTACCGTCGAATGGCGAGCCCGATGTGATGGCTATCCGGTCTGCACCCCAACGGCGCCTCTTACGGAGCTGGATCAACAGGCTGCGTACTCGGCGCGGAGTCCGGTTCAGTGCGCGTTTCGGGCGTGAGGACCGGTCCCGGAGGCCGATTTCGCCTTCGGCGAGGAACGGGACGCGCCACTTCCGGACGGTCGTGGGGTCGACCGGGAACCACTCGGTCGCTTCGATCGACCAGCGGTCGACGAGGCGCAGTCGACCGTGCGGCGGCGCCCGAGCGGGGTCAGAGGCGCGCTCGGGTGACGGCTTCTAGCTTGAGACAGGAGCCCTCCCGGGTAAGGCGGTGAGTTGTGGAAGACCCACATCCTCGTCCGGAGGGGCTCAACTCACGACGAGATCAGCCAACACCGCTACTCCAGGGACAACCTCCCCGGTCGTCACAGCGCCCGCCGATCATCGGCACGGTCGCGATCAGAGATCGATCTCGAAGTCCAGGTCGTCGTCGTGGCTCGCCGGCGTCTGGTCGACCGCCATCGACTGAGCAGCAGTACGGCTGATCGATGACCTCACGCGATCCACGAGCGACGATTCGATCTCGTTCGTGTGGGAGTCGGTGGCTCGGTCACCGTCGTCGACGAGGTACAGCGTGTTGTCGATGCGTCCCCGGGACATGGCGGTGTAGGCGGATTCCTTGGTGAGGTGGTCGCCGGCCAGGATCAGGCACCGGTCGTAGGTTGCGCCTTGGGATTTGTGGATCGTCGTCGCGTACCCGTGGGTGAGGTGCCCGTCGGCGGCGTAGTCGAACGGGATCGTGACCGCCTGGTCGTCGTCAGCGCGACACCGCATGACCTGAGCGTGGGTGTCTATGGCGTCAACGGTCGCTCTTGTGCCGTTCAGTAGGCCGAGTCGGCGATCGTTGCGAAGGGCCACCACGATGTCGCCTTCGGTGTAGCCGTGGCCCGCAATGATGATCTTGTCGGCACCGAGCGCGCCGTCCTTCCGCAGTGCCCTACGCGCGTACCTGTTGAGGGCGTCGACATCGACGCGTCGGCTGGCCAGCATGACGGCCGTCCCGGTTCGGCGTGCGTCGAGCCAATCACCGATCATTCGCGACCGCGCTTCGGCTCCGGTGGGCGCTACCTCGACGCGGCCTCGCTCGATGTAGGTGTCGATGGCTGTGTCGGTGTCGCCGGTCCGGAGTCGGGCCAAGGCGGCGCGCTCCCACGGTTCGCGTTGGCGGCGATTGTCGGCCAGGTATGACGCCGAAAGGCGTTGGCGGAGTCCGACGAAGGCTCCGCCGGCTTCGATCTCGGGGAGTTGGCACGGGTCGCCGACGAGCACGACCTTCGCGTCGGCCTGTCGGGCGTGGTCGAGGAGACGGAGGACCTTGCGGGTACCGACCATGGCGGCTTCGTCGACAACGATCACGGTGTTCGGGGCGAGGCCTCCGCGTTCAGGTCGGTCGAGGTCGATGAGGAGTCGATCGATGGTGCGGGACGGAATGTCGGCGTCGGTCTGGAGTTGACGCGCCGCTTTGGCGGCGAGGGCGCATCCGATCACCGTGTGGCCTGACTCGGTCCAGGCTTGGTTGGCGGCAGCAAGGGCGAACGTCTTGCCTGCGCCGGCGACACCTTCGACGAGGTCGACGCCGCGACCGCTCGTGCAGAGTTGTCTCACCATCTCCACCTGCTCGTCGCTCATCGACGGGCGCTGTCCGATCGCGACATCGACGACCTGTGGGTCGGCGAGGCCGACCCCGGCATCGGCGCAGCCGACGGCCGCGGCGATCAGTCGCCGTTCCGTGGTGAGCATGTCTGGGGTGGAGAAGCGTCTCTCGTCGGTTCGTGCCGACACGGTCCGGCCGTCGCTGGTTCGGATGACCGCCGACTTGGTGCCTGCGAGTCGTGTGCAGTGTTCGGAGTCGATGAACAGATCAGCCCATTCGCAGATGTCGGCGACGGGAGCGCCGATCGGGAGGCGGTCGCAGATCCCCTGGATAACCTCGCGTCGTCCGAACGTCGACCGGGTTTTGGTCAGCCCGTCAGGTCCGGCGAGGTGCTCGAACATCGGGGTGAGATGGACGAGACCCGTCCACCTCAGGGTGAGGGTTCCGGCGTTGAGCCGGTCGCAGACCTGTTCGCAATCGAACCCCAACTCGCTCGCACGTCGCTGCCAGGTGTCGACGAGCGATTCAGGTGTCGCCGTGTGGTCTTTCATGCGCCGGGTGGCATATGCCGCGAGCTGTGCGGAACGGGCGGAGTCGAACCCGTTCTCCGCCAGGTGTGCTTCGATCTCGTGACGGCGGGTAGAGAACTCGTCGACCACCTGCATCGGCACCTCGGCGACATCGGCGATCCCCCGCCGCACCGTCCGCCACTCGACACCGACAGTCCGAGTGAGTTGGTGACGGAGCTCGGCCTCGTACAGGTAGCCGACCGTCTTCGACCAGTGGTAGAGCGGTCGGGCGTCGAGGGCGGTCCACCGCCCGTCGGGCCCGTGGACGAGGTTGGCGATCACCACGTGTGTGTGCAGGTGGGGATCGCCGGCGCGAGAGGTGCGGTGAGCGAACGCAGCGGCGACGAACCCGTCGCCATCGATCACGTCGGCTCCGCCATGGCCTCGCCGGCCTCGCGACGCTGCGGACTCGAACACCGCGAGCGCTTCACGGACGGCGACGTCGTGCGCCTGGCGGACGGCAGCACGGATGTCGGGGGTGCCGAGGCCGTGGAGAATCGACACCGACTTCGGAGCGCAGAACGTCGCGTCGAACCCGGCGACGCTCGGCGCGGACCGAGCCGCTGTGATCCGCACGTTGGTTCCCGGATACTGATGATCGAGGACGGATGCGAAGTCGTCGGGCTGGACGGTGCCGGCGAGTCCCAGCCGTTGGCTGGCTTGACCGACCCAGACGCCGGGGGCCTCGCGGGCCGAGGTGAAGTACTCCTCGGCGCCGTCGGCGACCATGGCGGTGTAGTAGTCGCCGGCCCCGGCGGCGAGCTTGCCGATGCTCAACAAGGCGACCGCCGACCTGAACAGCGGACGTGTCCGACCACAGGGCACCGTGGTGCAAGTGCGTCGAACGAAATGGCACCTGACCAACCAACAGTCCTGCCGACCGCGCGACCGATCACGAATCGAACCGCAACTGATCCACCGACACCAACCGACGACGACTGCCAGACGCAGCACTCGGGTGGTCGACGCGAGCAGGCGTTGGATCGGGGACGACATCGAGCGGCACCACCGTGTCGGGCACCAACGGGACCGTCGGCCCGGTGGTGACCGGTGTCCCGACCGGGGCGCCGATCAGCCGCTCAAGGGCCACCCTGGGGACCCGGAGCTGCCCTCCGACCCGGATCACCCCCAAGCCCTCCCCGCCCCCGGTGGCGAGGTCGCGTCTGGCGAGCTCGTAGGCGGTGGTCCGGCCGATGCGCAGCACGACGGCCGCCTCGGTGACAGTGAACAATTCAGGTAGTGACATCTGCGCTTCTCCAAGGGTTGAGGTGTTTCCCTACCTATGCGCGCGCGGGTCCCGCCGAAGGCGATATCTGTCGAATCCTCCCGAGGGAACGAAACTGTCCAGTCGGCCGTCCACCGGACCGTCGTGTTCACTGTCGCCTCTCCTGTCGCCACGGTGACAGCGTCGGATCCGGCCACTCCGATGGTCATCCTGACCACCGACCTGAACAATCCCGCGTTCAGGGGTGACCATCAACGAGTCCCGACTTTGACGCGTAAGTGTCAACTATTTCGTTGATGACAGCGGGGCGCCGCAAGCGTAGAGTCGGCGACGTGCCCAGCCGCCCGAAGCGCCTCACGCCGAACCAGATCGTTGCGTTCAACCTCACGCGTGCCCGCACCGATCGCGGGTGGAGCCAACCCGAGGCCGCCGCGGCGCTCGAACCGTTCCTCGGAGTGCGCTGGTCGCGAGCGAGCTACTCGGCCGTCGAGCGGTCGGTCGACGGGGTCCGTATCAAACAGTTCTCCGCCGACGAACTCGTCGCAATCGCCCGCTGTTTCGACCGGCCCGTCAGCTGGTTGCTCACCCCACCCGCCGGGACAGTGGCAGCCACGCCCGACCACCTCGACGGCCTCGACGCCAGCGTCCTCCAACGAACACTCCGCTCAACGAGGAAACCGTGACAGAACCGACACCCGAGAGGAACCGGCGCGCACCATCGGTCGCTCCACGCAAGAACCCGACGACTGGGCTATGGGAGTTCATCGTCGACCTCGGTCCCGGCGCCGACCCTGGCGGGGTCTGGCGGGAGCGACGCCAAGCGCGACGACGCGGCTTCGCCACCAAGGCTGCCGCCCAGGAGGCGCTCGACGACCTCCGAGGCAAGGCACGGACCGGGACGTTCACCTACGACAGCAAGCTGACCGTCGCCGGCTACCTCCGAGAGTGGCTGTCCGACACGCTGCCGGCCACCGTCCGGCCGGCGACGCTGTTCAGCTATGAACAGAACCTCGAGCGTCACGTCATGCCGCGCATCGGCGACATGAAGCTCAAGCAGCTCACCGGACCGGCGCTCAATCGGCTCTACGGACAGCTGCTTGCGCCCGGCGCCAACCTTCGCTCCCCCAAACGCGGCCTCTCACCTAGAACTGTCCAGTACATCCACACCGTCCTCCATCGGGCATTGAAGGATGCCGTTCGGCACGGCCTCCTCCAGTCGAACCCGGCAGACCTCGCCGACCCACCTCCGTCGACCGCCGTCCAGAAGGCTGGGCTCAAGGTATGGACCGGCGCCGAACTCGCGGCCTTCCTCCAACAGTCGGAGGCGGAGGGCGACAGAGACCACCCACTCTGGCGACTCATCGCCGCCACGGGCATGCGCCGCGGCGAAGCGCTCGGTCTCCGCTGGGCTGACGTTGACCTCGGCGCCGGAACCGTCACGGTCACCAGGACGTTGATCATCGTCGACCACGTCGCTCAGTTCGGACAACCCAAGACGGCAGCGGGAGCCCGAACCATCGCCCTCGACGAACGAACGACGGCCGCGCTCCGATCGCATCGCGCCCGTCGGGCCGCAGAGCGCCTGTCCCTCGGTCAGGGTCAGGCCTCGTCGGACGAATTGGCGTTCGCAGATACCAGCGGCGACTGGCTGCACCCCGAAGCAGTTTCCAAGCGGTTCGACCGACGGGCGAACCGCTACGGACTCCCCCACATCGGCGTCCACGGCCTTCGGCACACCTGGGCGACGCTCGCACTCCGAGCAGGGGTCCACCCCCGAATCGTTCAGCAGCGCCTGGGACACAGCACCATCGCGGTCACACTCGGCGTGTACAGCCACGTCACCGATGGCATGGATCTCGGCGCAGCACAGCAAGTCGCAGCGCTCTTCGAGCCAACTGTGACCAATCTGTGACCACAGGCCGTCGACGGCACTGAACCGAACACCGCGTTCCCAATGTTCTCGGGGTGATCACTCCATCACAAGCGTGCCCGGGGTGGGACTCGAACTCCGGCGGAAGGTGCGTGCAGCGGGTGTCAGCCAATGCCGGCGGCCCTCAGAATGCCCATGAATTGGGGATTTCGGGGCTGGCGGCGACTACGGCGGCTATCGAGCGCTCCCGGCGAGTTTCGGAGGGTCAGGGCCTGGTCATGTGAACATCCTTCCAGCAGCACCTCTCGGCACCACAGATCAGATGTCACCTACAAGTGCAGCGGTCCCGTTCGATGTCGCCGGCCTGGATCGCCAACAGGCGGGGCCGGTGCCCGTTGCGTTCGGTGACTCGGGTGTCAACGCGTTCGTAACGGCTGGCGCCGATCGCTTCACCGGCCTCCACCTCGATCAGTTCTTGGAGGACGAGGCGAACGGATTCTCGGATCAGGTCGACGCCATCGCCGGCGCGGAACGCGTCGAGGAGGTCGGACAGGGCAGACTCAGAAGGGGCCATCGGTGGGTTCTCCTTGGTGTGCAGTTGGCGCTACACACCGAGGATCACGCCGATGGCCCCACTACGTGGTGGACCCCACCGCCACCCTCAAACCCCACCACCCGAGGAGGCACTGCCCCCTTTCGGTGCTGGAGAACCTCTATCGCGCGACGGGTCTCGCGTTCCCACCGTCGAGGGTCCGGACCGCTAGCGCCTTCTGGGCTTTGTGCTCACGCCCTCTCGATGGCGACCTATCGGTTGGAGCCAGGGTGCGGGGCGAAATGCTCCGGCGAGGGCGTAGCATCCCGGCGGGCGGCGCGGTGTGGAGGAGCGCCAAAGAGACCCTGCACGAGTAGCAGCGTGGACCATCGGCCTTCGAGTCCACGGACCATGTCGAGTTCGTCGCCGACGCCGTGCCGCCATCCCATGTAGGTCGCCCAGTCCGTCACCACTCTCGCCTTCGGCACGGACGACCCGTCCCCGTTGGCTCCCTCAGCACCGTGCAGGCCGACCAGTCGCCCGTCGCGAAAGCGGTAGAGCAGCTCCGCAGCGCCAAGCGGCGTCGAGACGAAGGCCATGTTGAGGTCTACTGACGCTCCGGGCACACCGTGCCAGGCGGTCCAGAAGTCGGGATTGGTGTCGTCCCACGGTGGCAACCCTTGAAGAACGTCGTGGACTCTCATTGAGGTCCGCCGGGCGTCGTCGAACGAAACGACGCTCGACCCGAGGAGTCGCGGTCGGCCACGCTGCACCAGCGCGACCTCCCCCGGTTCAACGGTCCACTTCCATTCACTCACGCGGCCGTCGGCCACGCGTTCGACGTGCGTCGCGACTTCGCCCGAGGGGAGGACTTGCTCGTGGTGGTACTGGCCATCGGGTGCCCAGACAGGCATGCCAATAGCCAGGCGCATCTGCTCCTCGATGGATCGCAGAACTGCGTCGTCGACGGGTGTGGTCATTGCGGCCTCACGGCATCCCAGATCGCCGTCGCCGTCGACGATCGTCGTTCGCCGAGCGCCCGCGTTGGGTCAACGAGCTCCCGCCCGTGTACTGCCACGGCCATCTCGGCGGAGGGGTCGCCAACAACCCAGCACAAGCCTCCTTCGCCGGCCGCACCGACCGACCCCACGCTCGGCCGATCGCCGAATCCGTGCACGTCGAGCTGGGTCATCACGCCCATTCCGTACGCGGCGTCTCGGCCGAGGACGCTGTCGAGGCCTCGGTGCACGGTCGAGCAGATCCTTGATGCTGTCTCGGTAGTCAGCGCGCGGCCGCGCCCGTTCAGGTCACCCACGACGCCGGCCATGACTCGTGCCATCGCCTCAACGGTGCCGTAGGTACCGAACCCGGGGTTCCAATCGCAGACAACTGGAGGACACACCTCGGCCAACATCGGAATCGGCCAGCCTTCGACCATGTCGGTGTTCCAGACCAGCCGACTCGCTATCCCATCGAACTCGCTCGGGGTGACGTGCAGCCAAAGGTCCTGGGGTGCGACGTCGTAGGGCTCGAGGAGGCCGTCGACGAGGAGTCGCTGCATCGGAGTGCCCGTCCGCTCTTCGACGATCCGCCCGACCAGCCACCAGGCCACGAACGTGCTGTACGACGGCCGGTGCGCAGGCGCGGGAGCAGTAAGGATGGTCTCGATCCACTGCATCCGGTGGCTCGAAGGGATACCGCGCGCCACGACTGCATCTGGCTCGAGGATCCCCGATCCGTGCGACAGTAGGTCGGCCAGGGTGGCGTCGCCGAGCCACCCCGCGGCGCCGATGAGGTCATGCAATCGATCGTCGAAGGCGAGCTTGCGCTGGTCAGCCAAGACACCGACCACGATCGAGAGCAAGGGCTTTCCTGCGCAATACCATGCCCGAATTGTGGAATCTGGGTCCCCGAGAAGGACGGCGCCTGACCGCGAGTCCACTGCAACCGCGTCCGTATACGCGAACTTGTCGATCATTTGATGTGCATCGAACCCCAGATCTGGCGATGATCCGAGGCGGAGTAGCTCCACGGGGGCACATTGCCCATCGCGTCCGGTCCGGCCAGGTTCGGCACGTGCGCCCATATGTAGTCGATGTGGTTCGAATTGGTCTCGTAGGTGACGGCAACACCCGAGATCATGTCGGTGTAGTTGGTCATCGCCCCGGTGGCGGCCGATCCGGGGGTGGCGTTGAAGTCCCCGGCGAGCACGTTGTTCGATCGACCGGCCTGGTTGTTGAGCCAGGCATCAAGGCCTCCGCGGATGGCGCTGGCCTGCTGGGCAGCGACTGGCGTAGCGAGGTGGGTGGAGCACGCCCACAGGTCTCCTCCATCACCAGCAGACGGGGCGCAGATACCGCCTCGCACCTCTGTCGAGTTCGGGTCCTGGGGCCCGGCGTTGAAGAAAAATGCACCCGGCCCGCTGCCCTTGAAAAAGACTGCGTTGCCGAAGCTTTGGCATCCGCCCGCCGACGACGTCAGCCCACCCTTCGCCTGATAGAGATAGCCCGAGTAGCCGTAGGGCGCCAAGGTGTTCGCGAGGTTGTTGAATCCGCGAGTGCATACCTCGTTGAGTGAGATGAAGCGGGGGAATCGCTGATAGGCGATCACGGCCCAGATCTCATTGGTCGGGTTGATGCCGAAGTTAGTGTTGGTGCTGTCGGAGTTCTGCCCACCTCCCCCACTCGAGGTCGGCGTGCATTTCCAGGAGCAGATATTGAACTGAACCCCGTAGAACTGGGCCGAGGAGGCACCGGCGGCCGGCGCCAAGGCCATTGTCCCCACGGGCAAGATTGCCGTCGCCATCGTTCCGAGGGCCAGGGTTGACTTCTTCATCACTTCTCTCCGGTGGGGCTGGTGGACACCGACGCTGCGGCCGAGTCGTTGGTCGGGTTGATAACGACGACCGCGCCGCGGGACCGGCTCGACGTTGTGGGCAGGGGCCGGTCGACGCGGTCGTCAGCGGTGAACCTGGCCGACGTCCCGGCGAACAGAAGCGACCCGCTGCCAACGTCGGTCCCGATCACTGCGGTATCGCGACCGAGCCATCCATCGATCGAGATGAAGCCCAGCGCCGGATCGGCGACGTCTGCGTGCCACTCCTTGGCATCGCCCGCAATGCTGATCACCCGGCCGGTCGCCAGCGCGATCCCAGTGCCATCGGGACCACAGGTCGCTCGGGCCGACACGGAGCGATCGCCCGGCGCCAATGGCAACTTCGCACTCGCGACGACGGACCACCCGTCACCGGAGTCGGACCACGCGGTCCACGTGGCAGTCTCACCGCCAGGGGCAACAGGTATCGTCTCGAGGGGCGTCGTCGGCGTCGTCACGACCGCCTGGTCCGAGGTGAGGGCCACCAAGTGGTTTCGCGTCCCACACAGCGCCGAAGTGCTCTTTGGAAGCTCGATCGGTGCCCACTTCTGGTCGTTCGAGAGCGCGAAGGCGGTGACGAGACCTTCGGGACCGGTGATCACGGCAACAGGGCCGATCGTGGTGTCGTCGTCGATGAGGTCCCACACATCGCCGGCCGGCGCGGGGTCGACCGCCGAAACCGAATCGGCCACGGCGTCGTAGCGGATGGTGAGCCGGTCGCCGAGTCCGCACGGAAGCTGCTCCTCGTCGGAGACGGCAGTACACGTTGAACCCACGACCAGGAACTCGTTCGGTCCAGATGCGCCGACCGCGAGACGGAAGGCATCATTCGGAAATGCCTTGCTCCGTTCGAACGTCCGACCGCCGTCAAGGGACATATAGGCGACCGAGTCGCGCTGTTCCTTTCCCTGCCGATCCGCGTTGGCGTACGTCAGCACAAACCTCCCGACAGTGGCGACGCCGTCAAACGACTCTCCTGCTGGAAGGCCGGACGTTTGGGAGGCGGCCGGAGCGGCGCTATCGGTGCCGACGGAGACGGTCGACGTCTCGGGCCGCTGCGACCACCAAATCAGGCCCGCAGCGAGGCACGCCGCTCCGAGTACGGGGGCAATCACCCTGCGATACATCGTTCTCCTTCGGAGGCTGGCCAACAATCTTCATCCTCATGGTGAACCATAGCTTGATTCTCTCCCGTGTTCTCGAAACGTGAAGGTGTGCAAGCAACGGACACCGTGCCCGCCTTCGATCGAGGGCCGCGGCCCCGAGGCTTGCGGCCTGCGGCTCGTCGGGGGCGATAGCACCACGACGCGCAGTAAGCCTGTGCCGGCACGCGTCCAACAAGGTTGGCGAACCGCCGGCTGCGGAACTGCGGGGCTGCATCAGGCGATCAAAGATCCATACCGACATCCGTGTCGACGTCGTCGCCCAGTTCCGCCGTCTGTTCGATCGCCATGGACTGCGCCCCGGTCCGGCTGATCGATGCCCTTACGCGATCGACGAGTGACGGTTCGATCTCGTCGGCGTGGGCTTCGGTTTCCCGTTGGTTGTTGTCGACGAGGTACATCGTGTTGCCGATGCGTCCTCGTGACATCGCGGTGTAGGCGGGTTCTTTGGTGAGCTGATCTCCGGCCAGGATCAGGCACCGGTCATAGGTTGCGCCCTGGGACTTGTGGATCGTCATCGCGTACCCGTGGGCGAGATGTCCATCAGCGACGTAGCCGAACGGGACGTTCACGGCCTGGCCGTCTTCGGCACGGCACCGGATGACCTGGTGGTCGGTGTCGACCTGCTCGACGACTGCTCGTGTGCCATTGAGCAGGCCGAGCCGGCGATCGTTCCGCAGTGCCACCACAACATCGCCGTCGGCGAAGCCTTGCCCAGCGACCAAGATCTGGTCGGGACCGATCGTCCCTTCAGCGCGGAGCACAGTCCGGGCAGCCTTGTTGAGCGCATCAACATCGCCGCGTCGACTTGCCAGCATCACGGCGGACCCGGCCCGGCGGGCATCGAGCCAATCGGTCACCATCCGACTCCGTGCTTTGGCACCGTCGGGTGCGATCACGACTCGTCCTCGTTCGAGGTAGGTGTTCAGGGCCGTGTCGGTGTCGCCGGACCGAAGCCGGGCGAGCGCGGCGAGTTCCCACGGCTCGCGTTGTCGCCGATTCTCGGTGAGGTGTGACGCGGCGAGCCGGTGGCGGAGCCCGACGAACGCTCCGCCAGCTTCGATCTCGGGAAGCTGGCACGGGTCGCCGACCAACACGACCTTCGCGTCGGCCTGTCGGGCGTGGTCGAGAAGGCGGAGGACCTTGCGGGTGCCGACCATTGCGGCCTCGTCCACCACGATCACAGTGTTCGCGGCGAGACCGCCCCGTTCGGGACGGTCGAGGTCGATGAGAAACCGATCGATCGTGGACGACGGAATGTCGGCATCGGTCTGGAGTTGCCGTGCCGCCCTCGCGGCGAGCGCACAGCCGATCACGGTGTGGCCAGAGTCGGTCCATGCCTGGTTGGCGGCAGCGAGTGCGAACGTCTTGCCCGCGCCGGCGACGCCCTCCACGAGGTCGACACCTCGGCCGCTCCCACAGATTCGGGTCAGCATGTCGGCCTGCTCGATACTCATCGAGGGCCGTTGTGCGATCGCGATACCGACGTGGTGTGGGTCGGCGATCCCGACGCCAGCCTCCACGCGGTCGACGGCCGAGGCGATCAGTCGTTGTTCGGTGGCAAGCATGCCGGGCGTGGAGAAGCGAGTCTCGTCGGTTCGTGCCGAGACGGTTCGGCCGTCGTTGGTTCGGATGACGGCGGACTTGGGTCCGGCGAGTCGGGTGCAATGTCCGGACTCGATGAACAGGTCGGCCCACTGGCCGATGTCGGCGACGGGTGCGCCGTTCGGCAGGAGGTCGCAGATGCCCTGGATGACCTCGCGCCGTCCGAACGTCGACCGGTTCCGTGTTAGCCCATCGGGGCCGGCGAGGTGCTCGAACATCCGGAGTGAGGTGGACCAGTCCGGTCGATCGGGGCGTGAGCGTGTCGGCGTTGAGTCGGTCGCACACCTGCTCGCAGTCGAACCCCAACTCGGCGGCCCGTTGCCGCCAGCCCTGTGCGAGTAACTCGGGGGTCGCCGAATGGTCCTTCATCCGTCGGGTGGCGTACGCCGCGAGCTGTGCGGAGCGAGCAGTGTCGAACCCGTTTTCCGCCATGTGAGCTTCGATCTCGTGGCGTCGTGTGGAGAACTCGTCGACGACCTGCATCGGGACCGCCGACAGATCCGCGATCCCGCGTCGCACCGCCCGCCAGTCGACACCCAGCGTGGTGGCGAGTTGGTGGCGGAGCTCGGCCTCGTAGAGGTAGCCGACGGTCTTGGACCAGTGGTACAACGGCCGCGCATCGAGCGCTGTCCACCGGTCGTCGGGCCCATGAACCAGGTTCGCGATCACCACGTGAGTGTGGAGATGCGGGTCACCGGCACGCGACGTGCGATGCCGGAACGCGGCGGCGACGAACCCGTCACCGGCAACTATCTCAGCGCCGCCGTGGCCACGCCGACCCCGTGACGCTTCCGTCTCGAACACCGTGAGCGCTTCACGCACCGCGACATCGTGCGCCAGC
The DNA here is from genome assembly GCA_023957975.1 of Microthrixaceae bacterium. NCBI lineage: Bacteria > Bacillati > Actinomycetota > Acidimicrobiia > Acidimicrobiales > Microthrixaceae > Microthrixaceae bacterium. The sequence continues at coordinate 119,743 of JAMLGM010000004.1, read as the reverse complement.
CGGACCACAGCTCGGATGTCGGGGGTGCCGAGACCGTGGAGGACCGACACCGACTTCGGTGCGTTGAACGTGGCATCAAACGCCGCCACGGTCGGAGCGGACCGTGACGCGGTGACCCTGACGTCCGTTCCCGGATAGCGGTGCTCGAGCACAGCAGCGAAGTCTTCGGGTCGGACCGTGCCGGCCAATCCCAACCGCTGCGCCGCCGCACCCACCCACTCGCCGGGTGCTTCGCGAGTGGTGGTGTAGTACTCCTCGGCGCCGTCAGCGACCATCGCGGTGTAGTAGTCACCGCCACCGGCAGCGAGCTTGCCGAGACTCAACAAGGCGACCACAAAAGGTGACAACCGGCGTGACCGACGCCAGGGCACCGTGGTGCAAGTGCGTCGAACGAAATGGCACCTGACCAAGGCACCGTCCAGCCGACCGCGCAACTGGTCACGAATCGAACCTCAGCTGATCCATCGACACAAGCCGACGACAGCGGCCGGGGCCATCGCTGGTGTGGTCGACACGAGCTGGTGTCGGGTTCGGTATGGCAGCGGGCAAGACCGCCGCTGCGACGCTCCCAGAGGAGCCGTCGACGGCGCCCGTTTCCACCGACAACACGATCGGGGCGCCGATCAGGCGCTCCAGCGCCACCCGTGGGACCCGCAGCTGCCCTCCGACACGGATCACCCCCAAGCCTTCTCCCCCGCCGGTGGCAAGGTCGCGTCGGGCGAGCTCGTAGGCGGTGGTCCGACCGATGCGCAACACGACGGCCGCCTCCGTGATGGTCAACAGATCAGGTGTACTCATCGGCAAACTCCAAGCGTTGTCGGCTGTTGGTATCGCTAGGCGCATCGAGACCCCGACTCAGCGGATGAAGCACGACCGCGCCGGGGTCCGACAATGGCTGGTCACCCTGGACACACCTCTGAACGCGAGATCGAAATCGGTCAGGAGATCTCGCTGGTCATCCCTGACCAAGGCAGACCGACCGGGACGCCGAGGAGCAGGCCCGAGGGTGGCGGTCAGGATGGAGGTGTCCGGTTCGCCGTCGTCTTCGCCGTCGTGTTCGCTGTCCGCTTCGCCGTCGTTACTCGAGCCGGCGACGTCTGGGAGGATGACGTGCCGCCAACCTCGGGCCCCCTGATTTCCGGTAGAACAGCCCAGGACGGCGCGTGTCGCCGGTCTTGACCGTCAGTGGTCAATCAATCGGAGGCTGGCCCCAGCCACGAAGTAGAGCGTTCGACTACCTTCCGATATTCGATGTCATCCGTCGGCTAGCGAGTGGGACGAAACCCCAGTTTGTAGGGCTTCTCGGCACCGGATGAACGGTGCTTTCGACCTTGCCAAGGTGAGGGTCGCGGGTTCGAATCTCGTCGTCCGCTCAGCACAGGCCCCCTCTTCGGAGGGGGCCTCGTCGTTTTCGAGTGCCCAATTCGCGCGAAGTTTGTGCCGAAAGCGACACGGGGTGTCGGTTTCGGCACAAACTTCGCGCGGTAGCCGCCGCCGGTGTCGCGCCGTCGGCCGGCGCCCGGCACGGCACTAGCCTTGCGCCATGGCGAGACCGCTGTTCACCGTCGCCGGGATCCCGGTACGAATCGACCCCGCGTTCATCTTCGGAGCCCTGCTGATCTACCTGTGGTCGGGCGGCGGAACCCATGGCATCTACGCGGTGGTGGCGCTGGCCATCTTCTTGTTCATCCACGAGATGGGTCACGCGGTGGTCGCCCGCCATTTCGGGGCCAAGGCGGGCATCACCGTCGGGTTTCTCGGCGGCTACACGAGTTATGTGCCGCCCGCGACGATCACCCGCGGTCAACAGATCGCCATCAGCGCGGCGGGATCGGCCACCCAGTTGATCGTGGCGTTGCCGGCGTTGTACGCCACCCTGTTGTGGACTCGGTCGGTCGCACAATCCGCCGATTTCACGTCGGTCGCGACCTTCAGTGCGCTCGAAACGCCGGCCAACGTCTACGCCGCTGTCGCCTGGGCTGGGGTGTTGCTCGCACTGCTGAACCTGATCCCGGCGTTGCCCTTCGATGGTGGCCGAATCGTCGAGCGCCTTTTGCGCGGCCGTTTTGGCGATGCCACCTCCACGATCATGGCTCGGTGGTCCTACGGGGTCGCTGCCGTGCTCGCATTGATGTACGTCATTTCGGGCGGTTCCGAGCGAAACTCCCCGCTGTATCTCACCCCGCCGCAGATGGATCTGTTCGACCCGTCCTTTGTCACGATGATGGCTCGCGAGGGGGTTCGGTTCGTGAACTTCTTGACCTCGGGGTCGTTGTTTGTGCCGTTGATCATCGTGTTGGGTGCGGCGGCGGAGGGGCGTGCTCGTGCGGTCGTGACGCCGAAGATCGGCCGGCCCGGCGAGGCTCCACCGTTGGATGCGCAGTCGTTGCTCGCCGCGGTCGAGTCGGCCGAGCGAAGCGGCTGGGCGACCGGCACGGTGCCACCCTTTCCTGCGGGGTTCGAACCCTCACCGTGGCTCGTGACCTACGCGGCACAGCGTCGCGGCGACACCACCACCGCGCAGCAGGCGCCGCACCTTCTGTCCGATGTCCGGGAACGGCGTTGGGTGAGGCCGCCAGATCCGAATCATCCGGCGATCCTCGACCTGCTCCAGCATTTGCCCCCCGATGTCGCCGACAGCGCCGCGGTGCTCGAGATGCGGGTCCACGCCGGGTCGGTGGACGACTTCGCCTCCGCCATCCAGCGCCGGGTCACCGCGACCGGCGCCCCGAGCGACCTTTATTTGGGGGCGGCGGGATTCGCCACTCGCGGCTACAACGATTCGGCGCTCGCCTGGCTCGAGCGGGCGGTGTCGGCCGAGCCCAGCGCGACCCTCCTGGCCACCGCTCCGGAGTTTGGTTCGCTGCGCGGCGACCCCCGCTTTGAACAACTCCTCGAACGTGCGCAGGTGGCGGAGGGCGTCTGAGGTCGCGCATATATAGCGAATGGTTCTCATTTTAAGTATGGTGGTGGCATGCCTTCCACCGCCCTTCCCCGCCGGCCAGCTCGCGTGGCCGCGGTCGTGCTGCTGGGCACGGCGCTGATCGGTTCAGCGGCCTGCTCCGACACGTCGGCCAACCGGCCGGCCAGCGAGGCCGGTGCCATCGAAGTCGTCGCCGCGTTCTACGCCGCGGAAACCTTGGCCCGTGAGGTGGGCGGCGATCGTGTCAATGTCCGTTTGCTCGGATCCACCGGGGCCGACCCGCACCACATCGAATTGACCCCCGACGATGTCATCGCCGTGGCCGATGCCCAGATTGTGGTGGCGATGCGGGGATTCCAGCCGGCGGTCGACGAGGCGTTGGCCGAGGCGAACGACGATGCCATCGTCGACCTTGCCACCGTGATCGACCTGCGATCCTCCGAGCCGCATGAGGCCCAACATGAGGAGGGCGATCACGAGGCGGCCGATCACGACGAGGCCGAGCACGACGAGGCCGATCAGGACGAGGGCGATCACGACCACGGCCCGATCGATTTCCATTTCTGGCTCGATCCCACGTTGATGAGCGACGGTGCCATCGCGGTCCGCGACGCGCTGGTCGCCGCCAGCCCCGACCATCGCGAGGAGTTCGACACCAACCTGGCGACCTTTCAGTCGGAACTCGGCGAACTCGACACCGGGTATCGCGACGGGCTCGCGACCTGTGAACGCGGCGAGATCGTCACCACCCACCGGGCGTTCGGGTATCTCGCCGATCGTTATGACTTCATCGAAGACTCGATCACCGGGTTGACCCCCGAGGACGAACCCTCCCCCGCTGCGTTGGAGCGCCTCGCCGACCACATCACCGACAGCGGCATCACCACCGTCTTCTTCGAGACCCTGGCCAACCCCGCCATCGCCCGCACCTTGGCCGAGGAGACCGGCGCCACCACCGCAGTACTCGACCCGATCGAGGGGGTGAGCGAGGCATCGCCCGGCACCGACTACGTTTCGATCATGACGGCCAACCTGGCCGCAATCCGCACCGCCAGGGGATGCCAGTGAGCGAGGACGACTGCCGGGAACCGCTCGTGGAGTTACGCCACGTCACGCTCGGCTATGACCGCGAGCCGGTCGTGCGAGGCATCGATCTGTCGATCTGCCGCGGCGATGTGGTGGCGGTGCTCGGTTCCAACGGCTCCGGCAAGTCGACCCTCGTCAAGGGCATGCTCGGATTGAGCGAGCTGCTCGACGGTGAGATTCTGCTCTTCGGCACCCCCGCACGGCGCTTTTCCCAGCGTTGTCGGATCGGCTTTGTGCCCCAGCGAAACCAGGTTGCGTCAAACATCCCGACCACTGCCCTCGAGGTCGTCGAAAGCGGCCGGGTCGCCCGCCGCGGGCTGTGGCGACCCTTCACCCGCGCCGACCGCGATGCCGCCCGCGCTGCGCTGCGCACGGTCGGGCTCGATCACGTCGCGTCCCGACCGGTGCAACACCTGTCGGGTGGACAGCAGCGTCGGGTGGCGATCGCCCGTGCGCTGGCCGGCGAACCCGAGCTACTCATCCTCGACGAGCCCACCGCCGGAGTCGACGCCGAAACCCAGTTGCGCCTCGCCGCCACCTTGCAACAACTCGCCGAGGCGGGCACCACCATCGTGCTCATCGAACACGAACTCGGGGTCGTGGCCGACCTGATCGGCCGGGTCCTCGTCGTGGCCGACGGCTCGATCTCCTACGACGGCGCCCCCGACGCGGCCCACACCCATCACGCCGACCACGAACACCACGATCACACCTCCGAACCCCTTCGCCCGGGCACCGGACTGATCGGATGGTGACTGCGATGGGTGCCGCCATCTGGAGTTACAGCTTCATGCAGCGGGCGATGATCGCCGCGGTTCTCATCGGCTTCGCCGCGCCGTCGGTGGGGATCTACCTGCTGCAACGTCGCCTTGCGCTGATCGGTGACGGTCTCGGCCACGTTGCCCTCGCCGGTGTTGCGCTCGGGCTCATCACCTCCACGTCGCCGGTGTGGATGGCCCTGTTGGTCGCGGTGGTGGGCGCGCTCGCGGTCGAACTCATTCGTACCCGCGGTCGCACCGGCGGCGACACCGCGCTCGCCATCATGTTCTACGGGGGTATCGCTGCAGGCCTCGTGATGGTGTCGCAGGCCCCCGACGCTACGCCGGTGAACCTCAACAGCTACCTGTTCGGCGCGATCACGACGACGTCGTGGGCCGACGTCGTCACCTTCGCGGTGTTGACCCTCGTCGTTCTCGTGGTCACGATCGGGATGCGCCGCGCCCTGTACGCGACCAGCAACGACGAGGAGTTCGCGTTGGCGGCGGGCCTGCCGGTGTTGCGCCTGAACCTGCTGTTGGCGGTGCTGACGGCCGTGACGGTCGTGGTGTCGATGCGCGTCGTGGGCCTTTTGTTGGTGAGCGCACTCATGGTGGTGCCCGTCGCTGCGGCCCAACAGCTCGCCCGCAGCTTCGCCCAGACCATGTCGGCGGCGATCGCCATCGGGGTCATCAGCGCGCTCGGGGGCGTGGCCACCTCCCGCACCACCAACACCCCGTCGGGCCCGACGATCATTCTCGTGGCCATCGGCTTCTTCGTCGTCGCCGCCATTGCCCGTTCTGCGATCACCCGTACCGCCATCGCCCATACCGCCATCGCCCGTTCTCCGATAACCAGTGGTCGTGATCACGACCACTGGTTATCGGAGAACGAGCCGGGGGGTCACGAGCCTGGGGGTCACGAGGCGGGCGGTAGCGAGCCTGAAGGTCGCGGCTAGGCGGTGGCGATGCAGGCGGCGCAGCGGCCGAGCGCATCGAGTCGATGGTCATCGATCGCGAAACCGTGCGCCTCGGCAAGCGCACTGAGGGTCGCCTCGAGCTGACGTTCCAGCGCGTCGGGCACCGTCACGTCGTCGACCTTGCCGCACACGACACACACCAGGTGATGGTGGTGATGTCCGGTGAGGTCCTCGGCGAGTTCGTAGCGGGTGAACTCCGACCCGGTCACCACCCGAAGCACCACTCCGGCCTGTTCGAGCACGACGAGGTTTCGATACACCGAGCTCTGGGCGAGATCGGGGTCGGCGTCGAGCAGCTCGGGCATCGACACCGGCCGGCCGGCGCCGAGCAGCAATGAGACGATGCGACGCCGCTGAGCGGTGAAGCGTTGATCGGCGTCTGCGAGCCGCTCGATGATCTCCACGGTCGACTGGGCCGAGGAGATGAGCTCACGCACAGCAGGGTCGAGGTCGGCCCGATCGAGATGGCTGCGCCCATGAGCGCTCATCTTTTCCAACGTCTTGGCCACCACCTCGGCGGCTTTATCGCCCAGGCGCGCTGCGGTGTCGAGGCCTTGCAGCTCGAAGAACGTGAGACACAAGCAGTCCTCGTGGGTCTGGACCTCCGCCTCCAGCGAGTCCGCCTGAGGCGGGTCGATGTCGACCGAGTGCGGTTCTGACGCGGTTAACTTCAGGCCCGAATCGCCGCGCTCACTGCGCCTGGGCGCTTTGGCGACGATGCGGCCGACCTCGTCGATCACCTCGGCGGGCACCCCGTGGTCGGAGAGCAGCGCCGAAACCTCCTCGGCATGTCGCTGACGCGCCTGTTTGCGCCAGCGCAGGTACCCCGCACGGCCATCGGGAAACTCCGAACGTGGAACGGTCCAACGTCGGAAGTGATGCGCACGTGCGGCGAGGCGTTGCGCCGGGGAGGCGTCGGGGTCGAGTCGGTCGAGCCACGCCGTCATGTGTTCGGCGTGCACGAGTTCCTTGGGCCGGGCGACGCCCGCGTCGTCGACCAGCGTCGGGTCCTGAGCGTTGGCCGCATCGATCGCCTCGATGGCTGCTCCGAGCCACGCCGGTGTGCGCACCTTCACCCTTTAGGTCGAAGGTCGATGCGGAACGTCAACACCCCGTCGACGAGTTCCGCGTCGGAGTTCGCGATGATCGCGAAGTCCTGGTAGTCGAGCTTCGACTGTTCGACGAAGGCACGGCGGGCCTCACCCTCAACGGGTGGGATCTGCCGCTGTTTCACCGATTCGGCTCGGGCTTGGAATCGGGCGAGCATTGCATCGAGATCGAGACCGTCTGCCATGGCTCCACCCTATCGGAGCGCCTCGCCTCGACGGTCGCCTCGACGGTCGCCCGGCCCTGGGTCGGACCCGGACCTACCCGGACGGACCCGGACGGACTCAGCGGTTCCCGTCGGGCGGCTCGAGTCTGACCGTCTCGGTCGGACGATCGAGGATCTCCCCGTCGGCAACGGCCCGGGGCGAGTCTTGACGGCGTCGCCGCGACGGGTCGGGGCGGGGACGATCGGGGTCCGGCTGGGCGGTGCGCAGCGTGCGCGGCGGGCGTTGATCGGCGCGCCGTGCGCTCGCAACCGCCTCGCGGCGAGCGGTGTTGTCCCGCGCTGCCTGCTCGAAATTCGGTGCGCCGGGGGCGGGAAGTTGCCGACCGACACGCTGCACCGGCGGGTCGTCAAAACGGATCATCGTCGGCGTCATGTCCGGGATGGCAGCGAGCGCTGAGGTGAGTGCCGCCGCAGCCGCAGCCGGAGCAGGAGCAAGAGCAGCCGCGCCAGCCGGAGCAGGAGCAGGAGCCGCAGCAGCAGCAGCCGCGCCAGCCGGAGCCGGTGCCGCAGCCGGAACGGCAGCAGGCGGGGGCGTCAGTGCGGCGGGGTTCGGAAGCGGTGCGTCGACGCGGGGGCCCGTCGGCTCGGGCGCCTCGGTGAGGTCGATCGAGGCGCCCTCGGTTGACGAGCCACCCACCACCGGGGCCTGTCCGGCGAGGTCGCCGCTCGTGACCCGCACCGGACGGGTCATGACCCAATAGATGACGGTCATCACGATGATGAGCACCGCCAACCCCACGAGGCTGTAGCTGATGAGCTGCAGTCGTTCCGCCGCAGGGTCGGGGTCGACGGCGGTTGCGTCCGGGGCGCCTCCGTCCTGAAGGGTCGCCGCAACCGTCAGCACGGATGCATGTGCGGCCGTCGCCCACGATCCCGCCGCCACCACAGCGCCGATGGCGGCCACAGCTGCTCGCTTCCCCAAGCCTCGCACGATCCGTCCGATCTACCTTTCGCCGCGAACCGGTGTTCTCGACGCAGCGAATCTTACTGACCTTCGCCATCGAATTCGGTCACCCGGACCTGCGAATCTGCTGCGGCGACGACCATGTGGCCACCGCGGCACCGTCGGGTCAGTGTTGATGGGTCGGGCACCAGTAGGTGGTGCGCCCGGCGACGACCTCCCGGCGAAGCCCGGTGCCGTCCGCCGGACACCTGCCGCCGACATGACGCTGTTCCTGCAGGTCGCCCCGATGCGACCCACCCCGACGCGAGAGCAGCCGAATCGTCGCTCTGGCGGTTCGCCGCAATTCCACGAAGGCCTCCCGGTCGAGCGAGTCGGCGGGACGGGTCGGGGCCAGGGCGCTGCGCCACAAAATCTCGTCGCACAACAGGTTGCCGAGGCCGGCGAGTCGGGCCTGGTCCAACAACACGGCCTTGACCGGACGACGGCCCACCAGCGCGGCTCGCCACTGGGCGACCGTCGCGCTCACGATGTCGGGGCCGAGGGCGTGCAAGTCGGCGTCGAGGCTCACCGAACCGAATCGTCGGGGGTCGTTGAAGCGAACGGCGAATCCGTCGTCGAGGTGGAGGCGCAGGCGATCCCATGCCTCGTCGTCTCGCCGGGGGCCGTATTCGAGCGCGTCGATCGGGGCGTCGCCGTCGACGATCACGCGGCCGGTCATGCCGAAACGCACCGAGAGGTCGTGGCCGGTGTCGGTGCGCATGATGACGACCTTGCCGTGGCGTTCGACGGCCTCGATACGGCTGCCGATCAGCGTGGAGACCGCGGTGTCGTCGCCGAGGTCGCCGCTGTGGAAGAACGACGGAGTCAGGATTTCGACCCCGGCGATGCGCCGCCCGATCGTGGCCGCGAGCGCACCCCGGTAGATCTCCGCCTCGATCAGTTCTGGCACGCCGCCTGCGCCGCCTGCGCCGCCTGTGCCGCGTCGATGGCGTCGGAGATGTCGGCGATCAGGTCGTCGACGTGTTCGAGTCCCACCGACACCCGCACCGTCCCGTCGTGAATACCCGCCGCCTGGGCCTCCGCGGGCAGCAGCGCGGCGTGGGTGGTGGTGCGCGGGTGGGTCACGAGGGTCTCGGGGCCGCCGAGGGAGGTGGCGAGCTGACAGATCCGGGTCGACTCCACGAAGGTCTGTCCGGCCGTGGCGCCGCCGCGAAGGTCGAAGGTCAACAGTCCGCCGAACCAGTTGAGCTGGCGCGAGGCCAGGTCGTGTTGGGGGTGGCTTGCGAGGCCGGGATAGGCGACCGCCTCCACCGCGGGGTGCGCTTCGAGGAACTCGGCGATCGCTTGGGCGGTGGCCGATTGGCGTTGGTGGCGAATCGGCAGGGTCCGCAGTCCGCGCAGGGCGTTCATGGCGTCGAACGGCGAGGCGTTGGCACCGTGCAGCACGGCGAACCCCCAAAGCCAGTCGATGAGTTCGCGTTCACCGGCCACGACCCCGATGGTGGCGTCGTTGTGTCCGCCGATGGATTTGGTCGCCGAGTGCACGACGAGGTTCACCCCGTAGTCGAGGGGGCGCACGCCGATCGGGGTGGCGAAGGTCGAGTCGACGACGGTGATCGGTCCGCCGATGGCGCCGAACCGTTCGAGGTCGACCAGCGCCAGGCGCGGGTTGGCCGGGCTCTCGGCGAAACACATCATGGTCTTGCCGGCGATGATGGCCGCATCCCAGGCGTCGGGGTCGGCCGCGTCGACGAAGGTGACGTCGATGCCAAAGCGCGGGCACACCGCGGTGAAAAACATCTGGGTGCCGCCGTAGAGCTGTCGTTGGGTGACGACGTGGTCGCCGGTGGACAGCAGGCCGAGCAGGATCGCCGAGATCGCCCCCATCCCCGAGGCGAACGAGCGCGCCGCTTCGGCTCCTTCGAGTTCTGCGATGGCCGATTCGAAGGCGTTGATCGTGGGGTTTCCGTGGCGGCTGTAGAACTGTTCGGCGCGGGTGCTCTGAGCGAAACGCTGCGCGGTTTTGGCATCGGGAGTGACGAATGCGGAGCTGGCCCACAGCACCGGGGCGAGGGCGTTGCCGTTGGCCTCACGGCCGGCGCGGATCGCCACGGTGTCGCTTCGAGGGGTCGTTTCGTCGGTCATCGGAGTGCTCCCAACTGTTCGTCGTGCCACGCGGCGTCGAGGAATCCTTCGAGCAGCGGTGCGATCTGGTGCAGTTCGATCAGGAACCCGTCGTGGCCGTCGATACTGCGAATCTCGTAGAACCCGCAGCGCTTGTTCGCTGCGATCAGGATGTCTCTGATCCGTTCTTGCTGATACGGCGGATAGAGCATGTCGCTGGAAATGCTCATGACGAGCGACGGCGCTTTGACCCGGGCGAGCGCGGCCTCGACGCTGCCGCGCTTGCGGGCCAGGTCGTGCAGGTCCATCGCCTTGTTCAGGCGCAGGTAGCTGTTGGCGTCGAATCGGCGCAGCAACTTGTCGCCGTGGTAGTCGAGGTAGCCCTCCACCCCAAAACGACTGTCGAGGGTGAACCCGTCGGGGCCGTCGAGTCGGTCGAGTTCGACCCGTCCGAACTTCTCTGCGAAGGCTTCCTCGGATCGGTAGTGGATCTGCGCGATCTGGCGGGCGAGGCGCAGCCCGCGGTGCGGGCCGTCACCAGGTTCGGCGTCGTAATAGTCGCCGCCACGGAACCTCGGGTCGGACTCGATCGCCCGGCGTCCGACCATCGACCAGGCGATCTGTTGTGCGCTGGCCTGGATCGTCGAGGCGATCGACACCCACGAACCGACGCGGTCGGGAAACATCGTCGCCCATTCGAGCACCTGCATTCCACCCATCGACCCGCCGATCACGCTCGCCCACCGTTGCACTCCGAGCGCGGTGGCCAACAACGCCTGGGCACGGACCATGTCGCGGATGGTGACGACCGGAAAGGCGGCGCCGTAGGGACGGCCGGTGCGGGGGTCGATGCTGGCGGGTCCGGTGGTGCCCTGGCATCCGCCCAACACGTTGGAACACACGACGAAGTAGCGGTTGGTGTCGATGGCGCGGCCGGGGCCGATCAGGCCGTCCCACCATCCCTCGGCCGGATGCCCCTGCGCCGCGCGGCCCGCTGCGTGGGAGTCGCCCGTGAGCGCATGACAGATCAGCACCGCATTGGAGGCCGACTCGTCGAGTTCGCCCCAGGTTTCGTAGGCCACCACGACCTCGGGGAGGTGCCCGCCGCCTTCGAGGGGGAACGGCCGACCGCTCGACACCGTCGCGAACTGGCGACGGCCCGCGGGCAGGCCGGGATGCCACGCACCGGTGACGGGTTCGAGTTGGTTGGGATGGCTCGGTTGGCTCATGACGCTCGATCGGAGGCGGACACCCGCTGACTCGTCGAGTCGCCCGAGGTGGGCCACTCGGACAATTCGTTGCCGGCGAACCGGCCGCATCCTTTCGGTCGGCGACGCCGGTCCGGGTGGGCCGACGACACTGGTCGAAAGAGGCACCTTGGGTGTCCGTCCCAGGTTGCCGGACCCCTCGGGGCCGCTCTAGATGACTCGGCCATGCTACCGGAGGCGGCGCGACCTTCGAGACATTTGCGGCAGGCGCGCCAGCCACCAGTCGACGAGGTCGTCGTCGTCGATGCGCCAGGACTGGTTGAGAAGGCGACCGAGTTCACGCCAGCCCGTGGCGTCGCCGTCCGCCGGCGGGTCGAGCGAGGCCCGCGCCGCCTGTCGCCACAGATCGTGGTCGACGGGCAGGGGGATCTGAAGCACCTGTCTGGCCGAGAGCCGCATGGAATCCTGGGACATTCCACCCCCGCCGAAACGCGTCGCCGCCCAGGCCGACGCTGCGGGCACGCTGAGCGCGGCGGCCAACATGGCCACCGGCGACGGGTCAGCCACCGGCGACGCGTCGTCCGGCTGCGACGGGCAGGCCGCCGGTGCGGCATCCGCGCCGACCGCCATCGGGACCACCGCCATCGGGACCACGGCGAGCACCGGGGTGAGCGGAACCGTGTCGCCGTCGGCGTCAAGGGCCGCCTCGATCACCTTGGTCTGAGTGGCCACGAGCACCTTGGGAACCGCCAGCCTCCCCACCCAGTTGCCCACCCTGGGCGCTGCGTCATCGAGCGCGTCGCGGTCCACCCACGGCGAGGTGCGTTTGCCCCCGCCGATTTTCACCTCGCGGGTCGCCCAACTGGAGGTGAGGGGGTCGATCATGGCGGTGCTGATCACCCGGGCCCCTCGCCCGGGTGCAAGGGGCCCGTCGCTCAGGTGGGCGACGAGTGCGTAGAACTCGTCGCGGAATCCCGCCGTCGCGGTGGCCAGGTCACCGATCGTGCCGTGGTGACCGGCCGGCGGCGCCACCGATGGCACCCCGCGGGCCCGCGCCCACAGCGCCGACCAGGTCGCGGACTCGGCCAGCAGTTCGGCGTCGACCTCACCGTGGGGCATCTCGCCGAGGCGTCCGCCGGTCACCTCGACGGGTCGCGCTGCGGCGCCCAACTGCAGGGTGGTCGCACACACGTCGACCTCGGCGCCGAACACCTTGTCTCTCGGCAGCCACACCGATGCCAACGCGCCCGCCGCCAACATGCGTCGGCGCACCGTCTCGGCGTCGCGGGCCGCGAGAAACGAACGGGGCTGCACCAGGCACACCACGCCGTCGGGGGCGGCCAGTTCGAGTGCCCGCAACTGAAACACCGCGGCGATGTCCACATAGGCGCGCACGTCGGGGCCGAAGCGTTGTGCCATCGCCCGTCGCGCGTCCGCGGTTCGGGCGGTGGACGCGTCGAGTTGGTTCTGGAACGGGGGGTTGCCGATGACCAGGTCGATTGTTGCGTCGGCCGGCAGCCCCGCCGTCGGGCCGTCCTCGAACAGCCCGCCCTGTAGTTGGCCTCCGGCGAACAGCGCATCCGCGCACACGACCCGTGGCGTCACCTCACGGGTCGCGCCAGCCTCGCGCGCCCAGGTCTGCAAGGCCGTCGTGGCCGCCTGCACCGCGTCGGGGTTCAGGTCGATGCCGACGAGGTGGCGGTTGACGATGTCGGCGGGGTCGAGCCCCTCGCGTCGAAGTCGTTGCGCAGCCGCGATGAGAAACACCGCTCCCCCACAGCTCGGATCACACACCACCGGCGTCGGGTGCCGCAGGAATCTCCACGCCTGTTCGACGAGTGCCTCGGCCACATCGGGGGGCGTGTAGTGCGCCCCCTGGCGACGTTGCTGGGTCGACAGGGTCGCCTCGAACTCGAGGCCGATGTCGTAGGCCGTCGACCGCGGCGGCTGCCGTGGCTGCGGGTCGGTCACCGCAGCATCCGCCGGTACGATTCGACGCCATGGCCTGGATCAATCACGGCGAACGCGAGCTGTATTCGAGTCCGTGGGTCACCCTCGGGCTCGCGGATGTCGAGTGGCCCGACGGCACCCGTTTCGACCACCACCTGATCCGTTGCCAGCCCGCCGCCGGATGCATCGTGATCGACCCCGAACGTGGGGTGCTGTTGTTGTGGCGGCATCGATTCATCACCGACACCTGGGGTTGGGAGATCCCGGCCGGGCGGGTCGATGAGGGCGAGTCGATCGTGGATGCCGCACGCCGAGAGACCCTCGAGGAGACCGGGTGGGAGCCCGAGGGCCTCACCCCGCTGGTCGACTTCTATCCGTCGAACGGGTTGAGCGATCAGCACTTCCACGTCTTCGTCGCGACCGGCGCCACCCACCGGGGCGAGCCGAGCGACCCCAACGAGGCCGACCGGGTCGAGTGGGTTTCGGTCGAGGACCTGCGCGAGGCGCTGCGTCGCGGCGAGATGAACGAGGGCCTGTCGGTGACGGCGTGTTGCTACGCGCTCGCGTTCGGAGCATTCGGCGACCTCGACGCCTGAGCCGCAAGCGCCCGCGCCCGAGCCAGCACCGGCGCGCCAGCGCGTACCGGCCCCGATCAGGCCCCTTCTTCGGGGTCCCACGCCACGAGGTCGCGCAGCAACGGGTTGTTCGAGAACACCTCGACGATGGGGATGTTCAACCCGATGCGCTTCTGCAGCCGCTTCACCTCGAGTTCCTGGTTCCACAACGCGAGGGTGACCACCACGCCGGAGGTGCCGGCGCGAGCGGTGCGACCCGATCGGTGCAGATAGGTCTTGTGATCGGTGGCGGGTTCGAGGTGGATCACCACGTCCACATCGTCGACGTGAATGCCTCGCGCCGCCACATCGGTTGCGACGAGGGCCTTGATCTTGCCGGAGGCGAAATCGGCGAGCGTGCGTTCGCGCAGTTGCTGGCGCAGGTCGCCGTGGATCGCCGCGGCGTTCACTCCCTCGCCCTGCAGTTTCACCACGATGCGATCGGCGTCGCGTTTGGTGGCGGTGAACACCATCGTCTTGTTCGAACCTTCGATGATGGAGGCGAGCACCTTCACCCGGTCGAGTTCGTGCACCTTCAGGAATCGGTGGTGCATCTGGTCAACCGTGACGGTCTTCGATTCGACCTCGTGCAGCTTCGGATCGTGCTGGTAGCGCTGCACCAGCCCATCGACGACGCCGTCGAGGGTTGCCGAGAACAGCAGGGTCTGGTGTTCGCCGTCGACCTGTCGAAGGATCCACTCGACCTGTGGCAGGAACCCCATGTCGGCCATGCGGTCGGCCTCGTCGACGACGACGTTGGTGATGTCGCTCACCGACAACGCCTCGCGTTCGATGAGGTCGATGGCCCGACCGGGCGTGCACACCATGAGATCGACGCCGCGGTTGAGCTTGTTGATCTGCTTGTCGATGGGGTCGCCGCCGTAGATCGCCACGACGGTGCGGTCGATGGCGGCGCCGAGCGGGGCGAGCTCATCGCGCACCTGGGTGGCGAGCTCTCGGGTCGGCACCAGAACGATGCCGGTGGGGCGGTTGGGTTTCGCCTTCGGCAGCACCTGCAAGGTGGGGACTCCGAAGGCCAGCGTCTTGCCGGATCCTGTCTTTGCTTTTCCGCACACGTCATGGCCGGCGAGTGCGTCTTCGATCGTGAGCGCCTGAATGGCGAATGGTGAAGTGATTCCACGCTCGGTGAGGGCTGCGGACAGGGGTGCCGACACGCCGAGCGATTCAAACGTTGTTGTCATACATATTCCTCGGCGCCAAGCCTACCGAACCCCCGGCGGGTGTCGGCCATGGTCGGATTGGCGCTCGCTCGCTGGCGCGCTCGTCGGCGCGTCCGCTGGCCGGGTTCGCGGGCCGGGTTCGCGGGCCGGGTTCGCGGGCCCGGTTTGAGGCGAGTGTTGTACATCAGGGGCGCGATATCGCGCCCCTGATGTACAACACCCCGCCTGCGTGGGCGACGGCCGAGGCCATCGAGGAGCTCGTCAGTGCCCCGGCGCAACGCAACGAGCACACGGATTTGTCGCTCGCACAGCATGCAGCGCAATACCTGGCGGCGCGGAAGGTGAAGCCGTACCAGCACGTGATCGTCGACGAGTCCCAGGATCTCCACGAGGCGTAATGGCGACTGCTGCGGGCGGCGGTGCCGGAACAGCCCAACGACATGTTCATCGTCGGCGACCAGCATCAGCGCATCTATGACCGCAGGTCGGCGCTGTCGAAGGTGGGGATCCGCATCACCAGGCGGTCGAAGCGGCTGCGCATCAACTACCGCACGCCCCACGAGATCATGGCGTGGTCGCTGATGTTGCTTGACGGTGCCGATGGTGGTGTTGATGCTGGTGGTGGCGTTGAGGTGGGTGCTGGCGCGGCGGTCGGTGAGGGCGACGATCCGCTGAACTTTGCCGGGTATCACTCGTTCATGCGGGGACCGACGCCGACCATCTATGAGGCGAGGTCACGGGCCGACCAGCGAAAGGCGTTGGTCAAGGTCGTCACCCAGTGGATCGACGACGGCGTGCAATCGGCCGAAATCGGGGTCGCCGCACGCAAGACCGCTGAGGTGAACGCGCTCTACAACGCCCTCGACGCCGCGGGTGTCCCCGTCGAGAAACTGGCGAAGTGCAAGCCTCGCTCCAACGGCGTGCGGGTCGCCACGATGCACCGGACGAAACGGCTCGAGTTCCGCTGCGTCGCCATCGACGACGTCAGCCTGGGTGAGTTGGAAAGGAACTCCGCGCTTGCGGCACCACCATCCTGAACGGATGTGTGCCGCCTTGAAGGTTCAGGGGCAGATCCAACGCGGCGATGACAACACCCTCGACCGACCACGGCTCGGGCCACGCGGTGTAGGAGACGCCACAAGATTCGGCGATCTATCGAGTGAGGGGAGCCTCATCGGTCAGGCACGGCCGACGCGCGTCGCTCACAAGCTGCAGGTCAAGGTGCCCCATGAGCAACGCCGCCATGCTCAGCCTGAAGGTTGAGGAGCCGATCCTGCCCGAAACGTGATCGGCCAACCGACTCGCTACCACTCGGGTACTCGCCGCCGAACTTGGGCTGATCCCGACGTACAAAGGCAGCGCTTCGGATTTGAGCGGGGTCGGGTGGAGGGTCCGCGTGTGTGGGTCAGGGGCTCGAATCGACGATCATGGTCGCGCCTCGACGCGCACCCTCAACACACAACTCGCGGGCCGCCGCGTTGACCGCTGAGACCTCGCGAGTTGCCGCCCCCGCAACCGCGACGAAAAGGTTGTCAACCCTTCGGGGAACTGAATGATCTCACCGATCGTCGATCGGTGAGTGTCGAGCTTGGCCATGTCCCGCAGCGACTGGGCCGATGTGGCACCAAGCAACCGGTGAACCTCCGGCTTGCGGAAGGCGCCGCCGACCACCAGGGTCGGCACACCGACCTCAGCGAGGGACTTCGAAACGAGCGCAGAGGTGGTCGACTTGCCCTCCCCCGGTATCGTCGAGGTGACATCAGGATGAGCGATGTCGGCTACGACCCATCCCTAAGCCTCACGGAACCGCCACCGAATCCGAGTCGATGCGCCTCACGCTCGACGACTACAACGGTCGACGCAGTGGGGTCAGCGACCTACTCATCACCCTGCTCGGGTTTGAGTCCCGTCGAGCGATGAGTCGAAGGTGAGGAGGCTGTCGAGTTCGTCCACCGGCGCCGTCACCCGATGTCGAGGAGCACTGCGATCGTCTCACGCACCTGGGCCAACACCTCAGCGCCCACGTTGCCCCGAACTCCTGCGATCCGACCGGGCGAGACCGAGCGCACATGCTGACATTGGGCCGACGAGGTCGTTGCCAAGCCATTGAACAAGTCCCGCTCGACGACGACCTCTGAATGGAATGCGCGGACGGTGCTCGTCAGCGGGACCACGTGCACGACCGACGGCGCGGAGTCGAGCACGCGTTGCGCCGTCACCAGGACCGCCGGGTGTTGGAAGCCGGCCTCTCGACCTTTCGGTATTCCCAAGTCGAGATCGATGATGTCACCCGAGGTCAGCATCGAGCCACGCCAACTCGTCCTCGCTCAACGGTGCGGCGAGCTCCAAGCCCATCATGTCTTGCCGCAACGCACGCACGGCGAGGGCCACCGTGTTGCCGACCGTCGTGTTCATCTCGTCCGCGAGGCGCTTCAGTTCCTGATGAGTTGCCGTGTCGATGCGGACACTCGTGCTCTGCATGCAATTCAGCATACACGGGTACGACGTCGGTGGGCTTGCCCCCAAGTTATGGACACGCTCACCGGCGCTTGCGCCACACCAGCTGTGCCGGCCGGCCGAAACAAGCCCGATCGAGCAGCTCGACCTGGCGCCGGTCCTTGCTCCAAACCCTCGACCCGCGGCCCTCGCGGAAGGTCGCCCGACTAGGCGATTCGACATGACCCGCACCGGACCAACCATCAGATCTTCCACCCCCTGTTGCCCGCCAGGCTGGGTGAGTATGGCGGCGACACGGTGTGTGGGGATGGATTGGTGGTCGTGGTGTCGTGGTGGTGGTCGTGGTGGCGTGGGATTGTGGTCGGTGTGTCGTTGCTATTCGGCGGTGACTTCGGTGATGGCGGTGCGGGTGGAGGATTCGTCGACGATGTTGCGGCCGGTGGCGTACGCGGCGATGAGTGCTTGAACGGCGAGGTTGTTCACGGCTCGGGGTAGCCCGCGGGCGACTTGGTGGATGAGCTCGATGGCGTCGTCGCTGAAGAGGGTGTCGCTGCGCCCGGCGAGGTTGAGGTGATGCGCGATGTAGGTGCTGGTCTCGTGCGCGTTCATTCCGGCCATGGCGTATCGCAGCGCGATGCGTTGATCGAGAGCGGCGAACATGCCGAGCTTGATGAGTCGCCGCAGGGTGGGTTGGCCGATGAGGAGACACGCGAATGGTGATCGGCTGTCCATGTCGGCGTTGAGAAGTAGGCGGAGTTCTTCGAGTTGGTCGGTGCTGAGGAGGTGGGCTTCGTCGAGGACCACGACGACTTTCTTGCCTCGTTCGTCGCGTTCGGTGGCGAGGGCGTCTTGGGCTTGGGGGATGAGCGCTGCTTTGTGGAACCGGGGTGTGCCGCCGAGGGTGGTGATGATCGTGGTGTAGATGCCTCGGGCGCCGATGGCGGGGTTGCCGATGTAGATGATGGTGTGGCGCGACGTGTCGAGGGTGCCGAGAGCGGCTCGTGCGGCGACGGTCTTTCCGGCGCCGACTTCGCCGGTGATAACTCCGAGGGCGTCTTCGGTGACACACCAGCTGATTCGTGCGACCGCTTCGGCGTATGTGGTGGTCGTGGCGAGCATGGAGGGGGCGAGGTCTTTGTTGAACGGCATGCGGGTAAAGCCCCAGTGGGCTCGGAGACGGTCGATGCTCACGGTTGGTCCTGTTTGTTGGTGGTTCGGGGTTGGACGATGGGTTCTTTGGGTAGGGCGAGTTGGTGAAAGTCGATCCCGCCTGAGGCGGCGAGGTTGCGGTCGCGTTCGGTTTCGATCAGGCGCAGGTAGTCGATCCCGGTCGCAGTGGGCGCTGCGAGTTGGGTTGGGTCTGGGCGAGCGGCGGGGTGAGTGTGGCGGCCGATGTGTTGTGGGACTGCGGTGCCCATGGGCAGGTCGCGCAGGCGGACCTCGATGTGGGTGAGGTCGAAGGGGTCAAAGACCAACTCGACGCGTTGGCCCGCGAGCGCTGCGTCGACTTGGTAGTGGTTGCCGAGCAGCGACACGGTCGCGACTTTGGAAACGACCCGGGTTTCAGACCACAGGAACGCTTCGTGGAGCTCGCCCGCGGTCGGGAACCTCACGATGCTCGTGTCGAAGCGGTCCAAAGGTGCTTCGCCGGTTTCGGAGTGGACTTGACGGTGATAGACGCCCTCAACCCAAGCCGAAAACAGGCGGTTCATTTCGTCGAGGTCCGTGGGGCCGCTCACGGTGATCTCGACGAGGAACTGGTCGCGAACGGTCCGGAAGAACCGTTCGATTTTCCCGCGGCCTTCGGGGCGGCGCGGTGTCGAGTGGGTGAGGCGGACTCCCAACGACGCGCACGCTCGCAACAGAGGTTTCGACGCGAACGCGGAACCGTTATCGACGTAGATCCCCCCGGGAATTCCTCGGCTGGCAAGCCCGGCGCGCAACGCTGCTTCGAGGCGGATGGTGTCTTCGCTGTGACACCACCGATAGCCGACCAATAGCCGACTGTGGTCATCGATGAACGCCAACAGGTAGACCTTGCGGCCACCGATGACGGGGCCGTGCAACGCGTCGCCGGTCCATAACACGTTGGTGGTGTCGGCCTCGAAACGGCCGAATACCTCAAGTGGTTGGCCGTCGGGACGAACGTTGAGACCCCGCCGAGCGAAATGGCGTTGCACCGTCCGCTCCGATGGCGCCCAACCCTTGTCGGCTTCGATGATCCGACATACCTGGGCCGCGGTGCGCGCCGGGACTTCAAGTTTCAACCTAACCGCGAGATCCAACAACGCTGCGGGGGTTTTCGGTTCAGCGGACCGCGCCTGGGGAACCAACGCGTCGAACCCGCCGCCACGCCACGCCCGGATCCAACGATCCAACGTCGAGCGGCCCACCCGGACCCGTTCACCGTGCGGGTCGAGATGGTCGCGAGCAGCGAGATAGCGGACCAAACGGCCGCGTTCGGTCGGCGTCAACGCCGGGTCCGCTGCCTCGCGAATCAACGAGTAACGAAACAACGCGATATCGCGATGCCGATCGTGCATGGAGCCCTCCAAGACTCAACAGGGGTAGAGCCCGTGACAATGCCCGCTCAGCTCGGTGTCAACCAGAGGCAACTCGTGTTGGACAACAAACCCCCACCCGACAACCGGGCCGCCCGACTCCACGCGGAACCCGGACCGAACCTGATGACCGCTGCCCGCGTCGCCATCCCGACGGCCTCAACCGCGTCGCCCGCCTCGCTACCCGTCGACACCGGCGGGTCTGACCCCGGCACTAACGCCAACGCCCAGGTCGTGAAAAACGCTGCGATCACCGTCGCCCGTAACCGGAACCGGCGCAACCAGCCCCGCACCGTCGCCACCGGCACCCCCAACCGCCCGGCGATCGGCCGGTGACCCTCCCCGGCCGCGTGCGCGACCAACGCCGAGCCGATCACCGCGACCTCGTCACGACGCCGTAACAACAAATCGTCACCCAACAACACGTGGGTGCGTCCACAGCCCCGACAACGCGCCCGTCGAGGCCGAACCTGCCTCGACGCGCCACCCGCCCCTCGCACCGTGCGCACCCGTGCCCAACCCCACCGGGCCAAACCCTCACCACAGGCCGGACAAGCCAACCCGCACACCAACTCGATCTCAACCCGCCCAGGATCACCACTTACCATAAGCACCGATGCCTCCGGCATCACTCAGGAAGGGCCCCCTCGAGCAACTGCCAAGAAGAGCGAGGGGGTCCTTGCGCGTACAAGCCATCCCCACGCTGTCGCATCCACCCCGAAACCATCAACACCAGCCACCCCAACCGCGTCCTCACCAACGATGACGCAACCCAACCCCCGCGTCCTCACCCAACGCGACGCTCAACACCCCCGATAACCACGACGCCGGGCAAACCAACGAACAGCGCACACATGCGCGTAGGGTCCATTTTCGCGACGGCTCTCGATTCTGTTGGCGTTAAGAACGGTCGGGTCGCAGAGCCCTCACACCCAACCCGGGATCATCAACTCCCCCACGCAGATCCGAAGTGCCGGCTTGAGGCACCCCACCAACCGTGCGCTCGGTCAACCCACACGAGACGTCCACCGCCAAACGCCCGGATGCGATCACACCCTTCGGCCGAGTGCTGACGACGGCCCCCGCTCACGACGCCACCGCCCATTCCACGTGAGAACCGAGTGGAATGTACTCCGATGACTCGCTCCGGAGCTCGATTGAGGTCGATTCCGGGCGGGCAACGACCACCGTCGCGACTCCCACCGTCCTGAGGTCGATCGCGAGCGGGGTGAAACAACCATCACCGGACGCAATGACTGCGCGATCGTACGAACGAGCCACCTGGTGCGTGTCACGAACCGAGTCCAGCAGCGCCAGGTCCGCCCCGTCCCTGCCATGACGCGGCCGAATCTGTGCCGACGGCCAGAGGTCGTGCATCGCAAACAAGCCCGTCACCAGTGCCGGGTTCGCCGAGACCACGACGTGGTCGGTCCGCTGGAGATCGACCGCCGCAGCCACGCGGCCGAACACGTCGGCGAAGTCATAGGTGTTCGCATCTCTCGCCGATTCAACGATGTTCTCGATATCGATCAGAACAATCTGCCGTTTCTTCGACGTTCCCAGCTGCGTTGCCGTTGTGCACTTCATCTTGTTCCCCCTGGTGTGATTACCATTCGACGTACGGAAAATCCGTCCGTTGAAACTTGCGATTCCAACTTTTCTGTCAGCGTTCACTGCATTTTCGGTGATGAAAAATCACGAATGGCCGAGCAAAAGCTCTGCCATTCAAAGAATTCTCTCCACGAAATCTCTCGCTGAATCCTTCGAAACGACGAATTTTCAATCGTTCGAAAAAGTTATTCCGGAGTTTTATCCAGAGTCTTTTTTCCGCTTCTTTTTGATTTGCGGAAAATTTCTGTAACCGGATCTACTCAGGATCGCGCACCTTTGCCCGCCGACCCCCTGGCGAGCCGGGGTGTTGTACATGGGGGGCGCGAAACTGCGCCCCCCATGTACAACACCCCTTCAACGCTCCGAAGTACCGACGGGCGCCGCCGACGTGTCAGCATCGTGTCATGACCGATGCGTCCCCCACCGGCTCCGACCCCGCCACCAACTCCGGCTCCCCCGCCGATCGCTCGTGGCACGAGATCGCCGCGCAATGGCCGGCCGACAACGTCGCCATCGCCGTCGTCAACTCCGGGGGAATCGTCGAATCGTTCGGCGACCTCGATCGTCGATTCCGTCTCGCCTCGGTGACCAAACCCCTCGTCGCCACCGCCATCTGGCTCGCCGTCGAGGAAGGCGCCCTCACCCTCGACACGCCGGCCGGTCCCCCCGGCTCCACGGTGCGACACCTCCTGTGTCATGCCTCCGGGGTCGGCCCCGACGACGACACCATCCTCGCCGCACCCGGCACCCGCCGCATCTACTCCAATCACGGTTTCGCACTACTGGCGCAGGCGCTCGAAGCCCACGCTGGCATGACCGTCGAGCACTACCTGCACGACGGCGTCCTCGAACCGCTCGCCATGTCGGCCACCTCCCTCGACGGCCCGCCCGGATCCGGGGCCGTCGGCTCGGCCCGCGACCTCGCCACCTGGGTGATGTCGATGTTGAACCCCGGCACGCTGCTCGATTCCTCGACGATCGCCGAGGCCACCACCGTTCAGTTCGCCGACATCGACGGGGTACTGCCCGGCTACGGCACCCAACGACCCAACCCGTGGGGGCTCGGCGTCGAGATCCGCGGCCACAAATCGCCGCACTGGACCGGCTCCCTCAACTCACCCGAGACCTATGGCCACTTCGGCCAGACCGGCACCTTCGTGTGGATCGACCCCGTTCGATCACTCGGGCTTGTCGGCCTCGGGGACCTCGACTTCGGAAACTGGGCCCTGCCTCTGTGGCCCGTCCTCAGCGACGCCGTTATTCGCACCTTCGGCGGGACCTGACCCGACACCGGCTTCGCCTTCGACGCCGGCCTCGCCAGCGGCACCGGCCGCACCGTCGCCCTCAGCGGCACCAGCCACACCCTCAGCCTCGGGCGCCACCTCGGGCTCGGGATCCCAGCCGCGTTCGGCCTCCGGGCGCAACGCCCCACCGAACAGCAACCACCCGAAGCCGATCAGCACCATCGCCCCGGAGGTCCAGGTATTCACCCGCAATCCGAGAATCTCGGTCGCCTGGTCGGACCGCAACAACTCGACCCAGAACCGACCCACGCCATAGCCGATCAGATACAGCGGCAACAGCTTGCCGGGCCGCAAAACCTTGCGACGACCGACCAGGATCAGCGCCGCGCACAACCCGAGGTTCCACAACGCCTCGTACGCGAACGTCGGGTGGAACGTCTCGAACTGCACGTACTGCGCAGGCCGGTGGATCGGGTCGATCTCGATCGCCCACGGCACGTCGGTCGGACGCCCGAACAGCTCCTGGTTGAAGTAATTGCCGAGCCGGCCGATCGCCTGCGCCAGCGGCAGACCCGGGATGCACGCATCGGCCACCCGGTTCACATCGATGCCGTAGTGACGAGCCGCCCAGACACCGGCGATCACCCCGAACAAGATGCCGCCGGGAATCCCCAACCCGCCGTTCCAGATGGCGAAAATCTGGCCGAGGTTGTCGCGGTACTTATCGAAATCGGTGATGACGTGGTACACGCGGGTGCCGATCAGCCCCGCGGGCACCGCCCACACCGCAATGTCGGCGATCTCGTCGGGGTCATGGCCCGCCGCACGCCACCGCGCCCGAGCCAGCATCACCGCTGCGAGCACACCGAGGGCGATCATGACCCCGTAGTAGTGAAGCCCGATCACCGGCATCGTGTTCGAACTCGGACTGGGAATCGACGACAGCAACGGTGGTCTCCTCGGTGAGATGCCGAGCCAGCTTAGGCCCGCGCTCAGTTCGATGTGTCGAGGGGGCCGCCGGGCACGATGCCTCGCAAATCGGGGCCGGTTCCGGGCGACGCCGCGGTGGTTGAGGTCACCTCCTCGGACCGCTCGACCCTCGGAGCATCGGCGGGTGCCGGCGGCGGAAGACTCAGACGTTGGTCCGACAGTGTGCTGGTCGCCAGACATTGGGTAGCGAGCTCGCTCATCCCCTGCCCGAAACGCTGACCGTTCGCCAACGGATCCGGTGCTGCACCGTCGACCAACGATCCTGCGATGTCGCGGTCGATTCCGAGTCTGCGCATCCCCGAACCGACACAGGCCGCCTCGGCCACCGACATCTTCTCGTACGACGACAACAACGACGTGTACCCGGTTTCGAAATCGATACAACCGATCAACACGTTGATCGCGGCCGTGCGGTCCTGCGAAGTGAACTCCAAAACCAGCGTCGCGTCGTTGGGGTCGAAGCCCCGGTCGAGCAACCCGTTCGCGGTGAATTGGCGCACCAGGCGCTCGGCTCCGCACTTCGCCTGATCCTCCGGCGGCGCCCAATGGCTCAGGTCGGAGCCGTCGTTACTCAGTAGATCGCTCAGCGACGCCACGATTCCCTCGACGTCGCGGGAGTAACGCACGGCGGTGGTCGCCGGGCCCTCCGCACCGGAGGGGTCCGGGCGCGAAGCCGTGCACCCACTCATCATCGAACCGGCCGCCAACACCCCCGCCAACACCCATCCACGACCGCGCCGACGGCGTTCATCGACGCGGCGGCCGGGGCGCGATCCGTGATCGGGACGGGAGCCGCGATCGGGACGCGGACCGGAGCCGACGCGGGGACGGCGGCTCAGGTTCAAGACAGCGTGGCCTGAACCCGGTCGAGTGCCTCTTGTTCGGTGACGTCGAGTGCGAAGCTCAACTCCGACACCAGCACTCCACGAGCCTTCACGAACATCGACTTCTCGCCGGCCGACAGCCCCTTGCTCTGGTCGCGAAGCGCAAGGTTCCGCACCACCTCGGCGACCTGATAGACGTCGCCCGACTTCAGCTTCTCCTGGTGGTTCTTGAAGCGGCGGCTCCAGTTGGCCGGCTCGCGGATGTCCTTTTTACCCAGCAGTTCGAACAGATCCTGGACCTCTTCGTTGCCGATGGGCGGACGCATGCCGACTTCGTCCGCCTTGTCGACCGGCACCATCAGCGTCAGATCGCCATGAGCCATCTTCAACACCAGGTAATCGGTGGTCTCTCCCTGGAACTCTCGCGACTCACGGTCGACGATGATTGCAGCGCCGTGGTGGGGATAAACAACGCGATCTCCGACATCAAACACGACTTACTCCTCGAAGCTCTCGGGGCCACATCGGACCCAGCCGGGCCGAGGGTGCCACACATCGGACCACCCAGCCAATCGGACGCACCACCGGGTACGACCCCTCTATTGTGCCGCATTTTTCGAGCGGAATCCGCCCAGACGGTGTATCGGTCGTCACGGCTTGCCCGCGTGCCGTTGGTTCCCGGGTCCTCCCAGCCTCGCCCGCGACACGCCCGCGACCCCACCGCGACCTCAAAGAACCGGCGACGGACCTTTGACAGATCGGATCCGAGGCGGTAACTGAATACCTGGAGCCGGTGCGAGTGGACACAGCGCTTCGCCGATTCGAGAGGCTCATGGACCATCACCAACGACCCCTGCGACAGCGACTCCGTTCCGCCACCCCCGACGACACCGCCGGGATCGTGGCACTGTTGTCGCGGCACTCGCCCGCCGCCCGCGGCCGGGCCGAAACGGTGGTCGGCCGGATTCTGCGAGGCCCCAACGTCGCGCTCGTCGTCGATGACCCCTTTGTCGAAGGTCTCTCGGCCGCACTGTGTTTGCGCCCGGTCGAATCGCCCACCGGCCACTGGGCGGCGGACGTGGTCGACGTTCGTCGCTCCGCGGACGAGGATCACCTCGTTCCACTCCTGCTGAGCGCGGCGGCCGACCGCCTGGTCCGCAACGGGGTGTCCAGCGTGGCCGTGCCCGCCAGCCCCGAACGGCCCGAACGGGCAGCTGCCCTTCGTCGGGCATCGCTCCAACTCGACTGCTGGACGATGATTCGCCGTCGCGGCATCGTGCGGATCAACGACGAGTACGAACAGGGGCTGCCACTGCCCCACCTGCACGGCCATCGTCCCCTTCGGCCCGGACGTGACCTGCGAACCGAAGACGCCGGAGCCTGGCAAACCGCCACGATGATGCCCTTCGACGCTGCGGTTCCCCTCGAGGTCGTGGCCCTGCTCGATCCGGTGATCGCCCCCGACGCTGCCGCACTGACCCGCCTCCTGGTGAAACTCGGCGACCCCGCCCGCACCGACGATGACGACTCACGCATCGCCATCGCAGTCGGCGCCGGCGAAGACCGGCTCGACAAAGCGCTCGACGCCGCCGGATTCCGCCGCTCCGTCGAGTGGTGGCGTCTCGATCTCGTCGGCTAGGTGGCAGCCAGGCGCTTGGCGTCTTTCGTTGCGACACCCGTTCTGTAGGTAAATGCGGTGGCTATAGCAACCGCGATTACCTACAGAACGAGTGGGCGTTCAGCTGCAGCCGCTGGTCTGCCCGCACTCCTGACAGACGTAGCACGACCCTGCACGTTGCATCTTCACACCACACTGCATGCACAACGGCGCATCGGCGCTGGCGACCGGCGTCTCGTCGACCGACCGCAGGTCGACCGACAACCCGAGCTGCGACGAGGGCGGATCGGCCGGCAACTCGTGGCCCTGGTTCGTCTCGGTGACCGCCTCTTCCACTCCGGGAAGCGTGGGTTGGGTGCGCTCGGACACGCTGAACAGCCCAATCGACGCCCGCTCCTCATAGGGCAGGTAATCGAGGGCGATACGCCGGAACAGGTAGTCCATTAGCGACGAAGCCAGGCGAAGGTCGGGATCGTCGGTCATGCCCGCCGGCTCGAAACGCATCCCGACGAACGCGTTGACATAGGCCGACAGCGGCACCCCGTATTGCAGGCCGTGGCTCACCGCGATCGCGAAGGCGTCCATGATGCCCGCAAGGGTTGACCCCTGCTTCGAGACCCTCACGAACAGCTCGCCCGGGCGGCCGTCGGCGTACTCGCCGATGGTGGCGAACCCCTTGCAGTCGGCCACGCGGAACTCGAAGGTCTTCGAGGTGCGGGCCCGTGGCAGACGCTCACGCACCGGTTCGTGTTTGACCACGGTGATCGTCTCGACGGCCTGGGTTGCGGCCTCGACCGCGCCCACCGGCTTCGCCTTGCCGGTCGACAGCGGCTGGCCGACCTTGCAGTTGTCGCGATACACCGCCACCGCTTTGAGGCCGAGCTTCCAGCCATCGATGTAGATCTGTTCGATCTCCTCCACCGTGGTCGACTCGGGGGTGTTCACCGTCTTGGAGATTGCGCCGGACAGGAACGGCTGCGTCGCGGCCATCATCGCCAGGTGCCCCGAGTAGTGCACGACGTTGTCGCCCATCGAACAGGCGAACACCGCGACATGTTCGGCCTTGAGGTGCGGCGCACCCAACACCGAGTGATGCTCCGCGATGTAGGCGACGATCTCGTCGGCCTCGTCTTCGGTGTAGCCGAGGTTCGTGAGCGCACGCGGGATCGTCTGGTTGACGATCTTCATCGTTCCGCCGCCGACGAGCTTCTTGGTCTTGACGAGGCCGAGGTCGGGTTCGATGCCGGTGGTGTCGGCATCCATCATGAACGAGATCGTGCCGGTCGGGGCCAACACGGTCGCCTGGCTGTTGCGCACCCCGACCTCGTTGCCGAGCTCGCATGCGACCGCCCACGAACGCTGCGCGGCTTCGACCAACTCGGCCGGAAGGACGTCGGAGTCGAGGTGCTCGGCCGCCTCACGGTGCATTCCGAGCACCCGAAGCATGGGCTCGCGGTTCTCGTGGAATCCGGCGAATGGCCCCATGCGGGCGGCGAGCTTGCCCGAGGTCGCATAGGCGTGGCCCGACATCAGCGCCGTGACCGCAGCGGCCCAGGCGCGCCCCCCGTCGGAGTCGTAGGGCAACCCGAGGGCCATCAGCAGCGCGCCGAGATTCGTGTAACCCATGCCGAGCTGGCGGAAACGGCGGGTGTTGCGACCGATGGCCTCGGTTGGGTAGTCGGCGTTGCCCACCAGGATTTCCTGGGCGATGAACACGATCTCGATGGCCGCCTCGTAGCGTTCGACGTCGAAGACCCCGTCGGGGCCGAGGAACGACAGCAGGTTCAGACTCGCCAGGTTGCACGCCGAGTTATCGATGTGCATGTACTCCGAACAGGGATTGGAGGCGTTGATCCGCCCCGTCACCGACGCGGTGTGCCAACGGTTGATGGTCGAGTCGTATTGAATGCCGGGGTCGGCGCAGTCCCATGCGGCCAATGCGATGGCACGCATCAGTTCGCGTGCGCTCACGGTACGGTTGGCCGACTCGGTGCGACGCCCGGTCAGGGTCCACTGTTCGTCGGCCTCCACCGCTGCCATGAACTCGTCGCTCACCCGCACCGAGTTGTTCGCGTTCTGGTATTGGATGCTGTAGGAGTCGGCACCGTCGAGGTCCATGTCGAAGCCGGCGTCGCGCAGCACGCGAGCTTTTTCCTCCTCACGCGACTTACACGTGACGAACTCCATGATGTCGGGGTGATCGACGTCAAGGATCACCATCTTGGCCGCCCGCCGCGACTTACCCCCGGACTTGATGGTTCCGGCCGAGGCGTCGGCCCCGCGCATGAAGCTCACCGGACCGGACGGACTGCCTCCTCCGCCCAACAGCTCATTCGAGGCCCGGATGTGCGACAGGTTCACCCCGGCACCCGAACCGCCCTTGAAGATGATGCCCTCTTCCCGATACCAGTTGAGGATGGAATCCATCGAGTCGTCGACCGACAAGATGAAGCACGCGGACGCCTGATTTGGCACGTTCGGAACACCGATGTTGAACCAGACGGGACTGTTGAACGACGCCTTCTGGGTGACGAGCACGTGGGTCAGTTCGTCTCGGAAGATCTCCCGTTCGGCATCGGAACCGAAGTACCCGTCGCGGTCTCCCCAGCCCGTGATCGTGTCGGCTACGCGGTCGATGACCTGGCGAAGGCTCCACTCGCGCTCGGGGGTTCCGGGGGTGCCGCGGAAGTACTTCTGGGCGACGATGTTGGAGGCATTGACCGACCACGACAGCGGAAACTCCACGCCGTTCTGTTCGAAGGCCACCGAACCGTCGCGGTAGTCGAGGATTCGAGCGTCGCGCAGGCCCCACTCGAGGGTGTCGTAGGGGTCGACTCCTTCGGTGGTGAAGACGCGGCGAAGGCCAAGCCCAACGTGTTGTTCGGTCAGCGACATGGTCGGACTCCTTGAATGCGCCCACGTTGCGCACTGATACGAAAGCGGCTCGTCGACGGCGTGGAGGGATTCGGCGACAAGGTTCTGGTCGAAGACATGGGAACGCGGCGTGTGCACCCGGGCAGAGAGGGTGACCAAGGCTCGCCCTTCGGCGTGACCCATCGGTCGAAGTTCTCCAGCACCCGCCTTGATCGCCACCGGCAACAAGACGAAGCCACCAATCCAGGTGCGCACACCACGGTCCGTGCCCAGACCCTAGGAAGGCGGTCCTGTGAGGCAAAAGTGGGACAACGTGTGAATAACTGTGGAAATGGGCGGAACAAACGACATCGCTTGGGGATAGACAGCTCGCTCGACGCACCCTGTGCCTGGGCCCGCGGGCCGACGCCGCCACCCTGACCTACAGTCGAGCCAAGAATCTGGCCCCGCACCGGGGCCACCGATGCACCAGTTTGTTCGTGTCCGTCCCCACCCGCTGTGGATGGAGTTCGGGGACAACTTCTCGGAGAAAAATTCTCATGCACCTGCTGACCCGTCACGGTTCGCCCACACTCACCAGCGACCTCACCGACGACGCGGTGATCGAGTTGGTGATGGCCGAGGCCCGGATCCGCGCCGACGGCCGGCCATGGGTCATGTGCAACATGGTCACCTCCCTCGACGGGGCGGCGGCGGTTCAGGGGCTGTCGGGATCGCTCGGAGGCGCCGGCGACAAGGTGATCTTCGCGGCGCTTCGGGCCAGAAGCGACGTCATCGTCGCCGGTTCGGCCACCGTGTTGGCCGAACGCTACCGACTGCCGCGCGCTCCGCACGGAGTCGCAGGCGACTGGCGTGGAGCTCACGGCAAGGCCCCGCGCCCACGGCTGTGCATCGTCACCTCTCGCGGCGGTGTGCCCGACGCTGACCGCCTGATCGGCGAGCTGCCATCCCCCACGACCGACAACCCGCAGTTTCGTCCGATCATCGCCACCACCGATGCCGCCCCCGACCTCGCTGACGAACGCTTCGATGTGATCCGGTGCGGAGCCGACTCGGTGGACCCGACGATGCTGGTAGATCGACTTGCCGCGCTGGGATGCTCCACCATCTTGTGCGAGGGCGGGCCGAACCTCCTGGGGCAATTCGCCGCCGCCGACCTGATCGACGAGTGGGATTTCACCATCGCTGCCACCATCGTGTCGGGCGACGCCATACGCACGGTGACCGGCCCCGGCGAGTCGCCCACCGCGTTGAGCTTGGATCGTGGCTTCATCCATCACGATGGCACCCTCCTGTTGCGGTATCTGCGCAGCGGGTGACGTCTGCCGGACGGCGACGACGCCCCCTCAGCGTACCGACCCGAGGATGGCCGGCACGGTCAATCGTTGGCCCGCGACGACATCGGTGCTGCCCCCGTTTGCCTCGGCGAGCACCGAGACCGCCTCGCGACGATCGCCCGTGTAGCCGAGTTCGGTGACGATGCTCCACATCGTGTCGCCTGAACGCACGACGTACGACGACGGCGAAGCCGACTCGTCGAGCGTGGCCTCGGCGTTGCCGCCGTTGAGCGCCGCAGCGACGAACAACACCGCCACCAGCGCAAGGACCGCAAGGGTGAGGCGCCGACGCAGGTAGGTGCGACGCAATGCCTCGTCGTTTCGAACGAGCCGGCGTTGGGCCGCATCGTCGGGTGTGAACCGCAACGTCGGGCCCGAGGCGAGCCGGGCCGAGGTGGCGACCACCGGCGACATGACGGCGGAGGCGGAGCGTGCGGAGGAGTTGGTGGTGAAAGAAGCAGCCATGGGAAACAGTCTCCAGTCGACCCCTGACAACGAAGCGCCGACGCCTGGCGTCGACACCGTCTGCGAGAGGCACATCGGTGCGGATACTTCGAAGCCACGAACACTCGTACGTGCTTCGAACGATTGTTCGCAGATTGGCACGAACGATCGTTCGATGTCAAGAACAACTGTTCGTTTTTGAAATATCGAACGCGCGTTTGTGGAAACGTGTTATGCTCGGAACGCCTGTTCGAACCACCGCCCACAGGAGGCCCCAATGGCTACGGCGACCAACCCCCCACCCAGCGATGAGATGCCACCGCTCACCAAGCGGCAGCATTCCATTCTCGAGTACATCGAACGCACCGTTCGCGAGCGTGGCTATCCACCGTCGGTTCGCGAGATCTGCGCGGCGGAGAATCTCAGCTCGCCCTCGACGGTGCACTCCCACCTGTCCTCCCTCGAGCGGCTCGGCTACCTGCGACGCGACGCGACCAAGCCTCGTGCAATTCAGGTCACCGTCGATACGTCCGGCATTGCCGCAGGCATCGTGTCGGTGCCGCTCGTCGGCGATGTCGCTGCAGGCTACGGCGTGATCGCCGAGGAGAACATCGAAGACACCCTCGTTCTGCCGGCGCAGTTCACCGGCTCCGGAGACCTGTTCATGCTGCGGGTCCGCGGCGAATCGATGATCGAAGCCGGCATCTTCGACGGCGACTTCGTCGTGGTGCGCCAGCAGGCCACCGCGGAAAGCGGCGACACGGTGGTCGCCGGGGTCGACGACGAACTGGGCACGGTCAAGAACATCCGATTCGAGGGGTCCGAGGTCGTGTTGTCGCCCGCCAACTCGACCATGGAACCCCGCCGTTTCCCCGCCGATTCGGTGGAGATCTACGGCAAGGTCGTGACCGTCCTGCGCAAGCTGTAACGACGGCTCTCCCCGTCGTCGCGACCGCTCCCGGCCCCGCAAGCGCCGCGGTGCGAGCGGTCGCGGGCACCAGACGCAAGCGCGATGACCGTTCGAGGCCACACCTCGGGCGGTCATCGTCGCGCCGGGCGCTCGTCGCATCGGGAACTCAGGCGCTCGGGTGCACCGGGCGCTCAGACTCGTCGGGCGACCAGGCGAACCGACCGCCCAGAGGCGAACCATGTGCTCAGGCGTTGCTGTGCAGGTCGGTGTTCAACCCGCCCCATTCGGCGGTTTGGGGCAGCATCACGACGGCTCCGCGCCGGCTGTCGCGGCGGAACAACATGTCGCTGCGACCGCTCAGCGCCGCCGCCTTCACCGTCGATCCATCGGGCAGTTCCACCACGGTCCCGGCGGTGACGTAGAGGCCGGCCTCGACCACGCAGTTGTCACCCAGACTGATGCCGATTCCGGCATTGGCGCCAAGCAGGCTGCCCGAACCGATCGATACCACTTCTTTCCCGCCTCCCGACAGGGTGCCCATGATCGACGCGCCTCCACCGATATCGGTATTCGCGCCGACGAAAACCCCCGCCGAGATACGCCCCTCCACCATGGCCGGACCCTCGGTTCCGGCATTGAAGTTCACGAACCCCTCGTGCATCACGGTCGTTCCCTCGCCGAGATAGGCGCCGAGACGAACCCGAGCTCCGTGGGCGATACGCACACCGGCCGGCACGACGTAGTCGACGAGGTTCGGAAACTTGTCGATTCCCAGCACGGTCACGGGCTCGCCGGCCGCGCGCAGCCGGGCGCGGGTGGCTTCGAAGGTGTCAGGGTCGAACGGGCCGCGATCGGTCCACACGACGTTGTTCAACAAGCCGAACTGCCCTTCGAGGCTCAGGCCGTGGGGGCGCACCTTGCAGGTCGACAGCAGGTGCAGGCGCAAGAACACGTCGTGGGTGTCGACCGGCGCCGCGTCGAGGCGCTCGATGACGGTCAGCACCACCTGCTTGCGCACCGCTGCGTGAGCCGGTTGGGCCACGCTACGAAGCGTCCTGGCGGCATCGGCGTTGGGGTGGGTGCCGCCGTCGGAGATGATCGGCTCGAGCGCACCGAGGATCTCATCGATCGCCTCGCCGTTCACCTCATGGGTTCCGGCACCGGCGTCTGCACCCAGAACGTCGAGGGCCAACGCGATGAACCCGGCGTTCTCCCCGCAGTTCGGCGCCGGGAAATAGGTGTCGAGCACCTTCGACCCGTCACCGGCGTTCGACATCGTGGCCACCCCGAGGCCATATGCGGCCGGAGCCCGCCAGCCCGCGGCAGCCTGCAACTCGGCGAGGTGTGCCTTGGCAGCATCGGCGGTTGAGAACGACCTGGTGGACACAGAAAACTCCTTCGACAAGGCGTCGGTGTCGGCGCGTCGAACGCGCGGCGGCACCGACACGGGCCTGATTCACGAACGGCGACAGCCTACGCCAGCACCGACCTGGGCCTCGTCGTGTCGCCCCGACCGCGGGTCAACCCCAGGGTGAAGGTGGAGGTTGCGAGCCGTCGTTCTCGGCTGGCGGTGCGGGCGGATCGAAGGGTGACGCCGGCGGCGCGGGCTGATCGAACGGCGAAGCGACCGGAGCCTCGGGCACCGGCGGTGCCTGCGGGGCGACCGGGGCGACCGGGGCGTCAGCGGCCTCAGACATTGGCGTGTCCATCGACCACGGCGAGGCCTCCGGGTCAGGAGCCGAACCGAACGCCGGGAGCGGATTCTGCGGATCCGCCGCCACGCCGACCGACGGCGCGATCGGGGGCTGAGGTGAGCCCGGATCGACCGGATAGCCGCCGCCAGCAGGGGCGCCGTACGGAGGCTGAGCGCCGAACGCCCCGGGTGCGGGCGGCGCCCCAGGCACGGACGGCGCAGGCGGTGCTCCAGGTGCTGGCGGGGCAGGCGGGTTCCCGTACGGAGATGGGGCCCCGTATCCCGGAGCACCCTGGCCTGGACCGCCGTATCCCGGAGCACCCTGGCCTGGACCGCCGTATCCCGGAGCGGCCTGGCCCGGAACTCCGTAGCCCGCAGCCCCATAACCCGGAGCACCCTGACCCGGGCCGCCGTAGCCTGCGGTCGGCATCGGCCCCGTGTAGGACGGCGCACCCGGTCCGCCGCCTCCGTACCCACTGCGCTTCTTGGCGTTGCTGCGCCGGATGGTGGTGACCACTACCAGGATCGTCCCGATCAGGAACAACAAAATGCCCAGGCCCGCGGAGAGCATCACCGCAGGGACCACGTCCATTCCCAGGATGCTCAAGTCGACATTGGAGATACCCACCTCGAAGCGCGAACTGCCCTCCGAGCGAAGGGTATAGGTCCCGTTCTCCAGTTCGCCGAATGTCGCCAACAATGAATAACTGCGACCGTTGAATTCGGTCGTGAGGTCGGCATTTCCCTGGTAGCTCACCGGAACGATCTCACCGGAGGGGTCGATCAACTCGACATCGACCACCGACGGGTCGCTCCCCGCCGGGCCGATCCCGACGATGAACCCGCCGGAGACATCGGTGAGTTCGACCGAAAACTCCGAGGGCACGTCGGAACGCAGGCTCGACGGGATATCCGACAGTTCTCCGAAGATCTTCACCGCGGCGTAGCCGGCTCCGGATATGCAGCCGACCGGGCCGAGAACGAGCAGGACCAATCCGATCCAGATGCCGGCGGTCGACGGTTTGATTTTCTGCGGTGCTACCACTCGCTGCTCCTTAGGTCTTGTGGCCGAGGCTACCGAACCGTCCCGGCACCGACGTGGATTACCCACGATCGCCAGCACGCATCGCAACGGCTCATCGCAACGGCTCAGCGATCAGCTGACGCGGACGGTGCGATCAGCGGCGCGGCGACAGCGGCGCAGCGTCGCAGCGGCCGGCGGCGACCAGGCTCACTCCGGGTTGTTCACCAAGTCGTCGAGGGCCTCCCAGGTCCGTTCCACCGAGGTTCGGGTCACGTATTCCCCCGCCGTGTGGGCCACCAGCGCAACGCCCGGCCCGAAGTTCGCTGCGGGAACGCCTCGTTCGGCAAAGCGTGCGACGTCGGTCCACCCGAGCTTGGCTCCGACCATCAAATCGTTGCGTTCGATGAGCGTAGCCAGCAGAGAATGATCGGTGGCCGGAGCGGCGGCCGAGGCAGCGTCGACCACCTCAAAGGAATCGCCCTCCTCCAGGAACGGCTCGACGACGCTTCGCACATGCGCCTCGGCCTCGGCGATGGTGCGATCCGGGGCGAAGCGGTGGCCGATCATGATCGTCACCGCGTCGGGAACGACGTTGCCCGACACACCCCCCTCGATCGACAGCGCCAACAACGCCTCGTGAAACTGACAGCCCGACAACATCGGCCGCCGCGGCTCGTAGGCGTCGAGGGCCACGAGCAACGCCCCGGCGCGATGCACAGCGTTTCGGCCCATCCAGGCCCGCGCCGGATGTGCCCGCCTGCCGGCCAACGTCACCGACACCCGCATCGTGCCCTGGCATCCCGCCTCGACCTCGCCGTCGGTGGGTTCGCCGAGCAGGGCGAGGTCGCCTTCGAGCCACTCGGGAATCGCCTCGAACAGTTCGCCGAGGCCGCTGTGCACCGCGGCGACTTCTTCGCGTGCGTAGAACACATAGGTCAGGTCCACGCCGGGATCTCGATGCAGCCGAGCCGAGGCCAACATCACCGCGAGGCCGCCCTTCATGTCGGCGGAACCGACCCCGTGCAGCACGTCATCGCCGGTATCCGGGTCGACGGCGATGTGGCCGGGAAAGTTGTTGTTCGCCGGCACCGTGTCGGTGTGGCCGGCGAGCACCAACCGCTGGGACCGCCCGAAATTCGTGCGGGCCACGACGTTGTCGCCGACCCGGATGACGTCGAGGTGATCGAGCAGCCGCAACTCGGCCTCGATCAGATCGGCGAGATGCGCCTCGTCGAAACTCTCCGACGCGACCGCCACCATCGCCGCGGTCAATCCGAACACGTCGCGAACCTCGACGGCGTCGGTCGACAACGGCGAGGACGAAGACAACGGCGAGGAACCGACGCTCATCGGCCCAGCTCCGAACCGCCCAGCCCCGAACCGCCCAGCGCATCGAGTCGGGCGTCGACGAGATCGAGTCGAGCGTCCGGCTGAACCGCGGCGATGCGCACGAACCCTGCCGCCTGCTCGCCGTAGAACTCCCCCGGACTCGACACGATGCCGACCTCGACCGCCAGGCGCTGGGCCAGCGCCCAGGCGTCGCCGTTCGGGGCCGGCACCCAGAGGTAGAACGCGCCCTCCGGCATCGAAGCATCGACGCCGAGGCGGGCCAGTTGGCCGATCAGTCGCTCGAGGCGCGACCGGTAGATCTGCGCCTGAGCATCGACATGTGCGTCGTCATCCCACGCCGCGATCGCACCCGCCTGCACCGGCCCGGGCACCATCAGGCCCTGGTGTTTGCGGATCTCCGACAGGTACTCCACCAGCTCGGGGTCGCCCGCATAGAACCCGGCACGCGCCCCCGCGAAGTTCGACCGCTTCGACAGCGAATGCACCGCGACCACCCCGTCGAGGCCATGGCTCAGAATCGTGCGCCTCGGCCCGTTCCAGGTGAACTCCACATAACACTCGTCGGAAAACACCGCTACGTCGTGGGCTCGCCCCCACGCCGCGGCCGCGCCCAGATCGTCGAGCCCGCCCGCCGGATTGCCCGGCGTGTTCACCCACAGACACAGCGCTCGCGCCGCGTCCTGCGCGCTGATCGCCGACAGGTCGATTCGCCAGTGCTCATCGACCGGCACGGCCACGGCACGACACCCCGCCAGAATCGCGCCCATCTCATAGGACGGATACGAAACGGCCGGGTACAACACCGTGTCGCGGTCGGGTCGGCGAAGCTTCAACAGGTGTGGCAACCCCGCCACGAACTCCTTGGTGCCCACGCACGCAGCGAGGTGTTCGGGCCCGACCTCGGCGCCGAGTCGGCGCGCCACCCAACGAGACGCCGCCTCGCGGTAGGCCGGCGAGCCGATCGACGCCGGATAGCCACGCTCGGCGTTCGACGATGCCATCGCCTCGAGCACCACCGCCGGCGGCGCATCGCATGGAGTCCCGATCGACAGATCCACCGCTCCCCCGTCGTGGCCCCGGGCGGCATCGATGACGGGAGCGAGCCGGTCATAGGGATAGGGCGGAGGAACAAACCCGGTCATGACACTGCCTTTGTCGCTGCCCCGTTGGCGGCGGCCGCCTCGTCCACGAGGTAGGGGGCGAACCTGGCCACCTCGGAATCGGCCAGCCTGGCGCGTAAACGCATCGAGGTCTCACCCGAAGTGCTCGACAGCACCTCGCCGCTGCGATGCACCGCAGCGATCAGGTCGCCGCGGTCGTAGGGGATCTCCAGCTCGACCGGCGCAGCGAGCGCCCGCAGCCGCTCCCCGATCACCCTCAACAACTCGTCGACCCCCTCACCGGTCACCGCCGAGATGGCGACCGCACCGTCGGCGAGATCGGCGAACTGCCGCGCCTCGGGCGACACGTCGCACTTGTTGAACACCAACAATTCGGGCACGTCGTCGGCGTCGATGTCGCGCAACACCTCGTGAACCGCGTCGATCTGGGCCTGCGGGTCGACCGCAGAACTGTCGACCACGTGCACCAGAAGGTCGGCGTCGTTGGCGACCTCGAGGGTGGATTTGAACGCCTCGACGAGCTGGTGGGGCAACTTGCGAACGAATCCGACGGTGTCGGTGCACAACACCGACTCACCGCCTGGCAACTGCAGCCGTCGCGTCGTCGGATCGAGGGTCGCGAAGAGCCGGTCCTCGACGAGCACTCCCGAGTCGGTGAGCCGGTTGAGCAGGGTCGACTTGCCGGCGTTGGTGTAGCCGACGATGACGATGTTGTGGAGCTGACTGCGCCGCCGGGCCTTGCGTTGGGTCGAGCGCACGTGAGCGATCTCGCGGAGCTGCGCCTCGAGTTTGTGGACCCGACGAACCAGCCGACGACGATCGACCTCGAGCTGGGTTTCGCCGGGGCCACGGGTGCCGATACGGGTGCCGCTCGCTCCGCCGGCACCGCCCGAGGATCCCTGTTGGGACAGCGAGCGACCCTTGCCACGCAGCCGCGGCAGGCGGTACTTCAACAACGCCAACTCGACCTGGGCCTTACCCTCGAGGCTCGACGCGTTCTGGGCGAAGATGTCGAGAATGACCGCGGTGCGATCGATGGCAGTACGACCGAGCAGCCGTTCCAGGTTGTACTGCTGCGCGGGGGTGAGCTCATCGTCGAACACCACGGTGTCGCAGTCGTAATACTCGGCGAGGGCCTTGACCTCCTCGACCTTGCCCGACCCGATGTAGGTCGCCGGGTCGGGGCTGTGGCGCCGCTGCACGATGCGGCCGACCTCGTCGGCACCTGCCGTGTCGACCAGGCGTGCCAGTTCGTCGAGATTCTCCTCGGTGCGCTCGTCGTCGTAGGGCGGAAACGACACGCCGACGAGCACGATGCGCTCGCGAAAGGACCGGTCGATGAACGCGCTGGTCGTGGCGCCGAATTCGCCGAACGCGCCGCGGTGCGAGTCGTTCGGATCGGCGGGATTCGCCGGGTCGGCGGGGTACGCCTGGCCCGGACGCTCCTCGTCGAAGCCGTTCGCGTGAGCGTCTGGACCGGTCTGGTCCTCGGGGCGGGTCTGGTCAGGATGCATTCGCAACCTCGGCGTCGGTGGTCGACGCATCGTTCGCGGCATCGACGAGCGCATCGAGGTCGACCTCGACGGTGGCGACGTGCACCGCCTCGCCGGTGAGATGGATCCGCCCCTCGGCCGCCTCTCGCAGATCGATGGTCGCCTCACCGCCAGGCATACGCACCGACACCTCCGCTCCGACGAGGCCCCACTGATTCGCCAGGAACGCCGACACCGTGGCCCCCGAACCGCAGGCCTCGGTCACCCCGGCGCCGCGCTCCCAGTGCACCAGCCGAATCGTGTCGGGGCCCTCGACGCTTAGGAAGTGAACGTTCACCCCGCCCGCAACGTCGGCTTCGAGGCGCGGCCCCTCCGAGGCGATGTCGATGCCG
This sequence comes from Microthrixaceae bacterium, assembly GCA_023957975.1. Taxonomy (NCBI): domain Bacteria; kingdom Bacillati; phylum Actinomycetota; class Acidimicrobiia; order Acidimicrobiales; family Microthrixaceae; species Microthrixaceae bacterium. The sequence goes on along the minus strand of JAMLGM010000004.1, from coordinate 80,742 downwards.
TCCACCGACTCGACGTGCAAGACGATGTGGGGGTTGCCGACGCTCGCACTCGCGACGTGAATCGCACCCCAACCCGAAGCGCTCGGTGCCAACGGCGGCCCGGCGAGCACCGATCCCATGTCGACGCGCAGGTTGTCGACCGCGAGCCGTTCGGTCGGCGCACTCGACAGGACCCGGCGCCCCGCCGCGGTGTCGATCACCACGTCGCCCTCGCGTCGACCCGAGGCCCGAAGGTACGCCTGGGCCAGGCAGCGGATGCCGTTGCCCGAGATCTCGGCGACCGATCCATCCGCGTTGTGCAGGACCATCTCGAGATCGGCACCCGCGGCTCCGGCGGCACCCGCGGCACCCGCGGCTCCAGCGGCTCCGGTTCGGCCGTACAAGACGCCGTCCGCGCCGATGCCCCGGCGACGGTCGCACAACAACACGGCGATCGACGGGTCGGCCACACAACGGTCGAGCCGCTGAGGGTTGTCCGATTCGAGGGCGACCAGGAAGTCGTTGCCCAGTCCATGGGCCTTGGTCAGGCGAAGCACATCAGTCATGTCGCACCGAGCGTACCGGCGATCCAACGGGCCAACGAAGCGGTTTTCGCCGCATCGCCAAGGGGTGCGGAGTGCCACACGATGCGGGGATCGCGCCGGAACCACCGATGTTGACGAACCGCGAACTGGCGGGTCCGAAGCACCGTTTCAGCGACCGCGTGGTCGAGGGTCCATTCTCCGCGCACGTGGCGCAACAACTCGCGGTAGCCGAGCGCCTGACGCGCCGTCACCCCGATCGGCGGGTCCTCGGCTGCCAGTGCACCGACCTCGTCGAGAAACCCTGCGGCCATCATGGCGTCGACCCGCTTCGACAACAGGTCGAGCATCTCGGCTCTGGGCACCTCGAGGCCGATCATCAGGTCCTCGCTGGGCGGATAGGCCTCCATGCCCGGCCCGTAGGAGGAAAACGGACGGCCGCTGCCGAGGCTGACTTCGAGCGCCCGGATCATGCGCCGGGCGTTGTTGGGCTCGCAGGTCGACGCCGTGAGCGGATCGACCTCGCGAAGTCGTCGCAACAACCCGGCGGTGTGACGTGCCGCCGCCTCGGGGCCCTCCGCGACCGCCGAATCGTTGGCGGCCTCCAGCTCGGCGCGGAGCTCGGGATAGCTTGCCGGCAGCTCCATGTCGTCCACCACGACCCGGTGATACAGCCCCGTGCCGCCCACGAAGATGGGGCGTCGGCCGCGCTGGGCCAAGTCGTCCACGACTCCGCGGGCGAGGCCCTGCACCCACCCGGCCGAGGAATCCTCGCTCGGTTCGAGCACGTCGATGAGGTGATGAGGCACCCGCTGCTGATCGATCGCTGAGGGCTTGGCGGTGCCGATATCCATGCGGCGGTACACCTGCATCGAATCCACCGAGATCAACTCGGCGTCGCCCAACACGTCGGCCACCTCCATCGCCAACGCCGACTTACCCGATGCCGTGCTTCCAACAATCACCAGGCGCCGAGGGCCCGGTACCGGCTCAGCCATCGGTCGCTGAGTCGGCGGCGGCTGCGCCAGTGTTGGTGTCGGTGTCGCCGGTGGCGGTGTCGGCTGCTGTGTCGGCCGCTGTGTCGGCCGCGGCGGCGCCCCGCAGTTGGGTCACGTACACCCAGAACTCGAGGCGAATCGGGTCGATCTCGCCCACATCGAGTCGTTCGAACACCGCAAGGATCGCTCCAGGGCCGAACGCGGCGATGACGTGGCGTGCCAGCAGCGCATAGTCGACGTAGGGATCTCCCACCCGCACCGGAACCTGCCGCCACCCGACGATGCGGCCGTCGTCGATCAGCGTCGTGTCGAGGTCGAAGTCGCCGTGAATCCGCACCGGGGCGACCGCTGGCCGCGTCGAGAGATGCCCGAACATCGAGCGGGCCAACGCCAGTAGCTGTTCGGCACTTTGTGGGCAATAGGACTCGTCGAATCGCGTTGGGTCGACGAGCCCCTTGCCCACGAGCGCCTCCACCTGCGCGAGCGCGTCGGCCGCCTCCCATGTCTGCGACTCGGCGGGTGGCGGCGACCCATGCACCGCGGCGATGAAATCGACGAGCACCTCGACCACCGACTGGGGCCGCACGAGGGCAGCGGGCGAGGACAGCGCAACAGCGTGCGACCCGCCCGACTCTCCGGGAGCGCCCGACTCGCCTGGAGCCATCGCCACCACCGGGTTCGCCAAGATGTCGGTCGCCTCGTCGCCCACCGGGTCGAACGCCAAGCTCAGTTTGCCGACAGCACCGGAATGCGGGTGCGATGGGTCGGAACGTGGGTGATCTCGCGAAACTCGCCGCTGAGGTTGCTCAGGCTGGCGCCGGTCACCTCGACGAGGGCGTAGCTTCCGGGTCGGATCGACTCTGGAGGGGCGAAGTGCACCAGCTTGTTCTGCCGGGTGCGGCCCGTGAGCAGGTCGGGGTTGCGCTTGGACGGCCCCTCGACGATGACCTCCTCGATGCGCCCGACGCGTGCCTCGTTGCGCATTCTCGATGACCGTTCGAGCACGGCACGGAGCCGATCCATTCGCTCGACCGACACGGCGTGGTCGACGAAACGATCGTTCATCTCGGCGGCCTCGGTGCCGGGCCGGGGCGAATAGATGAACGTGTAGGCCGAATCGAAGCCGACCTCGGCAAACACCTCGAGGGTGTCGGCGAAGTCGCGGTCGGTCTCGCCCGGGAACCCGATGATGACGTCGGTGGTGACCGCGAGATCGTCGATTCCGGCGCGGGCGGCGGCGACCTTGGCGAGGTACCGTTCGGCGCTGTAGCCACGGTGCATCGCCGACAGGATCCGATCGCTGCCCGACTGCAGCGGTAGGTGGAGGTGTTCACACACCGCAGCGGTCTGGGCCATGGCGGCGATCGTGTCGTCGCGGAAATCCTTCGGGTGAGGGCTCGTGTACCGCACCCGGCGAATGCCGTCCACGGCGCCCACATCTCGCAACAGGTCGGCGAACAACGACCGGGCCCGACGATCTTCACCCCACCGGATCCCCGCGGCGGCGACCTCGTCGGTGTCGAACCCGTCGCGCAGTTTCATGGCGATGTCGCGCCCGTAGGAGTTCACGTTCTGCCCGAGCAATGTCACCTCGGTGACGCCGGTCGCAGCGAGCGCCCGCACCTCATCGACGATCGTTCCGAACGGCTTGGACACCTCGGTGCCGCGCACCGCCGGAACGATGCAGAACGCGCAGTTGTTGTCGCACCCGATCTGGATCGTGACCCAGGCCAGGTAGTCGACCTCGCGCACCGTCGGGAGCTGAGTCGGAAACAACTCGTGATCTTCGATGACCGCCTCGTCGAGGATCTCGGTGATCGGCCCTGACGTGCGCGAGGTCTCCAACAGGTCGACGGCGCGGTGAACGTTGTGGGTGCCGAACACCACATCGACGTGACCGGCCTTTTGCTGGATCAGGTCGCGGTCCTTCTGGGCAAGGCACCCGCCGACCATGATTTCGAGATCCGGGCGCGACGCCTTCAGCGACTTCAGGTGACCAAGGGTCCCGTACAACTTGTTGTCGGCGTTCTCGCGAATGCAACACGTGTTGAGCACGATGACATCCGCCTCGTCGAGCGAGTCGGTGGCTTCCATGCCGTCGGCTTCGAGCAACCCGGCGATGCGCTCGGAGTCGTGCTCATTCATCTGGCACCCATGGGTGCGGATCACATAGCGCTTCGCCACGGGTTCAACACTAGTGCCGTGCCTGAGGACCCTCGCCCGTCGCGCCAGCCCTCGCCCGCTACGCCAGACCCTCGCCCGTTGCGCCAGCTATTGGTGGCGGCCGGCACCGGCCGACGACGGCACGAACGCTGGTGGCGACGACTCCGCTGCCGTCGTCGCCACCAGGGACGCGCTGACGCTCAGTCGTCGAGGGTGACCGGCATGTCGGCGTTGATCGACAGGTCGATCGGCTCGTCGTCGGCATCGCCTTCGCCGAGGCCAAGCTTGGAGCGGACCTTTTCGGAGACCTCGACCATGATCTCGGGGTTGTCCTTGAGGAAGCCCTTGGCGTTCTCGCGCCCCTGGCCGAGCTGTTCGCCCTCGTAGGTGTACCAAGCTCCGGACTTCTTAATGAAGCCCATTTCAACGCCGATGTCGAGCAGCGACCCTTCGCGGCTGATGCCGGCGCCGTACATGATGTCGAACTCGGCCTGCTTGAACGGCGGGGCCACCTTGTTCTTGACGACCTTCACCCGGGTGCGGTTGCCGACGATCTCGACGCCGTCCTTGATGGACTCGATACGACGAATGTCGAGACGCACCGAGCTGTAGAACTTCAGTGCACGACCGCCCGGGGTGGTCTCTGGCGAGCCGAACATCACGCCGATCTTCTCGCGAAGCTGGTTGATGAAGATGCAGATGGTGTCGGTCTTGTTGAGGTTCGCCGTGACCTTACGAAGGGCCTGGCTCATGAGGCGGGCCTGAAGACCCACATGGCTGTCTCCCATCTCCCCCTCGATCTCGGCCCGAGGCGTGAGCGCGGCCACCGAGTCGATGACGATCACGTCGAGTGCCCCGGAACGAATCAACATGTCGGTGATCTCGAGCGCCTGCTCGCCGGTGTCGGGCTGGGAGATGAGGAGTTGATCGACATCGACGCCGATGCGGGCCGCATATGCCGGATCCATCGCATGCTCGGCGTCGATGTAGGCGCATGTTCCGCCGTTGCGCTGAGCCTCAGCGACCACGTGCATGGCCAAGGTGGACTTGCCGGAGGACTCCGGACCGTAGATTTCGGTGACGCGGCCACGCGGCAGCCCACCGATTCCGAGTGCGATGTCGAGACTCAGAGCGCCGGTCGAGACCGAGCCGACCGCCATCGACGTCTTCTCGCCCATCCGCATGACCGAGCCCTTGCCGAACTGCTTTTCAATTTGTGCCAACGCGCCTTCGAGTGCCTTGTGCTGCTCCACGTCTGTTTCCTTCCAACTGGTTCGTGGTGGGCTGCCGTGTTGGCAGCGATATCGATGCAATGACCGTACCGATGACCCCTGACAGCGAAGCCGGGGAACTCACACGAACGTAGTTTCGAACAGGTGTTCTTGGCAAGCATTTACGCCAACATTTCTTCCCCATGCCATCTCGGGAGCAGCCGCCCGCCCGTTCTCCGATAACCAGTGGTCGTGATCACGACCACTGGTTATCGGAGAACGGGCAAGGGCACGCGAGAACGATCAGGTGTCGGCGGTGGCCAGTCGCGTCCGCAACATGGCGAGCGCGGAGATGCAGGTCAACTCCCGTACCTGCTGACGGCCTCCGGGCAGACGCATCTCCGCGGAGGACACCGCGCCGTTGAGATCGACAGCGATGCACACCGTGCCGGGCCGTCGCCCCTCGGCCGGATCGGGGCCCGCGACTCCGGTGATGCCGACACCCACGGTCGCCCCCAACACCCGGCGCACACCCGTGGCCATCGCCTCGGCAGCCTCCAGGGTCACCACCGGACCTTCCGGAACTCCCAGCACGTCGAATTTCACCTCGGAGGCATACGACACCACCCCGCCGCGAAAGACCGCCGAGGCACCCGGTACGTCGACCAGCCGCGACGACACCAACCCACCGGTCACCGACTCGGCGATCGCCAAGGTGTCGCCGCGCTCGCGCAACAGGTCGAGCACCACCGATTCCATGGTTTGGTCGTCGATGCCGAACACCAACTCGCTGAGGATGCGTCGCAGCCGCGTCTCCTCCTCGTCGAGGATCGCGGTCGCCTCCTGTTCGGTCGGTGCCTTGGCGGTCACCCGCACCTTGAGGCCCTCCGCGCCCGAGGCCAACAGCGCGATCGTCGGGTTGCCGAGCTCGTCGAGTTCGGCGATCCGGTCGGCCAACAACTCGGCGAGCCCCGATTCGGACTGACCCCAGGTTCGCAGGACGCGGCTACCGATCACGAAATGCTCACCACTGCGGCGACGAAGATCGTCGACGATCGTGGCGGCGAGCATCTCCTTCATCTCCCACGGCACGCCGGGCACCGCATAGATGACCTTGTCGACGGTCGGGACGGACTCTGCACCGCCACCGACACCGCCGCCACCCGCGCCGCGGCGAGCACCGTCACGTGGCCAGGCAACCGGACACACCAGACCCGGCGCCGTGCCGGGTTGTTGCTCGATGAACTGCGCCCCGACCGGTTTGTAGGCCTGCAACAGGTTGTTGTCGGGCATGTCGCGTCCGCGTCCACCGAACATCGAACGGATCAGGTCCGCACGATCGGCGTCGAACTCCAACTCGACCCCCATCACCGCGGCGATCGCCGAGCGGGTGAGGTCGTCGTGGGTCGGCCCGAGGCCTCCACAGCAGATGACGGCATCGGAGCGATCCAACGCATCGGAGATCGCCGTGACGATCCTGCCCACGTTGTCGCCCACCTTCACCTGGAAATGGGTGTCGATCCCTGCGAGAGCGAGCTGCTCGCCGATCCAGGATGAGTTCGTGTCGACGATCTGCCCCAACAGGAGCTCGGTGCCGATGGCAACCACCTCTACGCGCATGTGGGGAGGCTACCCCTACACCGTCATGAATCGATCAACCACGCGATCGGGCGGGCCCGGCGCCTCAGTCGAACACGGAGGTGGTCGGCACCGGCTCCCACGCCAACGACACCGGCTTGGGCCCACACGGCGATGCGATCCAGGCCATGAACTCGTTCGCCCATTCGGTTGCCGCCGGGTCATAGGCCGTCGGCAGGATGAGGCGAAGGTACGCCTCGTAGGCGTCGAGTTCGCCGTCGAGCATCAACTGGCCGAGATCCCGTGAGTCTCCACGCAGGGCCTTCAGCTCCGACGCCGCAGCGCGAAGGCTCGCGAGAAAGCTGTTCGCATCGGAACGCAACGATGCCGGGGCCTGTGGCACAACCGAGGCTTCGAAGGCGTCGGCCGACGTCGCCAGCGCATCGCCGAGCGGCCCGGCACCGCCGACCGGGTCGGGGCCCTCCGCCGAAACCCACGCCAGCACGGCGTCGCACAACACCCCACCGTCGTCGTCGGGCACCGGGAGGTTCTGGAGATCCTCCGGCTGAGCAACCGAGGGCATCGGCGCGAACGACGTCGTCGTCGTCAATGCCGACCGGTCGATCTCGCGGTCCTCGCTGCACGCCGCCGCCACGAGCGCGCTCGCACCCATCACCACGACGACGGCGACTCGTCGGGCGAGGATCGGCGTTCCCCTGGGTGCGGCGGCCGTAATCACCCTGCGGGAGTGTTGATCGGGTTCGGCACGGGCTCGGTCGACACCACCGACCACGTGACGAATCCGCGATTGAAAGCTGCAGCGTCGAGCGACCCCGGCTCCTCGGTCGAGGAACAATCCGGCGTTGCGATCACGCCGTCGACCGTCTGATAGTCGGTCTCGACGGTGACCTCGCCACGAATGGTGCCGGTCTGACAGGTCGGAACGTTGAGATTCGTCACCTCGACCGGCGCGGTGCCTGCCACCAACGCCTCACGGTGCTCCTCGACCCAGGCGACCACATAGGTCGCCGCGGTCTTGTAGTCGAACACCTCACCGCCGCTTGCGGAACTGGACAGCGCCGGCACCCCCTGGCGCACCGCGGCGCGCGCCGCCCCCACCGTGCCCGACAACTCGACGAACGCCGCGAGGTTCTGCCCCTCGTTGATCCCGGTGACGACGAGGTGCGGCGCCTCGAACCCCGGTTGAGCGAACGCGTAGTTCACCGAGTCGGCCGGAAACCCGTTCACCGCGGTGCCCGGATCGCCGTTGCGCGTCGTCGCCTCGGTCGAGGTCAGCTCACCGTCGGTCGTGCTCCCGCCGGCCCCGCTCTTTTGGTCGGCCGGAGCAAACACGACCACCTCGGTGTCGGGCAGTGCCTGCAAGGCGTCGACGACCGTGGCGATGCCCTCCGCAGCGATGCCATCGTCGTTGCTGACGAGAATCCGCAGGGTTTCGGCCCGGGCCTCGGTGGTGGTCGTTTCCTCGGCCGATGCGGTCGTCGTGGTGACCTCGCCGGAACCGCCGTCGGAGTCGGATGCCGAGTCGTCGTCTCCCCCACACCCGCCGGCGACGAGCGCGGCGACCAGCGCGGCGGCAAAGGTGACGCGCCTGGTTGAAAAGCGGGTACTTACGGCATTCGTCTCGTCGTTGCGGTGTCGCATCTGGTTCCCCCTGGTTGTTTCGTAGTGCGGCAGCGATACCGCCGAGGCGACAGCGATGCTGTCAACCGGTCAGCGGGCCAACCGGCCAGCCGGTCGGCGCCAATCGGTCAGCGGGCCATCGTGGTGGCGGCCCGACTTCCGTCTCTAAAGTACTGCGCTCCGCTGACAATGCCCGCCGCGATGCCGATCCACAGCGTCACATCGGCGAGCCACAGTTCCTCGTTGGTCCATGGCAACGTCACCCAGCCGACCGCCGCCAACTGCAGGAACGCCTTCCACTTCGCAAGCTTCGACGCGGGAACGGCCAAGCCGCGACGGGCGTAGTACGAACGAAACACGCTCACGGCGAGGTCGCGGCCGACGATGAGCACCCAGGCGATCCACGGGAACCGGCCTTCCAGACACATCACCCCGACCCCGCCCCACACGAGCACCTTGTCGGCGAGCGGATCGAGGAACGCACCAGCGCGGGTCGGGCCGTGCCTACGGGCGAGCGTGCCGTCGAGGTAATCGCTCGACGACAACGCGAACCACACGAACGCAAGCGGCCACGACGAGGAGTTCTCGGTGGCGTGCATCATCCAGAACGCCAGCGGCGCGGCAGCGACCCGCAGGAGCGTGACGATGTTCGCCGGGGTCCACAGGTCGGCCGGGTCGTAGCGATTACCCTTCGGCGGAATGGGTGGAGTCGCAGGCGCCGGCGAGGTCGGAGAACTCGCGGCGCTCACGACGGCACCGACTCGTCGGCCACCAGGTCGGGTCCGGTCGCTCCCACCACGGTGACCTCGTGAAACTCGCCGACTTCGAGGTGGTCCGGCACCTCGACGATGCCGTCGATCTCGGGGGCCTCGCGGAAACTGCGGGCAACGCCGGGTTCGTCGACCAGAACGGTGATCGTCTCGCCGATCAGAGCGTCACGCCTCGCCGCGGTGATGTCGTCCTGCAACTCGCGAAGCTCAGCCAACCGCTCCCCCATCAAGGTCGCGTCGATGTGGCCGTCGAGGTCGTGCGCGTAGGTTCCCTCCTCGTCGGAGAACGCGAAGAACCCACACCAGTCGAGCTGCGCGGCCTCCACGAACTCGAGCAACGCATCGTGGTCGGCCTCGGTCTCGCCTGGATACCCGACGATGAAGTTCGACCGGAACGCCGCGGTGGGGTCGATCGAACGGATGGCCTCGATGCGTTCGAGAAAGGTGTCGCCGTCACCCCAGCGGCGCATGCGGCGAAGCAGTGGCCGACTGACGTGCTGCAGGGACAGGTCGAAATAGGGAACTCTCGCTCCCAACATGGCTTCGATGAGCGCCTCGTTGAGGTCGGAGGGGTACAGATACAACAACCGCACCCAATCGACTCGACGGGCCACCTGGTCGAGTAGCGCCACGATGCTGCGCTCCCCCTTACCCTGGTCACGTCCGTACGCCGCCAGGTCCTGAGCGACCAGCACGACCTCGCGGACATCGAGCTGTTCGACCTCGGCGACGACACTGTCGATCGACCGGCTTCGCTGTGGTCCACGAAAGCTGGGGATCGCACAGAACCCGCAGTTGCGGTCGCATCCCTCGGCGATCTTCACATATGCCCACGGTGCGGAAGCGGCCGGCCGCGGGAGATTCAACAGGTCGAACTCGGGCACCGGTGCTGCCGACACCGGGATGAGTGATCGGCTCGACGAATGGGTCGAAGAGTGGGGCGATGAGGGCGCGCCAGGGCCGGGGGAATCGATGAAATCCTGACCGAACCCGGCGACGGTATCGACCTCGGGCAGCGCGGCCGCAAGCTCGTCGCCGTAGCGCTGGGCCATACACCCGGTGACGACCACTTTGGCGTGCTCGGCACGATCCTCGCTCAACGCCAGCACGGTGTCGATCGACTCCTGTCGTGCTTCCTCGATGAACGCACAGGTGTTGACGACGACGAGATCGGCCTGCGACGCGTCGGAGGCCGCCACGTATCCGTCCGCGACCAGCTTGCCGACGAGTTTGTCGGAATCAACCTGGTTCTTGGGGCAGCCGAGCGTCTCGACCCAGTACGTCTGCGTCACGGTGAGCCAGGGTAGTGGCCGCGCCGCCGCGGCCCTGCCGGTTGCGCTGCGGCCCTGTCCGCCGCACGGCCCGGCCCGCACAACGAGGTGTTGTACCTCAGGGGCGCGATATCGCGCCCCTGATGTACAACACCCGCCCGCAACGCCCTCCTACAACACCCGCCCTCCCGCGCGCTTACGAACGATGAGCGAGGTCGAGTCCGTGTACCGGCCACTCGCAGCGCACAAGGCGACCGGTTGCCGACAGCGTGATGTAGGCGACGTTCGAGTCCGAACCTTCGAAGCAGATGTTCGTCGTCACCGGATCGCCGGTGTACAGGAACTCGACGCCGCCTTCGGGGTGGTGTGCCCCCTGCGCGGACACGACGCTGACGCCGCTCGTCAACAGGGTCGCCACGCACACGTTGCCCTCCCCGTCGATCGCCAGAGAGTCGAACAATGCCCCGCCGGCGGCGCCGTACATTAACGCGCCTCCGCCGTGCAGTCCCTCGGTGTTCGCCACCTCTCCAGGTCCGGTGATCTCCCACGACAGCAACCGACCGCTGTGGGTCTCCGCCGCGTACAGGGTCGAGCCGTCGGGGCTGATGCCGATCCCGTTGGGTGACTCGAGGCCGAACACGACCTCGCGAATCTCCGAACCGTCGGCCATCGCATAGAACAGCCCAGTGATGTCGCTGAAACGATCGCGTCGCACTCCGTGGTCGGTGAACCAAAAACCGCCGTGGGTGTCGAACACGATGTCGTTCGGTGCCCGCAACGGTCGTCCGTCGCAGGAGTCGTACAGGGTCGTGAACTCGCCGGTCTCGAGATCGACTCGCTGCACGCATCCGGCCTCCCACTCCGGCGGTGTCGGACCGGGCACGAGGATGCCACCGACGTCGAGAAACGTGAAACAGCCGCCGTTGTTCACGACGAAGCACGCGCCGTCGGGGCCGATCGCGGCTCCGTTCGGTCCGCCGCCCAACTCCGCGATCACCTCGACTCGCCCGTCGGGAGTGACCCGGCTCAGTCTCGAAGCGTCGATCTCGGTGAGCACGACACTGCCATCCGCCATCGCGACCGGTCCCTCGGGAAACCGCAGCCCACTCGCCACCTCGATGAGTTCGACATCGACGAACCTTCCCGTCGATTCGGTCAGTACCGGTTGTTGCATCGCTTCCCCCTCTGGTCGAGCCCGATCGTGAACAGCGCCGCACCCCACTTGGCACCATGTGACGACCTCGACGTGAGAAGCTAGACCGTTCAGTGCAATCGGGTCTGCCCGAGGCACACACCGACGACGCTCCCAAGGGTTTGGGAGCACGAGGAGACGACCGTGGGTCAACCCATCGACATCGCGCCCGCCACCGGCAAGCTCGGGATTCTCACCCCGGGTATGGGGGCCGTGGCATCGACCGCATTCGCCGGCATCATCGCCGCCCGACAGGGCCTCGCCGCCCCGATTGGCTCGATCACCCAGATGGCGCACATCCGGCTCGGCAACAAGGCCGAGAACCGCAATCCGCTCATCCGCGAGTTCGTGCCGCTCGCAGAGCTCGACGACATCGTGTTTGGCGGGTGGGATCCGATCTCGCCCAACGCACTCGAAGCCGCCGAGACCGCTGGAGTGCTCAGCAAGGAAGACCTCGCTCCCCTGTCGGCCGACCTCGAAGGCGTGGTCGCCATGGATGCCGTGTTCGACCAGCGCTGGGTCAAGCGCCTCGACGGCGTGCGGGTCAAGACCGGGGCCACCAAGTGGGATCTCGTCGAACAGCTCATCGCCGACATCGAGCGCTTCCGCACCGAGAACGGCTGCGATCGCCTCGTCATGATCTGGTGCGGATCGACCGAGGCGTATCAGGAGGCGAGCGACGTTCACGCCTCGATCGAGGCCTTCGAGGAGGGTCTGCGCAACAACGACGAGAACATCTCGCCCTCGCAGATGTACGCGTATGCCTCCATCGTGTCGGGGGTTCCCTTCGGCAACGGTGCACCCAACCTGGCGATCGACATCCCGGTGATGGGTCAACTCGCACAACGTCATCAGGTGCCGCTGACCGGCAAGGACTTCAAGACCGGCCAGACCCTGATGAAGACCATCCTCGCGCCGGGCTTCAAGGCCCGCATGCTCGGCATGCGCGGCTGGTATTCAACCAATATCTTGGGCAACCGCGACGGCGAGGTGCTCGACGACCCGGAGAACTTCAAGACCAAGGAAGTCTCCAAGCTCGGCGTGTTGCACACGATCCTTCAGCCCGAGGTCTACCCCGACCTGTACGGCAACATCGACCACGTCGTGCGGATCAACTACTACCCGCCGCGCGGCGACAACAAAGAGGGTTGGGACGCCATCGACATCTTCGGATGGATGGGCTACCCGATGCAGATCAAGGTCGACTTCCTGTGCCGCGACTCGATCCTCGCCGCGCCGATCGTGTTGGACCTTGCACTGTTCCTCGACCTGGCCCAGCGCGCCGGACAGTCGGGAATCCAGGAGTGGCTGAGCTTCTACTGGAAGGCCCCCCAGGCCGACGGAGACCACGAGCCCGAACACGACATCTTCATCCAGCAGACGAAACTGAAGAACACGCTGCGTGAGTGGATGGGCGAACCCGCGGTCACCCACTCCGAGGCCGGCTGATCCTCGGCCCTTGCATAGGGCGTTCCGCTCCCGATAGGGCGTTCTGTAGGTACTTTCGGTGGCCCTGGCCACCGAAAGTACCTACAGAACGTTTTCAGGGTCGGGTTGTCGTCGTTCGGGGCACCGTGGTCGTGGACCTCGCCACCGACGTGGTGGTGGTCGTGGACGGGGGACCCATCTCGTCGAACCAGCGCAGGATCGCCTCGACCTCCTCGGCCGGATACGACTTGTCGCACGGAATGCCGTTGCCCTCGGGGTCCATGCGCTCGGGTCTGCCGGTACGTTGGAAGTACCTGAACGCATCGCCGAATTCGTAGCCCCGAGCGATGAGTTGGCTGCATCCCAGTCCGGGTTCCTCCGAGTCGATCGGTTCCGGAGCCTCCGTGGTGGTCGTCGGGGCGGCGGTGGTCGTCGTCACCGTGGTCGAGGGCTCACGCTCGGAACCGTCAGCCAGGTCCGTGGACGCATCGCCGTCGACCTCGACGTGCCCATCGTGGCTCGAACGGTCATCGATGCCGAATACAGCGAACGACAACGCCAGTCCCATCGCTGCCAACGCGACGAAGCTCAGTGCATCGCGCTTCCAGCGAACCCTGGGGGCGCGCCCGACCGGGTCGAGGCGAAGCTTGCTGCGGCGCCGATCCGAGGGGCCCACTGGCTCGGCGGGGTCGGCCGGCAAGTCGTCCTCGGCGGCTTCCGCATCAGAGTCCTCGACGACCTCCTCGCCAGAGTCCTCGGTGGCGCCATCGTCCGCCGGCTCGTCGACGCGGTCCTCGCTGCGATCGACGCCCTCCCCCGCCGAGTCCTCGACGACCTCCTCGCCCGCGTCCCCCGCCGGGTCCTCGTGCTCGTCGGTCATTGAACGTCGCTGAAGCTGTCGAGTTCCTCGACCGTCATCAGCACCTCGCGGCTCTTCGACCCCTGCGACGGGCCGACGACGCCCTGGTCTTCGAGCAGATCCATGATGCGTCCCGCCCGGGCGAATCCGACCTTCAGCTTTCGTTGCAGCATCGATGTCGATCCGAGCTGGCTGCGCACCACGAGATCGCGCGCCTGTGCCAACAGCTCATCATCGTCATCGCCCGAACCGCCCGAACCACCGGCGCCTGGCGGCGGAGCCACCGCCGCGAGGTTGGCATCGCCGACGACCTCCTCGACGTAGCTCACCTCGGTGACCTGGTCGCGCCAGACCTTCACCACCGCCTGCACCTCCGCCTCTTCGACGAAGCATCCCTGGATGCGCTCGGCGGATGGCGCCGCAGGGTCGAGGAAGAGCAGGTCGCCCTTGCCGACGAGGCGCTCGGCTCCGCCGTGGTTCATGATGACCTTCGAGTCGGTTGCCGACGCGACGGTGAACGCGAAACGAGCGGGGATGTTTGCCTTGATCACCCCGGTGATGACGTTGACCGAGGGCCGCTGGGTGGCGATCACGAGGTGGAGCCCCACCGCACGGGCCTTGGCCGCGATGCGGTTGATCGACTCCTCCACGTCGCGCGCCGCCACCATCATCAGGTCGGCCAACTCGTCGACCACGATCAAGATGAGGGGTAGGCGTTGATACTCCTTGTCGACCTCACCCAGACCAGGTTGAAGCTCGCCGCGATCGAAGCGCTCGTTGTAGCTCGCGAGGTCTCTGGAGCCGACCTCTTCGAGCAGCTCGTAACGACGCTCCATCTCGGCCACCGCCCACGCCAGCGCGTTGGCGGCCTTCTTCGGATTGGTCACCACCTGGGTCAACAGGTGCGGCACCCGGTTGTACTGGGTGAGTTCGACCCGCTTCGGGTCGACCAGGATCAGGCGAACGTCGTCGGGGGTGGCGCGCATGAGCACCGAGGTCATGATCGAGTTGATGCAACTCGACTTGCCGGCACCCGTCTGACCGGCGATCAGGATGTGGGGCATCTTCGCCAGGTCGACCAACACCGAATTGCCCTCGATGTCGCGACCGACCGCAACCGCCAGCGGAGTCTTCGCCTTCTGCGCCTCCTGGGAGCACAAGATGTCGCCGACCCGCACCAGCTCGCGTTTCTGATTGGGAACCTCAACACCGACGGCATGCTTGCCGGGAATCGGAGCGATGATGCGCACATCGGGGCTCGCCATCGCATACGCGATGTCCTTGGACAGGTTGACGACCTGATTCACCTTCACGCCCTGGCCCAGTTCGAGCTCGTAGCGGGTAATCGTCGGGCCGACCACCATGCCCGACAGTCGTGTCGTGACGCCGTGCTCTGCCAACGCCGCCTCGAGTTGGATGCCCCGTTTTTGAATCGGGCCCGTGTCGGGCGGCTTCGCACTCGTGCGCTTCAGCAGCGACAACGCCGGAAGCTTCCAAATGGAATCGGGACGCAACGGCGACAGTTCGATCTCGAGTTGTTCCACCGTGGTGCCGGCGTTGACGGTGGGCAACACGATCGTCGGTTCCTGCGGTTTGGGCTGTACCGCCGTGCCACCGGCACCGTCGGCCCCCGCCTTGGCCGCGGCCTTCTTTCGCGGCTTCGCTTTGGGCTGCGGTTCGTCCTCGTCGTCGAAGTCGGCCTCGTAATCGAACAGCTCGACGTCGGAGGGCTCGGCACCGATGCGAAACAGGTTGCTGAACGAGCGGCTCCCCCCGGCGACCGCGGGGCTCAACGTGCGCCCGAGTATCGGAAACAGGTCGCGGAAGGGCAATCCGATGCACAACGTCAGCCCCAGAATCACCAACAACGCCAGCACTGCAATCGCACCCGGGGTGCCGATCAGGCGCACGAGGCCGTCGCCCCCGATCGCTCCCACGTATCCGCCGGCGTCCTTGAACGCGTCGGGACTCGTCGACAACGGCGGTGGATCGACCGCAATATGGATGAGGCCGAGAATCGACAACACCAAGATGACGCCGCCGATGGCCCGACGCGCCGCGGTTCTGGTGTGCGCGACCACGAGATCCGGGTCGGCGGCCGCCAACTCCTCGGCGTCGATCGGCCCGCGGATAAGCCAGATGCCCAGCGCTGCGATGGCGGGCGGAGCGATGAACTTCGCCACCCCGACAACCGAGCCGATCGCCGTCGCCACCGCGGACCCGACGATGCCGGCAGAACCCGCGTAGATGCCGATCGCGCTCACGATGGCCAGCGCGATGCACGCCAGCCCCCACATGTCGTGGCCATGACCGTCGAAGGCCAACGACACGCCCTCGGCGACCCGCTGCCCGCGGCTCGGCGCGGCGGCGGTGCGCCCCGAGGAACGCGTGCTACCGGTCGAGCGCGTCGAGCGCGTCGACTTGCGCGCCGGGGCCTTTCGTTTCGAGGTCTGCTTGGTGGCCATGACGTCAGCAAGGCTACCCGTGACCACTGACGGTCTTGGTGACGCCCAGCGAAATCGCCGCTCAGGCCTCGAGGACCACCGGCACGATCATCGGACGACGCCGCGTCTTTTCACCGACATAGGACCCCGCCGCACGGCGCACGGCCTTTTCGATGACCCGCATCGACACCTGATCGCCCTTCAACGCCGCACGCACGGCGCCGTCCACCCGCTCGACGATCCCGTCGAAAAGCTTCGTCGACTCCTCCGGAGCAACCCAACCTCTCGTCGCCAGCGACGGGCCGGCCACCAGTTCGCGGCGTTCGAAATCCACACACACGATCGCCGCGACGACCCCCTCGTTGCCGAGGATCTGGCGTTCACTCAACGTCGAGGAGTCGACGTCGCCGACCCCGTGCACGTAGATGTAATCGGCCGGAACCCGCTCGCCGAACCGCAGGCCGTCGTCGTCGAGAATCAGCGAATCTCCGTCCTCGGCCACCAACACGTGATCCTTCTCAACCCCCATCACCTCGCCGAGGCGGGCGTGGGCCACCAGGTGCCGGTACTCGCCGTGCACCGGCACGAACCACTCCGGCCGGGTCACCGACAAGAACAGCTTCAGCTCCTCGGCCTTGGCGTGGCCGGTGGCATGCACATCGGCGATCCCCGAGTGCACCACCTGAGCGCCGGTTCGAATCAGGTTGTCGATCACCCGCGACACCGCCGACTCGTTGCCGGGAATCGGGTGCGAGGACAGGATCACCGTGTCGTTCGAGGTGACCTTCAGCCAACGGTTGTCGTCGGTGCCCAACAGGGCGAGGGCCGACATCGGCTCGCCCTGGCTGCCGGTGCACACGACACAGACCTTGCCGTCCTCGTAGTCGTTGATGTTTTCGATGTCGCCGAGCGCGTGGTCGGGAATGTTGAGAATGCCGAGTTCCCGTGCCATGGAAATGTTGCGGCGCATCGAACGCCCGAGCGGCACGATGACCCGTCCGAACGACTGTGCCGCGTCGGCGAGCTGTTGCACCCGGTGAATATGCGACGCGAAACACGCCGTGATGATGCGGCGGCCGTGGTGTTGGTGCATCAGGTCATACAGCACCCCACCGACCGCGGTCTCCGAACGCGAATGGCCGTGCTCCTCGGCGTTGGTGGAATCGCTCAGCAACAGCCGGATCCCGTCACCGCTCGCGATGCCACCGATGCGAGCGAGATCTGCGAGCCTGCCGTCGACCGGGGTCAGGTCGATCTTGAAGTCGCCGGAGTGCACGATCGCACCCTGTGGCGTGTGAAACACCGTGGCGAACGCGTGCGGCACCGAGTGAGTCGTCGGAAGGAACTCGCAGTCGAACGGGCCAAACGTTCGCCGCTCGTTGTCGCGCACCACGACGAGATCGGTGCGCTTCAACAGGCCCGCCTCCTCGATTCGGCCACGCGCCAAGCCGAGGGTGAACTCCGAACCGATGATCGGAAAGCTGAACTCGCGCAACGCATAGCTCAACGCTCCGACATGGTCCTCGTGGCCGTGGGTGAGGATGCACCCCTCGATGTCGTCGGCCCGTTCACGCAACCACGTGAAATCGGGCAACACGACGTCGATGCCCAACATGTCGGTGTCGGGAAACATGAGCCCGCAATCGAGCAACATGATGCGAGAGTCGATCTCGATTGCCGCACAGTTGCGACCGATTTCGCCGAGTCCGCCGAGGAACGTAATACGAACGTCCGAAGAAGCCATTGAGTCAGGTTGAGCTTTCGATGGGGTTGGCGCAGGCCAACGAGATGGGAGGTCGGATAGATGGACGCTGCTCAGGCCAACGCTGAGAGCACCTCTCGAGCGCGGGGCTCAAGCCAGTCGGGAGCAAACGACAGCGGCGCACGACAATTGCCGACCTTGATCCCGAGCACCCGCAGGATCGCTTTGGACGGCATCGGATTCGGCGCGTCGTCGGAACCCGCGAACTCGTAACTCTCGATCAGCCCGCCGTTGATGCGGATGGCCTCGCCGTGGTCGCCGCGCAGGAACGCGGCGATCATTTCGCCGATCTGGCGGCCGGCCCAATGGCTCGCAACGCTCACCGCACCGACCGCGCCGATCGCCAGCAACGGCAACGTGAGGGCATCGTCGCCCGAATACAGCTCGAAATCGTCGGGCGCGTCGCGCATCAGGCGAGCCGTCTCGGCCGGGTTTCCCGCCGCGTCTTTGAGCCCGACGATGTTGTCGACCTCGTGGGCGAGACGCAGCATTGTGGCGGTCGCCACCTTTCGGCCCGTGCGCGTCGGAACGTCGTAGAGCAACACCGGCAGATCCGTCGCCGCCGCCACCGACCGGAAATAGTGGTCGAGGCCGGATTGGGGCGGGCGGTTGTAGTAGGGGCTCACGACGAGCACCCCGTCGACGCCCAGACCGGCCGCGCGCCGGGTGGCCTCAACCGCATAATTCGTGTCGTTCGATCCGGTTCCCAACAACAAGGGCACGTCGACCGCGGCACGCACCGCCTTGGCGAGGGCCACCTCCTCGGAATCGCTGAGGACGGGGCTTTCACCGGTCGTTCCGGCGAGGACCAGCCCGTCGCTTCCGTTGTCGACGAGCCACGCAGCCAGGTTGGCCGCAGCATCGAGATCGAGGGCTCCGGAGTCGTCGAACGGTGTGACCATCGCGGTGATGACCCGTCCGAAGCGAGCAGTAGGCAGACTCATGGACGCACAGGCTACCGCTCAGCCGAACGGTCGATCCCCAGAGTTAAAAGCAGGTCCTCGTGCAACTCGAACCAGACGCTGTGATACGAGTCGATCGTCGGCTTGACGAACCAGTCGAGGTTGCCCGCCGAGATCCCTTGCATCGCCCGCTCAAAGCGATGCCGATACGAGCCGAAACGACCCAACGATCCGGAAAGATCCACCGTGATCGCCACCACCTGTCGATGATGGACCTCGAGGCGCTCGAGCACGGCGAGGTCGTGTTCGGCGTCGCTGTGATCGTTCACGCGGGCGGTCCCGGTTCCCGCACCGAGCACCTGCCAGTCGGTGCACACCTCGAGAAACGACCGGTTGATCGTGACGAATCGACGATACGCCGCATCGACGTCGAGCAAGGTGTCGGACTCCTCGATCTCGGCGCGGAGCAACAGTTCGGCATGGGACCGGCCCTCGGAGGTGAGCGACCACCCGGCGAAATACCCGCTGCGATGAGACACCCACCCGCTGCGCTCGGCGCTGATGAGCAGATGCTGCACCCTGTCGACGACGGAATCGGCATCGCGGTCGGCGGTCGCATCGCGGTCGGCGGTCGCGTCGCGGTCGGCGGGTACCGGGTCGGCGGGCGCCGGGTCGGCGAGTCCCGTCAGATCTGCGTATCGCTCGGCGACCCGTTCGCTCGATGCCGTACCGAGCAGGCGCATCGCATGCAGGACCAATCGAAGCTCAACACCCTCGGACACGCGGCCACACTACGCCCCAGCCCACCCCCAAACGCCCCCACCAGCCCCCCAAAACGCCTGTTCTCCGATAACCAGTGGTCGTGATCACGACCACTGGTTATCGGAGAACAGGCTGGGGCAGGCGAGTGCGGACTGTCAGTACTCGTTCCACCAGATGCGACTGGCGTCGCTGTACACGGTCTCGCAGGGAACGCCGTTTCCGTCGGCATCCATGCGGTCCGGGAAACCCTCGTAGATGAAGTAGTCCAACGCGTCGCGCACACTGACCCCGCGATCGCGAAGGTCGCGACACAACAGCCCTGACGGCAACCGCATGTACAGCGGCTCGCTCACCGGCGCCGACGCATACGGGAAAATGGCCGCGATGTCGTCGTATGAGTACACGGTCTCGCACGGGATTCCGTTGCGGTCGGAGTCCATCCGATCCGGCTGGCCCTCGGTGCGCCAATACGTCACCGCCGCCGAGAAGGAATACCCCTGGGCCGCCAGGTCGCGGCAGTAGAGGCCCGCTGGCAGCAGAGCGGGATCGCGATTGGCGCGGGTGGTCTCCGGAACGACCGACTCGGCAACGGTCGGCTCCGGAACCGTCTCGGTGATCGATTCGGGTGTCGTCTCGGCGACCGTGGCAACCGTCGTCTCCACGACCGCCCCGTCGGACTTGTCGGAATCAGCGGCATCGTCACCGCCGCTCGCGACCACGATGCCGACGACGACACCGACCACGATCAGTGCGAGCAGAATCGAGATCACGATGAGGAGCGTGCGGTTCGAATTCGGCGCAGGTGCGGGAGCCGAGGTCGGGACTGCGGCTTGCGGAGTCGCCATCGGCGCCGGTGGCGGAGTCATCGGAGGCGGCGGTGATGGAGGCGGAGGCGGCGCCGCCCACCCGGACTGACTAGTGGTCCGTCGCGGAATTGGTGAGGTGGGTCAGGGTGGCCCGCCCCCGGTTGACTTTCTCGATGATCTCCTCCGCCGTTTTGACCCACACGAGGGGTTCGGGGTCGTCGTTCCAGTGCGAGACCCACACGTCGATGGCTTCGGTTAGAGCGGCGACGCTGTTGAAGGTTCCTGTCTTGAGCCGTTTCTTGGTGAGTTGAGCGAACCAGCCCTCGACCAGGTTCAGCCACGACGCCGAGGTTGGCGTGAAGTGCAGGTGCCACCGCTTTTTCTGCGCTGGCTTGGCCAGCCACGCCTTCACCTCGGCGGACTTGTGCGCCGAGAGGTTGTCCAACACGACATGGATCTCCTGGTCCCGGGGGACGTGGACATCAATCCACCGAAAGAACGCCAACACATCGGCACTGGTGTGGGTCTTGCGGGTGTCATGAAGCACCTCACCGGTCACGACATTCAACGCCGCAAACAGGTCGGTGGTGCCATTGCGTTTGTAGTCATGGGTCATCGTGCGACCCCGACCCCGCTTCATCGGCAGCGACGGCTGGGTGCGATCCAACGCTTGGCACTGGGTCTTTTCATCGAAGCTGAACACCACCGCCCCCTCCGGCGGGTTCAGATACAACCCGACCACGTCGACAAGCTTCGCCTCGAAGTTCGGATCGTTCGACAACTTGAACGTGTCGACCCGCCAGGGACGCAGCTTGCGGTCCTTCCAGATTTTCGCCACGAAGTCCTTACCCACCCCGTGCCGCGCAGCCATCGTCCGTGTCGACCACTGCGTCGACTCGTCATCGGGCACCGAATGCAACGTGTCGTTCACGATCGCCTCGACCACGTCGTGGCTGACCTTGGGTTTGCGACCACGACCTCGAGTGATCTTGCCCACCTCATTGACCCCGCCAGCCTCGAAGCGGGTACGCCACCGCCGTACCGTGTCCGGGGTCGCATCAACGCGCCGGGCGATCTCGTTGTTCGCCACCCCATCGGCCGCCCACAACAATGCCCGCGCCTGGCGCACACAGCGGTACGGCAACACCGACGACCGCGCCATGCGATCCAACTCGGCCCGCTCGGCATCGGACACAGTCAACGGGGCAGCAACAGCGATCGGCATAACCCGACACTAACCCACCTCGCTATTTAACCGACGTACCACTAGGCGCCGCGGGCGGCACCGAACTGGGCGGCGTGAACCGAGACGTCGCGGCAGGATCATATGGCCCCGTGGGCTGGTCTTCGTCACCGCCACTCATGGCAGCCCCCCGATTCCTTGGCGATCGGCCACCCGCGGCAACCGACCGGTCGATGTGGAGATTCAGCGTAGCGACCGGCGCCGCCGATACCTCCTGATCCCCAAACATCGCCAGAAAGTTCGCCCCAAAACCACCGTTCTCCGATAACCAGTGGTCGTGATCACGACCACTGGTTATCGGAGAACGGGCAAGACCGCGTCGGGCGAGGCAGCGACGGGCAAGACCGCGTCGGGCAAGGCGCTCAGGCGATACGCAGTTCCTCGTTCGACAGCGCGAACGCCTCCATCTCGTCGGTGGTGTCGGTCCAGTCCTCAAACTGGATGACGCCGAGTTCCTCGAAACGGCGGCGCAGCCACTGATCGTTGCGGTCGAGTAGGCCGAGCTTGCGGCAGTTCGGCACGATCTTCGAGAACAACATGAGGTTGAACATCTGACGAGCCGGGGTGTTGATCATCGCGGTCACGGCCTCCTTCACCGGCAGCCCCATCCGCTCGTAGACCTCCTGTTGCAGGAACCGGTCGCGCATGCGCACGGCAGCCTCGAAGGCGAACTGCTGGCGCTCGAAGATCTCGGCGTCGCTCAGCTCGGCGTAGTACTCCTTCAACGACAGCACGCCGAAGGCAACGTGGCGGGCCTCGTCGCTCATCACGTAACGCAGAAGCTGCTTGAGCAGCGGCTCGCTGGTGAGCTGATGCATCGCGCCGAACGCGGCCAACGCCAACCCCTCGACCATGATCTGCATGCCCAGGTAGGTCATGTCCCAACGCGAATCGCCCACGATGTCCTCAAGCAGCATGCCGAGGTGATTGTTGAGTGGGTAGTAGCCACCCATCTTCGTGTCGAGGTACTTGGCGAACACCTCGACGTGGCGGGCCTCATCCATCACCTGGGTGGCTGCGTAGTACTTGGCGTCGATCCACGGCACGGTCTCGACGATCTTGGCGGTGCAGATCAGCGCACCCTGTTCGCCGTGCATGAACTGGCTGAGGGTCCACTGATTCGACTCGATGCCGAGCTGGACCCACTCCTTTTCACTGAACTTCTCGAACGGCGTGCCGGTGGCATCGAAGTCGCCCATGCCAAGCCCGTTCTCGTCGTTGATGGCGGCGCTGACCAGCACCACGCTTTCGATGTCGACCTCGGTCTCCCACGGCAGATCGGTTTCACCGTTCCACTGGCTGACCTTGGCCTTTTCGTAGAGCTTCTCGAGCGGAGGACGTTCGCCCTTGTCGTAGTTCCACGTGAAGATCGCCTCGGAGTGATCCGTCACGGCGCGGATCGTCTCGTCGCGATACTCGCCGGTCGCCGACAAGATGGCGTCGAGATCGTTGATCTCCTGGCGTCCGATGAGGTCTTGAAGGTCGGTCATGGCTGGTCCTTTGCTGGCTGGGTCGGTACTGGGTGGGTCGGTACTGGCTGGTTCGGTACTAGGTCGGTCGGTACGGGTGGGCACGGTTCGGCAGGGTTGGGTCGAAGGAACGATCAGGTGCCGGCGAGTTCGCGGGCGAAGCCGGGCAGCAGCATCGTGTTGACGAGCTCGCCCACCTCGACCGCATCGGTGAGGTCGATCAACCCGGGGGTGAAGAACACCGACAACACGATGCGCGCCCCCCATTCGACGAGCTCCTCGGCGACCTGGCGTGACACGTAAGCCCCGAGGATTGGCGCAAGCGCCGCGCTCGACGCCGACAGCAGCGGCCCGATCCGGTCGAACGCGAAATACGGCAGGAGCACCTCGGGCTCGTGGGCCATGAGGTAATGAAGGGCGGAGGCCTCATCGAGAAAGCGACCGGCGGCCACGATGGCCGAGGTCAAGATCTCCTCGACCGACCCCGCCGTCGCGGTGACCGCCACCACCTCGGCGAGGAGGCGTTCGACCTGACGGGCCGACATCGCGTCGAGGATCGTGGCGATCCCCCCGGGAAAGGCCCGATACAACGTGGCCCGGCTCAGCGCTGCGGTGCGGGCGATGTCCTCGGCCGTCGTCTTGGTCATACCCCACCGGCCGATGCACTCAAGCGCAGCGTCGAGCACCCGGTCCTCGACTCCCTGGCCGGCGTCACCGCCTGCGGGGAACTCGACGTTCATGCCATCGGTCACACATGAGACAATACGACTGAATCTGTCTCATTGTGCACCGTGTGACATATTTCACATTATCGGGAGAGGATTCCCCCGAGGAACTGGGTGCGGACCAACCGCTGCACCGACGTCCGATCGGTCAGGTCCCAACGACCAGCCGTGCCGATGTGGCTCAACACCATGCGCGCCAGATACTCCGCCGCATCATCGAGGTCGACTCCGTCGCGCAAGACCTCACGGGCCAACGTCTCCCTGAGGTATCCCACGATGAGGCCATGGAGGCGCCGGTCCGCTGCGAACAACGCCGGCAGAATCTCACCCGGTTCCAAGGTGACGAGGCGCTGCAACAGCGCATGTTCGATCATCCGACGGTGCGCCGACATCATCGCCGCGACAACGCGATCCTCGACGTCGTCATACGAGCGGACCTCATCCGCGAGGCTCCGCCAGAAGTCGGCCACCTCGCGCTCGACCGTTTCGTCGATCAACTGCTGGCGGCCCCCAGGAAAATGACTGTAGATCGTCGCCCGGGACACATCGGCCTGCGACGCAACGTCTTCGAGGGCGAACGACCCAAGCCCACCTCGCTCGGCGCAGGCGACGACCGCGTCCATGATGCGTTCGCGGGCGGTCGACCGCCTCATTCGCCGCCGACCTCGACCGTGTCGTCACGGCGTCGAGCATCGGCATGCCACATGCCCTCGGTCGGCATGTCGTCGTCGATCTGACCCGCCCGATTCCGAGCGATACGCCGCAGAACCAACGGGTACCCGATACAGGCGATCAACGTGAAAATCGCCCATTGCACCGCATAGGAGAAGTGCTTGCCCTCCGACCGAGGCGGAAGCGGATACATCGTGAGCCGTTCCTGAGCCGTCGGCGGCTCCTGGGAACCCAACAACAGGTACACCGGCTGCAAGGCCGTGCCCTGCACCTCGGCGATCGCGGCAAGGTCGAGGCGGGCGAAACGGTTGTCGCCGACATCGACCCGCTTGGTCTGCAACGATCCCGGCAACTCGGTGAGCCTCAGATACCCGGCGATCGCCACCTCACCCTCCGGCGGCTCAACCCCATCGATCGGAGCCGTGTCGTCGGTGAACGACTGCGGAATGAACCCTCGGTTCACCAGGATGGGAGCCTCGGTGTCGGACCATACGAAGGGGGTGATGACCAGTCGCCCCGGTGCGCCGTCGAGCGTGCGGTTCGGGATCGTGAACTCGTGGTCGGTGTCGTAGGTCCCCCTCGCCGAAACCGCCTGGTACTCGACATCGTCCTGGCCGGAATCGGTCGCCAGGTCGTGGCCCGCCAACACGTCACCCAACGCGAGCACCTCGCCGTGAGCGCGCTGTTCGATCCTCGCGTTGAGATCCTGCTTTTGGTGCAAGCGAGAAACCTGCCACATCATCGCTGCCAACATCCCGACCACCATCGCTGCGACGAGCACATGGGACAGCAACCAGCGCGGCTTCAATAAGAACCGATACATCGCCAGCCAAACTAGTGCCGTGGCAAGAAACGTTTGCGATGGTGCGGCGAGCCAGGGGCGGTGCTCGCAAGGCGCGGCGACGCAGAACTGGTCTTGCCCCAATTCAAGGAGTCCGAAACGCAGCGAGCGGAGCCATCTGGCCGTCGCAACGTGCAAACGTTCGCAGACACGGCACTAGTGCCGCGTCCCGCGGGTCATCCGCCGCGGACCGCAAAGGCGGAGACTTCCCGTAGTCTGACCCGCGTGACAACTGCGGACGCACCCGTCGACCTCGCGCCGAGGCGCAAACCTCCGATCTGGGTGCTCCCCACCGGCCTCATCACCTTCACCGCCGTGTTGGTGTGCGGGTGGGTCGCCAACTCCGTTTGGGCGAACTGGCAGGACACACATCCGCTGGCGCTCATCGTGTTGAGCCCGATCAACCGCCATCTCATCCTCACCGCCAACCAACTCGGTCTCGGCGAGTTCCTCGGCTTCGGCCTCGTGAGGCACCTCATCCCCGACCCGGCGTTCTATGCGGTCGGCTACTGGTTCGGGGCTCGTGCGCTGCTGTGGATCTCGGAGGGCAACGCATTCGCCACCCGACTCGTGGGCGAGGACGGTCGAGGCCTGGAGAATCCGTCGCACCGGCGCTTCCTCTACCCGCTCGCGTTCATCATGCCGAACAACTGGGTGTCGCTGTTCTGCGGGGCGGCGCGCATCCCACTGCACATGTTCATCACGGTCAACGTGTTGGGCACCCTCACCCGGCTCATGTTGTGCCGCTGGGTCGCGTCGGCCTTCGCCGATCAGGTCGAGTCACTGTCGAACTGGATCTCCGACTACCAGTTGCCCATCACGATCATCAGCATCATCGGCGTGCTCATCGCGATGACCGTTCAGCTCCGACCCCAGGGCGCCCTGCGCCAAATGTCGCGCCTCGACGACGACACGCCCTGACCGCCAGCCTGTTCTCCGATAACCAGTGGTCGTGATCACGACCACTGGTTATCGGAGAACGGGCGGTGGCAGGCGGTGAACGGGCGGTGGCAGGCGGTGAACGGGCGGTGGCAGGCGGTGAACGGGTTTGACTGGCTACAGGTCGAGCAGGACGTCGAGGCCCACCGTCAGACCCGGGCGCTCGCCGATGGCCTTGGTCGCCATCAACACCCCCGGCATGAACGAGGTGCGGTCGATCGAATCGTGGCGCAGGACCAGGGTCTGGCCGGTCGTGCCCAAGATGACCTCCTGGTGGGCGACCATGCCGCGCATGCGCACCGAATGTACCCGGATCCCCGCCGGGCCCTCGCCGCCGCGGGCCCCTTCGTACACCGTCTTCGTCGTCGGGTCGTCGCCCCAATCGTTCGAGGCCCGAGCCATACGCTCGGCGGTGAGTGTGGCGGTACCCGAGGGGGCATCGATCTTTTCATCGTGATGGAACTCGATGATCTCGGCGGTCTCGAAATACGGGGCCGCCTGCTCGGCGAACTTCATCATCAACAACGCACCGATGGCGAAGTTGGGGGCGATCAGGCAGTTCGAACGGGTGAACTCGGCGGCGAACCGGGCGAGATCCTCCTCGCTGAATCCGGTCGTGCCGACGACCGCATGGATTCCGGCCCCGGCGAGGTACGCCAGGTTCTCGAGGCTCGGTTGATAGTTGGTGAAGTCGATCGCCACCTCGACCCCGGCATCGCCCAACGTCTCGCGGTCGCCCGAGATCATCACCTCATTGTCAGCGGCGCCCGTCACGCCGGAGACCTCAAGGCCCGCATAGTGGGGGTCGACCGCCGCTACCAACTCGAGGTCCGGGTCGTCCTGAACGGCCCGACACACCGTCGACCCCATCCGGCCACCGGCACCGAACACACCCACGCGAATCTTCGTCACGGGCTGGGAGTCTAGGTCCTGGTTAGGCGGCGGACAGCGCTATTCGCACCAGCGAGGTCAGCCCCAGGTAGCCGCCGACCACGATCCGGTAGGTGCCTGCGGACTCGGCGGTGAAGGTGAGCTGTTCGGCGTTTTCGAACGGACCGGATTCTTTCTCGTCGACGTTTTCGACGCCCTCGCCCGACCCGAACAACACCGCCGAGATCAGGTCGACATCGGGCGGAATGACGGCCAACGCGATGTCCTCGGCGGGGGCCGTCGCGTCGACGGTGATCTCCTGGCCCGCCTCGACGGCGACCTCGATGATGTGCAGCGGCAACGACGGCGCCAACACCACCTCGTCGCTGTCGCCCGGTTCCAGGGTGGAGGTCGCGAACCCGACGCGGACCACCTCGAAGCCGACCGTGCTGGTGAGCGTGGCCTCGACCGCCTCGTCGGACTCGAGCCGGTCGACGTCGACGTGAACGCGGGTGTCGGCCGGAACCTCGAAGGTCAACGTGCCGGGCTCGGTCTCCGCCTCGGTCACCGAGTCGTCCAACTCGCCGTAGAACGCCTCGATCAGGTCGGTGCCCGTGACGGCGTCGACACCTTCCTCGCCGAGGAGACCATCGAACTGCCCCGAACCGGAGCCATCGGCCATCCGGGCCATCAGCTGCTCGACGCCGGTGGCCATATTGCTCGACAGCGCGAGCGCGTCCCCGTTGGGGTCGGTGACCTCGAGGGTCACGGCCTCGGCATGGTCGGTGGTAATCGTGACCGTCCGTTTCTCGGCCGCGGGAGGAATCGTCAGCGCCGCGCTCTGGCCGAGTTCGGCGAGCGACAACGTCTCGGTGGTCACGAGTCGATCCGACTCGGGGTCGCGGGTCAGCGCCGGCCAGGTGTCGCCGTCGCCCGCAAGGATCGAGTCGATCGATCGGTCGATGTCGGGGGCCGACACGGCGAACGCGTACTCGCTGCCCCACACCATCGACGTCACCCCCACCAGACGACCCTCCTGGTCGAACAGGCCGCCGCCGGACTGACCGCCGGTAATCAACACGTCCGACTGCAGATAGGTGACGTCGAACTCCTTATCGGTACGTTGACGGCCCATGATGCCCCGGGCGATCGTCGGCTCGAGATCCTCGGGGTCGGGGTCGAACAGTTCGGCGGGAAACCCGAGCGTGAACGCGTCGTCCCCACGTGCGACCTCCACGTCGCCGGCCAGCGGAATCGGGGCCACTTCGACGTCGTCGTCGAACGGGCCGAGCAACGCGATGTCGGTGACCAGATCGACCCCGACGACCTCCATCGCGTCGTAGGTCTCGCCGGCCAGAATCACGTCCGCCGAGTCGTAGGGGTCGATCACATGGGCGTTGGTGAGCACATATCGCTTTGAGTCGCGTTCGATGACGATGCCCGTGCCCGACACGTCCTCGGTGGACAGATACGCGATCGACGCGTCCCCGCACCGCACGAGCGCCTTGGCCATCGTCTCGTCCCCCTGCGGGGTGCAGGGATTGGGCACCGCCGTGGTCGTCGTCGTGTCCGCGGAACCGCCACCACTGCCGTTGTCGGAGGACGTACATCCGCTGCCCAACAGGCCCAGCGCCACCAGGGGCGGCAACAAAACCGACGAGAAACGTCGAGAACGCGAAAAGACCGTCGGGGAAGCCATATCCGGATCATCGTATCGGGCTGAATGAGCGTTCAGTTCTTGCCGATCAACCTTGTGGGCCGACCAGGGATGTGACACGTGGCGCACCGAAGATCCGGGCGGCCACGGAGCGCACATCCTCGCCGGTTACGGCGTCGATCGCGTCGAGCGACTCGCTCACCTTGAGGATGCGGCCATGGGTCTGCACGGCCGAGCCGAGCCGGCTCATCCGCGAGGAGGAGTCCTCGAGCGCCATCAGCATCGATCCGGTGAGGTAGCCCTTCGCGACCTCGAGTTCCTCGTCGTCGATCCCCTCGTCGAGCACCCGTGCGATCTCGTCGTCGATGATGCGCCGGACCTCGCCGAGGTGTTCGGGGGCCGTCGCGACAAACACGCTCTGGGTTCCGGCATCGAGGTTGCTCGCCGCCGAGGAGGACACCTCATAGGCCAGCCCACGCCGTTCGCGGATCTCCTCGTGCAGCCGACTCGACGGCCCGTCTCCGAGCGCGTGATTCAATACCGCCAACGCCACACGCTGAGGATCGGTCGCCACGATGCCGCGCCAGCCCAGGGCGAGATAGCTCTGCTCGATGTCGCGCCCGACCTCGATGTCGTCGCCCAGGCCCGCCCCCGGGGCCAGCCGCTCGGGACGCTCCCCGGTGTCGTGGTCGCAGAACGCCTCGTCCAAGATGTCGGCGAGTCGGTCGTGGTCGACCGCTCCCGCCGCGGCGAACACCAGATTGGCGGGGCGATACCAGCGATCGTGGAACCCAGCGATCTGCTCCACGGTCATCGAGGCCAGAGACTCCGGGTCGCCGAGGGTTTCGCGGCCGATCGGATGGCCGGGAAACATGGCGTCGACCAGGTTCATGAACACCACGTCGTCGGGGGTGTCGAGCGCACCGTCGAGCTCACCGAGGATCACGCCCCGTTCGATCTCGACATCCGCCGGGTCGAGGCGCGGCGTGGTGATCACCTCACACAGCAGCTTCGTGGCGAACTCGGCGTGCGGGGCCGGCACGCGCACGTAGAACACGGTGGCCTCGCGCACCGTGTAGGCGTTGAACTCTCCGCCGATCGCGTCGATCGCACGGTTGATCCACCGAGACGTGTGTTCGAGGGTGCCTTTGAACAGCAGGTGTTCGAGGAAATGAGACGCGCCAGCCAGCGCGAGAGGCTCATCTCGTGATCCGATGCCGACGAAGCATGCGATCGCCGCCGACCCCGTGAAGACCATGGTGTCGGTGGCGAGTCGGACCCCCGAGCGGAGGTCCGACAGGCGGACCTCCGCGTCGAGGGTTCCGAAATCGGTGACGTTGGTCAACCGTTCACCTCACCGGCGGCGAGGCCGGCGCGGGCGGCCACGGTCGCGGCCGTTGCCACCGCCGACTCCCTTGACCTCCGGCCCGAGCGGTCCCTGTTCGGCGCTGATGAGTTCGTCGTGGAAGTCCTCGAAGCTGGCCACCACGGCATCGCTCGCGACCGACGCGCCGCGCGACGCGGAACCGCCGGCGGCTGCGCTCGGGGCAGCGTCGTTGTCGCTACCGGCGGAGTCCGCCGCCGAAGCGGCGTCAGCTTTTGGGGACTCCCCCGCCTCCGCCGCACCGTCGCCGACCGGACGGAGGCTGATCTTGCCGTTCGGGTCGATATCTTCGACGACGACCTCGAGTTCGTCGCCGAGGCTGAGCACCGACTCGACCGAGTCGATCCGCTTGCCGCCCCCGAGCTTGGAGATGTGCACCAGGCCGTCGCGTCCCGGAAGGATGTTGATGAACGCACCGAACTTGGTGATGTTGACGACCTTGCCGGTGTAGGTGGCCCCCACCTCGGCGGTCGGCGGGTTGAGGATGAGGCGAATCTGACGCTCCGCTTCGGCCACCGCTCCCGGGTCGACCGCGGCGATCGACACCACGCCGACCATGCCGTCGTCGTCGACGGAGATGTTCGCGCCGGTCTCGCCCTGGATGGCGTTGATGACCTTGCCCTTCGGCCCGATGACCTCACCGATCTTGTCGGCGGGAATCTCGAAGCTGATGATCTTCGGGGCGTTGTCGGACACCTCGGGGCGCGGCTCGGCGATCGCTGCGGTCATCACCTCGAGGATCGCCAGGCGGGCCTCCTTGGCCTGCTCGAGCGCTGCGGCCAACACATCGGCGGGGATGCCGTCGATCTTGGTGTCGAGCTGCAGGGCCGTGACGAACTCCGACGTACCGGCGACCTTGAAGTCCATGTCGCCGAACGCGTCTTCCGCACCGAGGATGTCGGTGAGGGTCGTGTACTTGCCCTCGGCGAACACCAGGCCCATCGCGATGCCGGCGACCGGCGCCTTGATCGGCACGCCGGCGTCCATCAGCGACAGGGTCGAGCCGCACACCGAAGCCATCGAGGTCGACCCGTTGGAGGCCAACACGTCCGACACGGTACGGATGACGTACGGGAACTCGTCCATCGACGGGATGACCGGCACGAGTGCACGCTCGGCGAGCATGCCGTGGCCGATCTCGCGACGCTTGGGGCCGCGCATGAACCCGGTCTCGCCCGTGGAGAACGGCGGGAAGTTGTAGTGGTGCATGTAGCGCTTGGAGGTCAACGGCGTGATGCCGTCGATCATCTGATCCATCTTGCCCATCGCCAGGGTGGCGACGTTGAGGACCTGGGTTTCGCCGCGCTGGAACAAGCCCGAACCGTGGGTCGTCGGCAACAGGGTGACCTCGGCCGACAACGGACGGATGTCGGCGGGGCCACGGCCGTCGATGCGAGCACCCTCGTTGACGATGCGGCGACGAACCGTCGCCTTGGTCAGGCTGCGGAAGGCCGCCTTGAGCTGCTTGAGGGCAAGGCCCTCGTCGTCACCGGCGAACTCGGCCAACAACGCCGACACCGTCTCGTCGCGAAGTTCGTTCTCCGCCGCGGTGCGCTCGGCCTTGTCGGCGATCTGCTCGATGGTGTTGAGACGCTCGCCGGCTGCCGACTCGACGGCGGAGTACTGGGCGTCGGTGTAGTCGATCTGTGCCTGGTAGTCCATCACCGGCTTCTTGCCACCGGCAGCGGCGACGAGCTGGTTCTGCAGGGCGATCTGTTCCTTGATCCACTGCTTGGAGACCTCGAGGCCCTGGGCAAGGGCGCTCTCGTCGACCTTGGGCGCACCCTCGGCGTAGAGCTCCCAGCTCTTTTCGGTACCGCCGGCCTCGACCATCATGATGGCCACGTCGCCGTCGGGCAGCTCACGGCCGGCCACGACGATCTCGAACACCGAGTTGTCGCCCTCGGCATAGGACGGGTGCGCAACCCATTCGCCGCCGGCGTCGTAGGCGAGACGCACCGCACCGATGGGGCCGTCGAAGGGGACGTCGGACAGCGACAGTGCCGCCGACGCAGCGTTGATCGCCAACACGTCGTGAGGGTTCTCCATGTCGGCGCACACGACGGTGCCGACGATGTGGACCTCGTTGCGGAAGCCTTCGGGGAACGACGGACGAAGCGGTCGGTCCATCAGGCGGCAGGTGAGGATCGCCTGATCGGAGGCCTTGCCCTCTCGGCGGAAGAACGAGCCGGGGATCTTGCCGGCGGCATAGGAGCGCTCTTCGATGTCGACGGTGAGGGGGAAGAAGTCGATTCCGTCACGCACCGACTTGGCGGCGGTGGCGGTCACGAGGATTTCGGAATCGCCGAGTCGGGCGAGCACGGCACCACCGGCGAGGGCGGCGAGCTTGCCGGTCTCGAAGGATTGCACCTTGAACTCGTCTCCGCCTACGACGGACTGGACACGAATGGCATCAGCCATGTGTTTCACTCTCTTTCATTGTGCGAACGCCCCCTGTGGGCATTGTCCGCTGATGTGAGAGTGCGACGATGATCAGTTCCCAGTTGTCGATGTCCGAACGTCCACACAGTGATGTCAACCTGCGAGGCGGCCCGTGGCCACTAGCGCTGGGGCGGGGTTCGGACAGCGGCGACCAGGCACTGATCGCGGTTGTCACACTCGGTATGACACGCTAGCCGAGATCCCCTCGAATCGGTGGAATGACCCCGGTTCACCCTCAGGTTGAGGGCAATGTCAGCCGCCGTAGCCGTTGCCGCCGTAGCCGTTGTGGCCGTTGTGGCCGTTGCCGCCGTAGCCGTTGCCGTTGCCGTTGCCGTTGCCGTTGTGGCGGTTGCCGCCGTTGCCGTTCCAATTCCCATTGCCGTTGCCGTTGCCATGGCCGTTGCCATGGCCACCCCAACCTTCAGAGCCGCGATCACCGCGCCGACCGCCGCCGGACTGACCTGACCCGTCTCCAGGCGCCGCCGGCACAGGCGCTGCCGGCGCAGCGGTCGTCGGAGCGGCGGTCGTGGGCGCGGCCTTCGGCGCTGGAGCCGGAGCCGTCGCAGCCACGGTTGGGGTCGGAGCGGGAGCAGCGGTCGGAGCCGGAGCCGTCGGAATCGTCGACTCCACCGGAGCCAGCGACTGCGGCGGGATCGACGTCACAGGGGCGGCCGCTACCGGCGCAACGCCGGAGAGAATCTCTCCGAGCGCCCACCACCCCGAACCCGCACCGCCAGTGTTCTGCTCGCTGGGCGCCGCGGTTTCGCCCGCCGCCCGGGTCGCAGCGTCCGACTGCACCTCCGCACTCGCAGCGTGCACCACCAGGTCGTCGGCTGAGGCGCTCGCCGCGCCGACCACGAGCGCCGCCGTGGTCGCCATCGCCACCGCCGGAACGGCGAACGCCGAGGCCATGGCGGGAGTCGTTGCAACGGCACCGACCGCCGGAACCTGGCCGATCGCGCCCAGGAACGGCAGATGGGCCAACGCCGAGAGCGGACCCGCCACAACTCGAAGGCGCCCCAACGAGATCCCGAGGAACGCCCGTACGACTTCCGGGGAGAAATGTGCTCCGGCGCAGCGGGTCAGCTCGGCGCGGGCATCGCTGATCGACATGGGCTTCTTGTAGGAACGAGTCGCCGTCATGACCTCATAGGAGTCGGCCACGGCGACGATCGCTGCGGCCCGGGGGATCTGCGACCCGACGAGGCCCTTGGGATAGCCCGACCCGTTCCATTTCTCGTGGTGCCCGCCGATCGCCGCCACCCATTCGCCGAGGAATGGGCGAAGCGGCGCGATCAGATCCATCCCGGCGTCGGGGTGCCCCTTGAGCACGGCCCATTCCTCGTCGGAGGGCTTGCCGGCTTTGTTGAGGATCTCGTCGGGCACCATCAGCTTGCCGAGATCGTGCAGGAGGGCACCCCACTGGAGCTTTTGTCGCTCCTCGGTCGACAGCTTCATCTCCTCGCCCAGCAGATCGGCGTACAGACGCACCCGTTCCGAATGGCCACGGGTGCGGCGGTCGTGGTCGCCGATCGCCCCGATGAGCTCGACCACCTGGCGGGCCGCATCGCCCGGGTCGGCAGCCAGGCCGTTGGTTCGCGCCTCCTGCACGGCGCGCTCAAGTCGCCGGCTGCTCCCGGCGCGCAACGCGGAACGAAAGCGGGCCGGCGCCTGATCCGGAAACACCAGCGACAACTGCATGAGCGCTGCCAACGGCAGGAACCGGCGGGCGACCTTGTCAGCGAAGCGAACCGCAACGGTCGCGACCGCCACCACCAACAGCGTTCGCGCCACGGTGCCGATCACGGTGTCGGCATCGGGCAGGGCGAGGCTCGCGGCGATCGACGCGGCGGCTCCGGCCGACAACGGCACCAGAAATGCTGCGATACGAAGCAGGCGGGCGGCCATCGGGCGTGCACGCCACGAACGATTCTCGGCTGGAAGAACTGACGGACTCACCGCCGAGTGATCGGCCGCACGCCCTCAAGCCTTGACCGGTATTTCTACCTATCGGTGAAAGTACCCACCGGTGAAAGTACCCATCGGCCCCATCGCCTTTGGGCTTGGTCGCCGTCCAGCCCGCAGGGGGGCGTTCACGGCGACCAGCGGCGTCAGCGGCGCAAACCCAACTCGGCGACGATGGCGCGGTAGCGCTCGACGTCGATGTCGTTGAGGTAATCGAGGAAGCGGCGACGGCGACCGACGAGCATCAGGAGGCCACGACGGCTGTGGTGGTCCTTCTTGTGCTGCTTGAGGTGTTCGGTCAGGTGATTGATCCGGTCGGTGAGCAACGCGATCTGCACCTCGGGCGAACCGGTGTCTCCCTCTCCACGTGCGTGCTTGGCGATCGTGTCGGCCTTGGGCGGGAGATTTGCGGGGGGACGTGACATGGCGAAGTTGCTCCTGTGTGGGTTTCGGACCCGGCCTCTCGGCGGCGCACTCATCGACGCTGCACCAATGGTGCTACGCCACGAAGGCACGTCAAGACGCCAAATTGGACGGCGGTCACCCTAGCACACGAGCCGACCAACCCGCAGATGCACCGGTCAGGACAGGTCGGTCAGGACAGGTCGGTCAGGACGCGCCGGTCAGGCCGGCGCCGAGGTGGTCCAGCGAAACGTCGGACGCCAGTGCCGACCCACCACGTGGGTGACTTCGCGGGTCGGGGTGAGCTCGTGGATGAGCGCATCGGGGCGATAGAACACCGAATCGAGCTCCGCGTCGGTGGGTTCCTCGGATGTCACCCCGGCGGAGCGGATGGCTGCGGTGATCTCCTCGCTCAGCGGGCCGTGCATCAACTGCGACACGATGCTCGGCAGGGTCTCCGGGTCGCGGAGCAGCCAGGAATGGCCGCCGCCGTTCACCGTGATCAACGTCCCGTTCGCCCGCTTGGCGGCGTCGCGGGCCGTGCGCATCGGCACCGCCAGGTCGCGATCGCCGTGCAGCACATACAACGGAACACCGGCATCGCCGAGCGCGTTGAGCGAATAGCGGCTCGATCGAGAACGCAGAATCGACACCACCGGGCCCAACAGCCGCCACGGCCTGACCACATCGCCGATGATCGTGGGTAAGGCGAGCCGCAAAAACTTGATGGCCTGACGCGGGTCGGACCACAGCGGCAGGATCGTCAGCGAATCGACGGCCAACGCCGTGCCGATCGCGCCGACCAGCGGCGGGTACACCCGGAACGCGTACACCATCTTGTCCCACGTGTCGCCGACGATCGCATCGATGAGCATGACCGCGACCGTGCGTTCCGGTTGCATGGCGGCGACGTCGGTCACCATGCGACCACCCATCGAGTGGCCCGCAAGAATGCAGCGTTCGATGCCGAGCTTGTCGATGACCCGGGCCAGCAGCTCGCCGTAGGAACGGAGGTTGGCTCCGTCGGAGGGAAGCCCTCGGGTTCCGCCATGTCCCGCGGTATCGATGGCGATCACCTTGAATCCCATCGACACCAGGCGGTGGAGGGTCTGGGCGTACAGGAATCCCTCGGCGCTGAACCCGTGAACGACCACCAACGGCACCCCGTGACCGGCGACGCTGATGCCCACTTCATGGCCGTCGTCGAGCCGGATCCGACGCCGACTCAACCGCGGTGCGACAACCGGTGCGCCGTCCTCGACCACGCCTTCAGGATGTGGGCCGGGAATCGGCTCGACGCCCGAGTTGGTCGACGAGGAGTTCATCGCCATCGCGTTCATGAACGGTCCCTCTCCCTCAGATACTCCGTGGCACGCTGGCAATCGATCGCAAGTTGTGCGGTCAGTTCCTCGATCGTGTCGAACTTACGGTCGCCGCGCAATCGTTTGTGCAACTGAACCTGCACCGGTTCACCGTACAGGTCTCCGGCCCAATCGAGGGCGTGAACCTCGAGAATCGACGTCGGCTGGTCCTCATAGAACGTCGGTCGCCGGCCCTGATAGACCGCTGCGGGCAGCACCTCGGCGTTGGCACGGACGAGTTCGCCCACGTAGATCCCGTCGGCCGGCTGCAGCAACTCCGGATGAATCACGACATTCGCCGTCGGAAACCCGATGGTGCGACCGCGCTTGTCGCCGCCCACCACGGTGCCGCGGATCGTGTGTGGCCGACCCAACATGGCGTTCGCGTCCTCGATGCGTCCCTCGACCACCGCCCGACGAATCGCCGTGGATGACACCTGCTGTTCGGGCCGAGCGTCGGTCCAGTCGATCCCGACCAGGTGATGTCCGATGACCTCGAAGCCGTGCTTTTCGCCCATCTCGGTGAGCAGGGCGACGTTGCCGAGGCGCCGGTGCCCGAAGTGAAAGTCCTCCCCCACCACCACGACGCGGGCCTGCAGCGCGTCGACGAGCACCGAGGTGACGAAGTCCTCGGCGGGTTGAGCCGCCTGTGCCTCGTCGAAATGGATGACCAGCGTCTGGTCGACCCCGGTTTCGCCGAGCAGTTCAAGCTTCTGGTCGAGGTCGCACAGAAGCTGAGGGGCCACTTCGGGGCGCAACACCCGAGCGGGGTGCTGGTCGAAGGTCACCACCGTCGTGGCGAGGCCGCGACTGCTCGACATCTCAAGCAGCGAGGTGATGAGCGCACGGTGGCCGAGGTGGACGCCGTCGTAGAAGCCGATACTGACCACGTTGCCGGCACGCGGATCGACGACGTCGCTGAGCTGACGAGCAATGTGCATCGCTGCCGAACCTATCCGACCAGCACCACCGCTGGTTTCACCCTGCCGTCGCGGAACGGTTCATACATCGCCAGCAACTCCCCCGAACCGCTCACCACGGGCCACGGGCCGGGATCGTGCGGCTCCACCCCGAGGCGCTGCGAATCGAGCACCGCGCCGACACGTACCGCCGCCTCGGTGTCCTCGTCGACGACGACACGGTCGAACCCGCGCACGGCCTCGAGCATCGGCAGCGCCTCGATCGACTCAAGCGGTCGGGCATCGTCGAGGGTGAACGGGCCCACCGAAGTGCGTCGCAACCGTCGGATGTGGGCGCCGCCGCCGAGCGCACGGCCGAGATCCTCGGCGAGGACGCGCACGTAGGTACCCGAACTGCACTCGATCTCGGCCCGATACACCAGCGGGTCGCCGGTCGCCTCGAGGTCGTAACGCGTGATCGTCACCGGCCGGGGGTTGCGTTCGACCTCGATCCCCTCGCGGGCGAGCTCGTGAAGGCGACGCCCGCCGACCTTCACCGCCGACACCATCGGCGGCACCTGCATGATGTCGCCGACAAAGGTCGCCGCCGCGGCGGCGGCCTCCTGTGGACTGAAGGCCATGTCGTAGGTGGCGACCACCTCGCCGGAGTCGTCGAGGGTCGAGGTGTCGGCGCCGAAGATGATCTCGCACCGATAGCTCTTGGGGAGGAGCTGCAAGAACCGCAGCAGCTTCGTCGCTCGGCCCACGCCGAGGACCAACACCCCGGTCGCGTCGGGATCGAGCGTGCCCGAATGACCGACACGACGGGTTCCGAGCAGCCCGCGCGCCTTGGCCACGACGTCGTGGCTCGTCCAGCCGGCCTCCTTGTCGACGACCGCGACGCCGTGAACGGTCCCCTCCCCGCCCTTGCCTCGACGCCCCATATTCGACCGGCCCGGCTCAGCCCGCCGCGGCGGGGTCGCCGTCGGACCCCGGCAGATCGGCATCGCTGTCGACGCCGGCCGGGTGGACGCGGTCGTTCAAGATGTCGTCGATCCGCAACGCTGCGGCCAACACGTCGTCGGGAAGGAATTGGATCTGTGGGGTCTTGCGGGCGCGCACCGACCGATTGACGACCTGTTGGATCGGCCATCGGGCGTCGTTGAGCGCCTCGGCCACGTCGTCGAGGCGGCCCTCGTTTTCCGCCACGATCGCCGAGTAGTACACCTTCGCGGTGTTCAGATCGTTGTCGACCTTCACGCCGGTCACCGTGACGAGGTCGGCGCGTTCGTCGTCGATTCGTTCGAGTTCGGTCGCGACGATTTCGCGGATCGTCTCCGCGATGCGGTCGGTCCGGTTGAACTGATGGCGGGCCTGAGCCCGCTGCCTTGGACGTGCCATGTCACTTCCTCCTCATCGCTTCCTTCTCGTCGCTTCCTTCTCGCGGACGCGACCGTACCGGCGCGCAGGTGTCGTGGTCAGGGCAGGGCCCCGACCACGACACGCTCGACGCATCAGGTCCGCGGGATTTCGACGAGGTCGTAGGTCTCGATGATGTCGCCGGGACGCAGGTCCTGGTAGTCCGACAGCCCGATACCGCACTCGTAGCCGGCGGCCACTTCGCGTGCGTCCTCCTTGAAGCGCCGCAGCGATTGCACGGAGCCCTTCCAGATGACGGTGCCCTCGCGGATGAAACGCACCCGCGAGTTGCGGGTGATCTTGCCGTTGAGGACATAACAACCGGCGATGAAGCCGATCTTGG
Source organism: Microthrixaceae bacterium (assembly GCA_023957975.1). NCBI lineage: Bacteria > Bacillati > Actinomycetota > Acidimicrobiia > Acidimicrobiales > Microthrixaceae > Microthrixaceae bacterium. The sequence continues at coordinate 41,803 of JAMLGM010000004.1, read as the reverse complement.
GGACCTTGAAGATCTCGCGAACCTCGGCGTCGCCGGTGACGACCTCCTCGAATTCGGGCTCCAACATGCCCACCATCGCCGCCTCGACGTCCTCGAGCAGCTTGTAGATGACGTCGTAGGTTCGGATCTCGACACCCTCGGCCTCGGCGAACTCGCGCACCCGGCGATCGGGACGCACGTTGAAGCCGACGACGGTGGCATCGGAGGTTTCGGCAAGCTGGATGTCGGACTCGGTGATGCCACCCACGCCGCGCAACACGAAGCCAATCTTGACCTCGGGCCGTTCCAGCTTGCGCAGGGACTCGATGAGCGCCTCAAGCGAACCGGAGGTATCGGCCTTGACGATCATGTTGAGCGTCGCCGACTCGCCACGCTGGATCTGATCGAAGATGTCCTCGAGCCTCGCGCCACCGGACATGACCGAGGAATCCCGGCCGCGACGGGCGTCGCGCTGCCAGTGTTCGCGGGTCTGGGCCACCGACTTCGCCTTGCGCTCGTCGGGGGCGACCACGAAGTCGTCACCGGAATCGGCGACGTCGCTCAGACCGAGCACACGCACCGGGGTCGACGGGCCGGCCTCTTTGACCTGCTCGCCGTGGTCGTTGATGAGGGCACGGACGCGTCCCCATGCCGGACCGGCGACGAGTGGGTCACCCACCCGCAGCGTGCCCCGCTGCACGAGCACCGTGGCCACCGGACCGCGTCCGACGTCGAGGTGCGACTCGAGCACCACGCCGGTGGCGCGGCCTTCGGGGTCGGCCCGGAGGTCTTCGACCTCGGCCACCAGCAGCAGGTTGTCGAGCAGGTCGTCGATACCGATTTCCTGCAGCGCCGAGATCTCACAGAACACCGTGTCGCCGCCCCAGGCCTCGGGAACGAGACCATGCTCGGCGACCTGGCTCATGACCTTTTGCGGGTCGGCCCCTTCGCGGTCGATCTTGTTGACCGCCACGACGATCGGCACTTCGGCCGCCTTGGCATGCTGGATCGCCTCGATCGTCTGGGGCATGACGCCGTCGTCGGCGGCGACCACCAAGATGACGATGTCGGTCGCCTCGGCGCCGCGTACACGCATAGCGGTGAACGCCTCGTGGCCCGGGGTGTCGAGGAAGGTGATCGGCTTGCCGTTCTTGATGACCTGATAGGCGCCGATGTGCTGGGTGATGCCGCCGGCCTCGCCCGCCTGCACATTGGCGTTGCGGATCCGGTCGAGCAGCTTCGTCTTGCCGTGATCGACGTGACCCATGACGGTGATCACCGGCGCACGGTGCGGCGCGTCGGAGTCGTCGTAGTCGTCGTCTTCAGGGATGTCGAGCACCTTGCGAAGCTCGACCTCTTGTTCCTGGCCCGGATCGACGAGTTCGATCTCCGCCCCGATCTCGGTGGCGAAGAGTTCGATCATCTCGTCCGACAACGACTGAGTTGCGGTCACCATCTCACCGTTGGTGAGCAGGAAACGCACGACGTCGGCCGCGGTGCGGTTCAGTTTGGGGCCGAGCACCTGCGGGGTCGAGTTGCGCTCGATGACCGTGACGCCCTCGGGAACCGCCGCATCCTGCGGGGTGTAGGACGGCATGCCCATCGGCTGCAGCTCTTCGCGGTTGCGACGCCGACGTCCCTTGCGCCGCGGTGGGCGCTGCTGTGGGCCACCGGGACGGCCGCCGCCAGGGCGCCCTCCACCGGGGCCGCCGGGGCCGCCGGGTCCACCGGGACCGCCTGGGCCGCCGCCGAAGGGACGACCGCCGCCGGGGCCACCTGGGCCACCGCCTGGGCGCGGACCGCGGTAGTTACCTCCGGGTCCGCTGCCGGGCGCACCCGGGCGCGGACCACGGCCCTGAGTCGGAGCGGGGCCACGACCGCCGGCACCGGGAGGCGGCGGGATCGGCTTGCCCGTGCGCGACAGCGGCGGGCCGGGGGGCGGCGGGATCGGCTTGCCCGTGCGCGACACGGGACCAGGAGCGGCGGAGCCGGCGGCAGCGGTTCCGGCATTTGCAGGGGCGCCGGGGCTTCCGGGGGGAAGGGGGCGGCCCACCGGCCGCTGGGCCGGGGCACTACCGGGGGCCGGAGCACCACCGGAACTCGGAGCACCACCGGAAGCCGGAGCACCACCGGAAGCCGGAGCACTACCGGCAGGACGAACGCCTGCCGGGCGCGCACCAGGCGGAAGCGGTGCGCCCGGACGTGGGGGCTTGCTCGAGATCACCCGTCCACCCATCGGCGGGCGCTGAGCTTCTGGCGTTGGCGTGTCCGGAGCCGCCGCTGGCGTGCTCGGAGCCGTTGCCTGCTCGGCGTCGACCTTCTGAGCCGGCGCGGCCGGGGCCGCGGTCTCGGGGGTTTCGACAGTGTTTCCTGCAGTGGTTCCTGCAGTCGTTCCTGCGGTGGGCGCCTCGCTCGGCGCCGTTGGATCAGGTGCGCTGGGCGCGGCCGACTCACCGGAGCTTGTCTCACCGGCGCCTGGCGTGTCGGCGCTTGCCGCGTCGACCTTTGCCGTCGCCGGTTCAGCGGAGTCCGCAGGCGCATCCGCCGCAGCGGGTGCCGCGTCGGTCGCCGCAGCCGCGGCCTTCTTCGCCGGCGCCTTCTTTGCGGCCTTTGCCGGTTCCTCGGGCTGCTGATCGCGGATCAGGCCCTCTCGTTCGGCCTTGCGCCGAACGCGGTCTGCCTGTGCCTCGATGATGCTCGACGAATGGCTTTTGACGCCGATCCCGAGCGACTCACACAGGTCGAGCGTCTCCTTGTTGGTCATACCGAGCTCTCGCGCGAGCTCGTATACACGGAGTTTTGCTGCCAAGTTCTGGTCTCTGTTCTGTTCGCACGGACCTGCTGGGTGACAGGGCCGGTTTCTTCCCGTTCGACGTCACCGCCTGCGGGGAGTTCTTCTCATCTTTTCACGAACGGGGGGTGGGACGAAAACGCGGGTTCGTCGTCTACCGCCCGTCGAAGCGTTTCGTACGCCTCAGGAGGGACTTGTGTCCTGAGCGCCCGGGTGAGCGCTCGCCGCTTTGCGGCGGAGTCGATGCACTGCGGATTCGGGCACAACCAAGCGCCCCGGCCACCGGCCGTTCGGCCGATCAGGATGCGTCCGTCCACGATCGCCACCCGCACAAGTTCGTCGGGGTGACGTCGAGTCCTGCATCCCACGCAGGTTCGTACCGGGGTTATGCGGCTCCTCCTTCATCCGAATCCTGGGCCTCAGCTGGCGAGGCGGTTTCAGCGTCGTCGCCGTCAGCGTCGTCTGCTGAATCCTCGGGTGCCACGGCCTCGGACGGTTCCACTGAGTCCTCGGACTCCACTGAATCCTCGGACTCCACAGAATCCTCGGACTCCACAGAATCCTCGGACTCCACAGAATCCTCTGCAATGGGCTCGAGTCCCTCGCCGCTCTCCCACTGTTCAGCGGTGATCGCCTCGCCGCCGTCGGCCGGCTGCCAGACCTGCTCGCCCGCCTCGTTGGTGATCCATTCACCTTCGGCCCAGGTTTCCTCGGCCGCTTCGTTCGCGAGCTGAGATTCGCTCTTGATGTCGACGCGAAGGCCGACCAGGCGGTGTGCCAGGCGGGCGTTCTGTCCCTCTTTGCCGATCGAGAGCGACAGCTGGTAGTCGGGCACGATCACCTCGGCCGTACCGGTCGATTCGTCGATGCGAACCTCGGTCACCTTGGCCGGCGCGAGCGCCTTCATGACGAACTCGTTGAGGTCCTCGGTGAAGGGAACGATGTCGATCTTCTCGCCGTTCAACTCGTTGACGACCATGCGCACACGCCCGCCGCGGGCGCCCACACAGGCGCCGACCGGGTCGACGTTGGGGTCGTTGGAGGCGACCGCGATCTTGGTGCGTTGCCCTGGTTCACGGGCACAGGCCTTGATCTCGACGATGCCGTCCGCGATCTCGGGGACCTCGAGTTCGAAGAGGCGCTTGATGAGGCCGGGGTGGGTACGAGACACCACGATCTGGGGGCCCTTCGGGCTGCGACGCACCTCGATGATGTACGCCTTCACCCGCTGGCCGGGCTGCGGACGGTCGAAGGCGATCTGTTCGGATTGCGGCATGAGGGCCTCGGCCTTGCCCAGGTCGAGCAGCGCATAGCGGGCATCGCTTTGTTGGACGATGCCGGTGACGATGTCGCCCTCGCGGCCGGAGTACTCCTCGTATTTGAGCTCGCGCTCGGCTTCGCGGATTCGCTGGCCCATCACCTGCTTGGCGGCCTGAGCCGCGATGCGACCGAAGTTGTCCGGGGTGACGTCGAACTCCTCGCCCTCGGGTTCGCCGTCCTCGTCGAGCTCCTGGCTCATCACCCGAAATTCGCCGGTGTCGGGGTTGATGACGACCCAGGCGTATTCACGAGCGCCCGGCATCTTCTTGTACGCCGACTCCATCGCATCGGCGAGCACCGAGAACAGCGTGTCGACCGAGATGCCTCGCTCGCTCGCCAGGGCGTACAGCGCCTCCATCATCTCTGCGTTCATGCGTTCTCGCTCTCCTGGTCGTGGTCGGGCTCGCCCGACGCGGTCTGGTGATGTTTCTTGGCCTCAGCTCCAGCGCCTGCCGAGGAGCCGGGCTTACCCGACTTGGCCGCCGGTTTGGCCGTCGGTTTGGCCGTCGGTTTGGAGCCGGACTGGCCCGGCTTGGGCGTGGCCTTCCACTCAAAGACGGTCCGTGCCCGATCGATCAAGTCGAACTCGACGTCGACCTGGCCGCTGGCGGTCTCGAGCGTCGCCCGTTCGTCGTTCGAACGAAGCAGCGTCCCTTCGACCCGCCGGTCCCCCTCGACAAACGACTTGAGCTTCACCCGGACTTGCTCTCCGACCGCCGAGCTCCAGTGAGCCGGAGTGCGCAACGTCCGCTCAAGCCCCGGACTCGACACCTCAAGGGTGTACCGCGAGGAAATCGGGTCGTCGAGATCGAGTTGGCGGGACACCTGCGCGGTGATCTCGCCGATCGTGTCCAGGTCGATGCCGCCGGAAGCGGAGACCGTGATCTTGAGGACTCCGCCGTTGAACTCGAGGTCGTAGATCTCGGCGTCGAGGCTTGCGACGATGGGCGCCACGAGGTCACGTAGGGCATCAAGATTTGCCATGTCCTCACCACCTTTCGTCGAAAACCGGGGAACGATTGCAGACAAAAGGCGTGGGCAGCGCCCACGCCTTCGGAGGTACCTCGGTCAGGTACACGAATCGCTGGCAGCGAGTATAGGCGACCGGCCCCGCCCGTGGGGGATCGCGTCTCGCCCCCAGAGCCTCGAACCGGCGTGACGACGACCGGGCACGCGCCGACGACCACGCCTGAGCGTGGTGGTCGGCCGAGGATCGCGCTGCACTCGTCGCTGCCAGGGGCTCGTCTACCTGCCGACCTACCTGCCGACCTACCCGCTGGTCGGCCCCGGCGGCCAGGGTCGGGCGTCGCCCATGGCCGTCGGTTCATTGGCGTATCGGTGGTTGGGGTGGTTTGGTCGGGGTGAGTGAGAGTTGCCCGACTGTGGGGCGCCCGGCCCTCGTCGCTCCACCGGTTCGGCTGCTCCGGCCCGAGTTTCGGCCTGTGCTTGACCGGCGGGCGTCGTGGGGTCGGTACATGCGGGTGTTGGGGGTGGCGGCCATTCGGTCGTAACGGCGCCGGATGGTGGCGATCGCTTCGGCCAAATCGACGGTTCCGCCGCGGACTTTCACTTTGGGTCGGGCCGGTGGTTCGGGTTGGGTGTTCAACTCTTCGGGGATGGGGCCTTGGCGTTGTACGCCGTGTTGTTGTCCCCAGATCGTGATGCCGCAGGGGTGGGTGTAGAGGGTCCATCCGTCGGTGGTGATGTGCATGGCCCATCCGACGCGGTGTACGAGTCCGTGGTGGTGTCGGCACAGACACGCCAGGTTGTTCACCGCGGTGGCACCGCCGTTGCGGTGATGGCGAACATGGTGGGCTTCGGTGTGGTGTGCGGGAGCTTCACAGCCGGGGAAACAACACCCCCCGTCCCGGGCGGCGAGTGCGGCGCGTTGAGCATCGGTCGCCAACCGGACGCTATGGCCGACATCGAGCGGTTGGCCCAACGAGTCCAACAGGACAGCGCGTAGTTCTGGGTCACACATCATCCGTTCGATCACATCGGCGGTGAGTGGATCACCCGTAGGCGAATACGCGCGTGGTTCGCCGTGTTCGTCGGCCTGCAGAATCACTGACACTTCGGCGGTTCCTGGCCGGTAGTTACCCGACAGGGTGAACTGGGTGCCGAACCGGCACAGGTCCATCAACGCTTTCGCCCGCAACTGCGATTCTGATGTCGACGGCGACCCGCCGAACTGTTCGGCGTCGTTGCGGACTTGTTTGCGGTGACGGTTGGTGGCGTCGGTGATGGCTTGACGTACGACCTCGGCGTAGTCGCCGAAGAACTCTCCGACGATTTCCACACCGATGACGCCGTCGGGGCCGTGGATGTCGCGTAGATCGAGCCAGGACTCTTCTGCGGGTGGGGCGGGTTCGGTGCCGTCGGTGTCGACGAGTCGTGCCAACGCGGCGATGACTTTTTCCCATTTCGCGAACGTCAAATGCTCCGCGAGGTCCAGCATTGGTCCGGCGTTGTCGGACCAGGTGGGTTCGATCCGCGGGTTCGACCACCGTCCGATCACGACCAGATGATCAAACCCCGCAACACCGGAGCGGAGCCGGTCCAACACCTCGGGCCGATACCTCCGCCGAACCGCCCGAGCGACCGACACCCGACGCGCCGCGGTCACCCCCGAACAACGAGCCGTCTTCGACACCCACGCTTTGGTGGACAGACCCTCGACGACGTCGGTCATCCCAACAGCATCCAACTCCCCGAGCGCGTCGATCATGTGCAGATCCAAACGGCGTTGCAGCTCGAACAGGACCGCAACATCGTCGATCCCGGAACCCAGGCTATTCAGTTCGGTGTCGAAGCCCTCGAACATGCGTTTGATACTAAACGCGACCACCGACAGCCAAGCCCGAGACGCCGCGAAAGCCCGTGACCTCGCATCAAAAGCAAGCTGGATGCGGCACGATCGTCGACGGCGAGGGGTCGACGTCGAGAACCACGCCAACGAGTGCGTTGAAAACGGGAGAACCCGCTGTCGAAGGCTCCCGAAGGCACCCATCGACAGCGGGTTCGTGCGGATGTACGCGACGACGGCCCAACCAGGCCGCGGCGCAGACCCCTACAGACCCCTACTGGCCCCCCTACTCGGCGGGTTCGGGAGCGGGTTCGGGGGCGGGCGACGGCGTTTCGCCGGGTTCGGTGGTCGGCGTCGGTTCGGGCATCACCCCGGTCAGCACGAGCGATGAGAAGGTCAGGTCGACTGCAGTGACCCCACCGTCAGCGCACGCTCCCGCTGTCACCACCGCCGACACCGGGGTCACCGTCGCCCAGGAGGTGAAACGGCCGGTGTTGACGACGACCAACGCGTTGCCCGAGGCCGTACCGGAGGACAACTTGTCGAGGTTCACGACCAGCGAAACCTCCGAGGTCGACTCGTCGGACCACCGCAAGGTCGCCGTGCCGGTGCCAGCCCCCGTCGTGCAGCCCATCTCGGGGAATTCAATCGCCAACCCCTCCATCGAAAGGCTCGTGAGCTCCGACCCGGTCTCATCGTCACAGTCGGTCGACCCCGTCCATTCGGTGGCGGCAGCCTGCACGGCCTGGACCTCCTCGGTGACCGCTGGAGTGAACTCGACTCCGCCGCCGAGCGAACCGCAGCTCACGCGGGTGAAATCGGGTACCGCAATCGGCTCTTGCACACACCCTGAGACCGCTGCGGCGGCGAGGGCGCCTGCACCTATGACGAGCAACTTCTTGGATTTCATGATCCCCCTCTTGGCCCGCCCCCTCGACCGCACGTTCTAACGATCGCCGAACGGCGGCACCGTCCGGATTTGTGACATTAGCGCCAAAACCGACGCCGCAACACAGACCGGCGCCGGAAACATGTCCGCGCTGCAACGGAGAGTTCCGCGCACGCTCCTACACTTGGGGCCATGGCTGTCGATCACGTCCTGCTCGCCGCTCCCCGAGGCTTCTGCGCCGGGGTCGAGATGGCGATCAAAGCGTTGGCGTGGATGGTGCGGGCCTTCGAGCCGCCCGTGTACTGCTACCACGAGATCGTTCACAACCAGCGGGTCGTGAGCCGCTTCACCGACCTCGGCGTCATCTTCGTCGACGACATCTCCGAGGTTCCCGAGGGCTCCCCCATCATGTTGTCGGCCCACGGCTCGGCCCCCGAGGTCGTCGCTCATGCCACCGAGCGGGGCGGCTACGTCGTGGACTCGGTGTGCCCGCTGGTCACGAAGGTTCACCACGAGGTGAAGGTGCGCGCCGGCAAGGGCTATCAGATCGTCTATGTCGGCCACGAGGGCCACGAGGAGGCCGTGGGAACGATGGCGGTCGCCCCGTTGTCGACCCATCGGGTCGAGTCGGTCGACGACGTCGCCGCGCTACCCCAGTTCGAGGAGCCCGTCGCACTGCTCGCCCAGACGACCTTGAGCCACCGCGACTGGAGCGACGTGCTCGACGCCACCAAGGAGCGGTTCCCCGACATGTGGGTGCCGGGCCGCAGCGACCTGTGTTTCGCCACGACGAACCGGCAGACCGCACTCATGACGATCGCGCCTCGTTGCGATGCCATGGTGGTCGTGGGGTCGGCGAACTCGTCCAACACCCTCGCGCTGGAAAAGCTCGCCCGCGAAGCCGGATGCCCACGGGTGTTTCGGGTCAACGGCGCCGACGAGTTGCCCGACGATCTCGCCGGCATCGTCGGGGTCACGGCCGGCGCCTCCGCACCCGACGAACTCGTGGATGCGGTCATTGCAAAGCTCGCCCCGGTCAACGGGGTCGAAGAGGTCCGCACGACCGATGAGGACGAGTATTTCCCGCCGCCGAGGAACCTGCGCGACCTCCTCGTCGCGGTCGACGCGTTCGCCACGTTCGCCGTCGGCGGCAACCCGATCGACCACCGGGTCCTCAACGACCGCAAACTCCGCGCCGGCGACGTGTTGAGTTCGCTCGCGTAGCCGGCCGCCGCTAGAACACCTCGGCATGGAAACGCTTCGTCTCTCGCTTCACATCCTCGGCGCGTGCATCTGGGTCGGCGGCCAGGTCGTGATGGGATCGCTGGTTCCCGTGCTGCGCAAGTACGGTCCCGATGCTCCGAAGGCGGCAGCTCGACAGTTCAACATGGTCGGTTGGGCCGGGTTCGGGCTCGCGTTCGTGACCGGGATGTGGAACATGATGGTCGACGACGAACTCGACCAGATGCTGTTCGGCATCAAGTTCCTCGTCGTGTTGATTTCCGCCGCCGGCGCGCTGATCCACATCGTCGGGACCTCAAAGCCCGCCCTGGCTGCTGGCGGGGCGATCGCGACGGTCGCCGGCATCGCGTCGATCTTCCTCGGCGTCGCGCTGTGACGAACCGGTAACCTCCCGTGGCGATGACGCCACACCCCGGACCACGTCGACCACGTTCCGACCAGCCGCCGACGCGCCGAGACCTGCTGCGCTGGGGCGCGCACGGGCTTGCCGCGGTGCCGTTCGGGGCGCTCATCGGGTGCTCGGGCTCCGATCGGGACTCGGCGAGCAGGGCATCCTCGACGACCTCAGGTGCGTCGGCCTCGACCTCCACGACCGCTGCCCTGCGCACCGACCCTTCAGGTCGCTGGTGGCTCGAGGGCAACTACGCGCCAGTGACCAGGGAGGTCGAGGCGTTCGACCTCAACGTCGTGCAGGGCGCGATCCCGAGCGACCTCAACGGGCTCTACGTCCGCAACGGGTCGAACCCGCAGTCGGGCGAATCGCTCATGTGGTTCTTCGGCGACGGAATGGCCCACGGGGTCAGCCTCGGCGGGGGCTCCGCGGCCTGGTATCGGAACCGCTACGTAAACACCACGCTGTATCAGCAGAATCTCGGGTTCGGAGACTCGGTGCCCGGCGGAGCGGCGAATCAATCGAACGTGTCGTTCTTTCACCACGCCGGACGGCTGCTGTCGAGTGGTGAGGTGGGGGCGCCTTACGAACTCGACCCTGCCGACCTGTCGACCATCGGTGTGCACACCTTCGACTCGGCGTTGACCTCAGCGTTCACGGCGCACCCGAAGATCGACCCCGACACCGGCCATCTGCACAGCTTCGGCTACGGATTCGTTGCGCCGTATCTCACCTATCACGTCACCGATACGACCGGAGCGATGATCCACTCCGAACCGGTCGAGGTTCCGCGCTCGACGATGATGCACGACTTCATGATCACCGATCGCGACGTCATCTTCATGGACCTTCCCGTCGTGTTCGACCTCGATGCGGCATCGCGGTGGATGGCCGACCCCACCGTGGCCGCAACGCCGTTCCAGTGGCAGCCCGAGGTCGGTGCACGGCTCGGAGTGATGCCACTCGGCGGTCCGGCGAGTGCCATCACCTGGTACGACATCGACCCGTGTTACGTGTTCCATTCGGTGAATGCGTATCGCGACGGCGACACGATCGTGATGGACGTCTGTCGCCAGGAGTCGATGTTCGCGGCCGACATGGTGGGGCTCGGCGGCGGGTTGACGCTGCGGCGCTGGACCCTGAACACCGTGACCGGCTCGTTCGACGACACGGTGGTGGAACAGGACAACCCCGGCGAACTGCCGACCCGCGACCCGCGCCGAGTCGGGCGCAGACACCGCTACGGCTACCTCGTGGAGACCCACGAACTCGACGACGGCACCCCGGCGTTCGGCGGGCTGATCAAGCACGACTTCGACCGCGACACCCGCGACGTCTGGACCCCCTCCGATGGCGAACAGGCCTCGGAATGGCTGTTCGTGCCGGGCACCGGCGACACCAGCGACACCGCCGACGATGCCGGCTACGCCATGAGCTACGTCTACAACGCGGCGGGCGACGCCTCGCAACTCGTCATCATCGATGCCACCGATGTCGCCGCCGGCCCGGTCGCCCGCATCGAGTTGCCCCAGCGGGTTCCCTACGGCTTCCACGCCGCCTGGGTGCCCTCGGCCTGAGCGGCCTGCGGTTCGCGCCGCGCGGCCTGCGGTTCGCCGCCGCGCTCAGCCGGCGCGGCTCCGGGCGTCCGCGTAGATCTCGTCGAGACGTTCGCGCAGTTCCTCGGTCAGCTCGCTGATCACCCGACGCGGCACCCGCCCTTCGAGCTCCACGTCGGGGTAGATCGGTTCGCCGATGACGTAGACCACCTTTCGTGGGCGCAGGATCCTCGATCCTTTGGGAAGCACCCGATCGGTGCCGCCGATGCCCACCGGCACGATCGGCACCCGCTGTCGAGCCGCGATGAACGCCGGCCCGTCGCGCAGGTCCTCGAGCGTGTCGCCGCGCTTGCGGGTGCCCTCGGGAAACACCACCACCGGGTGTCCGTCGTGGATGAGCGAGTCGAAGGTGCGGATGGCGGCGAAGTCGGTGCCGTCACGCGAAACGGGAAATGCTCCGAACCACTTGAGGGCCCTCGACGCCCACGGATTCGCGAACGCCGACCCCTTGGCCATGAAGAACACCGGGCGTTCGAAGGCCATGGCCGCAAGCGGCGAGTCGATGGCCGACCGGTGCACCGGCGCGATCACGAAGGCCCCGGTGTCGGGGACCCGTTCGTGACCCACGACTTCGAAGCGGAGGTAGACCTTTGCGATCCCGCGTGCGGTGAGCCACATCGCGCGGCGGGCCACCCGCCCCACTCGACCGTGCGAAACGACCTCGTGCGACGGCATCGCGGCGGACACTGTTCGACGGCCGGAATCGCCGGACGCGGTGTTCACCGCTCCCCTCTCACGAGTCCCCGCTGCGCCGCGTGCTGTTCGATCGCCTCGACCACCTCGTCGATGGTCAGCTCCGAGGTGTCGATCTGCACCGCGTCGTCGGCGGGCCGCAACGGTGAGTGGGCGCGGGTCGAATCGAGCCGGTCGCGTTCGGCGATGTTGCGGGCAGCCGCCTCGACGTCGAAGGCCCCCTCCCCGGCGCGTCGTCGGGCCCGGACCTCCGGCGATGCCGTCAGATAGATCTTCAACGGGGCATCCGGCGCGACCACGGTGCCGATGTCGCGCCCCTCGAGCACTCCACCACCGTTGGCGGCCATCCACCGGCGTTGAATGGCCACGAGCACTCGACGCACCCCTGGATGGGCGGCCACGATGCTGACGCTTTGCGACACCTGCGGTTGCCGGATCTCCTCGGTGACGTCCACCCCGTTGATCCGGACGCGGTCTCCGAATTCGATGTCGGCGGCCTCCGCCGCCGCGGTCGCACCATCGGCATCCGCCGGGTCCCCGCCCGCGTGCAACACCGCGAAGGTCACGGCCCGGTACATCGCCCCCGTGTCGAGGATCGGCAGCCCGACCCGCTGCGCCACCAGGCGCGAGATCGTCGACTTGCCAGACCCTGCCGGCCCGTCGATGGCGATCACATCGCCGATGTCGCCGGACTGGACCGGATCGCCGAGCGACGGGGTGGTGTCGTTGGTCATGAACGCTCCTCGGCGCTCGCCGCGAGCTGTGCGAGCATGCGCCAATAGGTCGGGAAGGTCTTGGCAACGCAGCCGGGATCGGCGATCGAGACGCCGTCGGCGCGCAGGCCCACCAGCGCGAAACTCATCGCCATCCGATGGTCGTCGTAGGTCTGCACGACCGCCGGCTTCAACGGTCCGGGGACGATACGCAGGCCGTCATCCAACTCGTGCGCATCGATGCCGAGTCGCCGCAGTTCGCCGACCATCGCCGCGACGCGGTCGGTCTCCTTGCGACGGATGAACCCGATGCCGAGGATCTCGGTCGGAGCCTCGGCGAACGGAGCGATCGCGGCGAGGGTCTGCGCGGTATCGGAGATGTCGGCGAGGTCGAACGTGCCCCCTCGCAACGCGGCTCCCCGAACGGTGATGCGGTCGGGCTCGATCGTCACTTCCGCTCCGTAGGCCGCCAGCACCTCGGCGAAGCGGACATCGCCTTGCACGCTCGCCGCGCCGAGGCCTTCGACGACCACCGTGCCTCCGCACAGCGCCGCCGCCGCCAGCGGGTACGAAGCCGCCGAGGCGTCGGGTTCGATCGGGTAGTCGCAGGCCGAATATCCGGTGTCGGCGACCTCGAATCGGGCGAAGTTCGCACCCACCTCGACACTGGCCCCGAAGGCCGCCATGACCGCCACCGTCATCGCGACATAGGGCACCGATTGCAGGTGACCGTCCACCTCGACGCTCAGCCCGCCCGGCACGCACGGCGCCGCCAACAGCAGTCCGGTGAGGAACTGACTCGAGACATCGCCGCGGACCCGCACGAGTGACCGCTCGCTCATCGTCGACTCCGAGGAGCCTGAGGAGGCTGAGGCCGCAGCGGCGGAGGGTCCGGGGCCGGGGCCGACCGTCACCGGCAGACAGCCGCCGGAATCGGCAACCGAGCAGCCAAGGGCTCGCACCGCGTCGATTCCGTCGCGCATCGGACGGGCGCGCAACTGGGCGTGGCCGTCGATGGTGATCTCGGCTTCGGCCAGGGCGGCGAGTGCCAACATGAACCGTGCCGTGGTGCCCGACTGCCGGGCATCGAGCGTGGCGGGCGCGTTCGGCACGCGACCTGCCGAGCCGACGACGGTCACGGTGTCGCCGACCGAGGTCAGCGAGATGCCGAGGCCTTCCAGGCATCCGACCATGGCGGTGGTGTCGTCGGAATGGAGCACCCCGCGAAGCGTCGAGGTCCCCCGCGAAAGCGCCGCGCAGATCAAGGCCCGGTTCGTGATCGACTTCGACCCCGGAAGCCGCACGACGGCGTTCAACGGTCCATGTACCGGCTGGATCTCGAGCGGGTCCGACAGCCCGGCGAGCGCCTCGTGGCTCGACGGCCCTCCAGACGACGGCCCCGAGGTCATCCGAGCCTCCGCTGAGCCACCGAGTATCCATCGGCGAGCAACTCATCCACCATCGGCTGGGCCTTCTCGAGGTCAACCAGCATGATGACCAAGCCGCTCGGACGCTCGGCCGAGTGGGCGATCTCGATGTCGTAGATGTTCACCTGCATCTCGGTCGCCATCGCGGTGATGCGCGCCAGTTCGCCGGGGCGGTCCTTGACCGTGACCAGCAACTCGACGAGCTCCGAGGGCGGCCCGGCGGTGGTCGGCAGGTTGATTCGCGCCTCACGGGAACGTTCGAGGCGATCAATCAGCTCGGGGCGGTCGCCGTTGGCCACGATCGTACGCACCTCGCCCAACTCGATCATGAAGGCGTCGAGAATCTCCAGGATGGCGTCGCGGTTCTCGGCACAGATGTCGGGCCAGATGGCGGGGTGGCCGCCGGCGATGCGGGTCATGTCGCGAAAGCCCCCAGCTGCGAGCCGCAGCAACGCCTGGTGATCCTGGGCCTGAGCCCGGCTGCTCGCCAACCCCATGAGCGTGACGGCCGTGAGGTGGGGCACGTGGCTGACGAGCGCGACGATGCGGTCGTGCAGCTCTGGGGCCAAGGTCAGCACCTCGGCTCCGAACCCGGCGACGATCGAGTGCACGAGCACGTGCGCGAGCGGATCGGTCTGTTCCGAAGGAGTCAACACCCAGACCGCACCGTCGAACATGTCCGCTCGCGATCCGGCGACCCCCTCGACCTCGGATCCCGCCATCGGGTGCCCACCGACGAACCTCGGGTGGGCCACCGCCGCTGCGATCGGGGCCTTCACCGACCCCACGTCGGTCACCACCCAGTTCGTTCCCGGCATGTCGAGCAGCCGATTGGCCGCGGCGGCGACCGAACCGACGGGTAGGGCGACGAAGCACACCTCGGCGTTGAGGTCGAGGCCGATCTCGTCGATCGCTCCGAGCTCGATGGCCAGGGACGCTGCGGATTCGTCGGCGTCGAAACCGGTGACGTGCCACCCCTGCGCTTTCAACACGAGACCGACCGAACCGCCGATCAGCCCGGTGCCGATCAGCTGGGCACGGCGCGCCGAGCGGGTTACCTGCGGTGCTTCTGGTTCAGCCACGGCGCCGCATCTATTCGGGAAGGTCGTCGCGCAGCGCCCGTGCGTCGTGGAGGTACACATGGCGCAGCTCGGACCGGGACCTGTCGGTTTCGAGGTGCATGAGCACCCGCACACAACGCGGCATCGCGCCAGCGATCGACAGTTCCCTTGCACAGATCAGCGGCACGTCGCCGAGGCCGAGTTGGCGTGCTGCGGTCGCCGGGAACGTGCTGGTGAGATCGTCGGTCGCGGTGAAGATGATCGACACGAGATCGTCGTGGTGAACGCCGTTTCGCTCCAGCATGGACGACACGAGTTCGACCACTCGGTGTGACACGTGGTCGGCCTCATCGACCTCAAAGGTGGTGGCGCCTCGGAGGGCACGGACGCTGATCGACATGGCCAGCGATTGTAGTTGGCCGCGCAGCGTCACCCTCCCGCTGGCGCGACCTTCCGGTGCGACCGTCCGGAGCGGCCCTCCGGGAGCGGCCCACCAGCACTAGTCGTCGGGATCGCGCACGGCCCGTTCGAGGGCCCGCACCTCGTCCTGGGTGAGTTCGCGCCACTGCCCAGCCTTGAGGGTCGTGTCGGTGAGCGGGCCGATCCGGGTTCGAACGAGGCGCACCACCGGATGTCCGACCGCCTCGCACATGCGTCGAACCTGACGGTTACGCCCCTCATGGATCGTGAGCTTCAACAGGTTCTCGGCCGGCTGGGACACCGATGCGGGAGCGGTGGGCCCGTCGTCGAGTTCGACCCCCTCGCGCAGGGCCCGCAACGCCGAGCGTTTCGGCACCCCTTCGACCTCGGCGAGATACTCCTTGTCCACGCCGAAGCTCGGGTGGGTCAGGCGGTGGGTGAGATCTCCGTCGTTGGTCAACAGCAACAACCCCGAGGTCTCGAAATCGAGGCGACCCACGGGAAAGACGCGGGGCTCCTGCGGAACCAGGTCGACCACCGTCGGCCGCCCCTGGGGATCCGAAGCCGTCGTCACCACGCCGGTCGGCTTGTTGAGCAGGTAATAGACCATTCCCGGCCGAACGCCGATCTGCACGCCATCGAACTCGACGACGTCAACGTCCGGATCGACCTTGTCTCCGAGCTCGGCGATCGCACCGTTGACCGACACGCGACCGTCCTCGATGTATTCCTCGCACACCCGTCGGCTCCCGATACCCGCCTGGGCGAGCACCTTCTGGAGTCGGATCATCCCTCGGCCTCGTCGTCTTTCAAGATGTCGAGCGCATCGAGTTCGAGCGGCTCGAGCGGCGCCGCAGGTTCGAGCAGTTCGTCACCCGGAACCTCCTCACCCGGAACCTCCTCGCCCGGAGCGTCCTCGCCCGGAGCGTCCTCGCCCGGAACCTCCTCGCCCGGAGCGTCCTCGATCGGGGCGTCGTACCACTTCGGCGCGTTGGGGTCGGGAGCCGGCGAGGGTGCCTCGTCGGCCGGAACCCGAAGACCCTGTTCGAGCGCCTCGACCACATCCGCGTTCGGAACGAACTCGCCCAGCGGCGCCAACTCGTCGAGCGAATTCACGCCGAGCCTCTCGAGGAACAATGAGGTCGTGCCGAACAGCACGGCCTGGCCGGGGCCGGGGTCGCGGGCGAGTTCGGCGATGTAGCCGCGCTGTTGCAGGGTGCGCATCACCCCATCCACGCTCACCCCGCGAATCGCCGCCACCTGGGCACGGCTGATCGGCTGCTTGTAGGCGACGATCGCCAGCGTTTCGAGCGCGGCGGCCGACAAACGTGCGGATTGCCCCGTCAGCACGAACCGCTCGACGTAGGGGGCGAGCTCGGCACGGCTCTGAAACCGCCAGCCTCCCGCGATCTTGACCAGTTCAAAGCCTCGCTGTTCGCGGTCGTACTCGGCCGCGAGCTCGGAGCACAGGTCGTCGATCTGTTGGGGTGAGGTCTCGATCAGTTGGGCGAGGAGCCGCGGGTCGGCAGGTTCGTCCGCGACCATCACGATGGCCTCGATCGCTCGGCGATGTTCGATCACGGGTTACCCCTCGTAGGCGTCGACGAGCTCCAGCGTCGCGTCGATGTCGTCGTCGCGGCCAGTCCACACGATGGTGATGTCGCCGAAGCTGGTGACCTGTTCGACGTCGACGTATCCCTGCTTGAACAACTCGAGCACCGCCAGGAACCGAACGACGATCTCGAGCTTGTCGACGAACGCCGCGGTCAGGTTGCGGAACGTGATGCGGCCGATGCGAGGCAACTCGTCGACCAACTCGGCGACCGCCTCGACGACCGACGCGCGTATCGGCGCCACGTGGAACAGATCGATGCGCGGCTCGGGCTTGGGGGCGGTGGCCCGCAGGAACGCGGCACGCAACTTCTCGGGGGTGACCCCGGCAAGGGCGTCGGGGGTCAATTCGGTGTAGCGCTCGTCCGGGCCACAACGCCGCCCGAAGTTCTGCGACGCGTGGTCGTGCATCGTGGCCAACACGACCGCGGCGTCTTTGAAGGTCTTGCACTCGAGGAGCCGCGCCAACAGCAGATCGCGTTCCTCCCACAGGGCCAACTCGTCGTCGAGGTCGCCGTCGTCGAGGCCGGGCAACAGCCGCCGGGCCTTCATGTCGACCAGCGTCGCGGCGATGAGCAGGAACTCGGTGGTCACCTCAAGGTCGAGGGTCTCCATCGAGGCCATGTACTCGAGGTAGGCGTCGACGATTCGGGTGAGGTTGATGTCGTACAGGTCGACCTGGTCGCGAAGGATCAGGTGCAACAGCAGGTCGAAGGGGCCTTCGAACACTTCGGTCTGCACAGCGATCGCCATGACCGAAACGCTACAACGGATACTCCGCAAATCACAATGGCGTGATTTCGATAGCCTGAGGCGCCTATGGCACGCGTGTTTTCAGGCATTCAACCGACCGGCGACATCCACCTTGGCAACTACCTCGGCGCCGTCGTCAACTGGGTGCGCGACCAGCACGTCGACGATTCGGTGTTCTGCATCGTCGACATGCACGCGATCACCATCCCGAAGGACCCCGACGAGCTGCGCACCAAGACCCGCGAGCTCGGCGCGATGCTCGTCGCCTGCGGGCTCGACCCCGAGGTCTGCACCCTGTTCGTGCAGAGCCACGTCCCCCAGCACGCCCAACTCGGCTGGATCATGGAGTGCACCGTCAGTTTCGGCGAGCTCAGCCGCATGACCCAATTCAAGGACAAGTCCGAGGGCAAGGAGTTCGTCTCGGCCGGGCTGTTCACCTACCCGGCGCTGCAGGCGGCCGACATCTTGTTGTACGACACCGAAAAGGTGCCGGTGGGTGCCGATCAGAAGCAGCACATCGAGCTGTGCCGCGATGCGGCCATGCGCTTCAACAACCGCTACGGCGACACCTTCACAGTGCCCGTGCATTCCACCCCCGCCGCCGGCGCCCGGGTGATGGACCTGCAGAATCCCGACAAGAAGATGTCGAAGTCCGCGGAGTCACCCCAGGGAACTGTTGCGCTGATGGACGACGCCAAAACGATCGAAAAGAAGTTCAAGCGTGCGGTGACCGACTCCGACGGCGAGGTCCGATACGACCTCGACGCCAAGCCCGGGGTCAGCAACCTGCTCGGGATTCTGGCGGCCGTCACCCAGTCCGAACCCGAGGCACTAGCCGGCGAATTCGAACAGTACGGTCCGCTGAAAGCTGCGTGCGCTGAGGCTGTGATCGAACACGTCGTGCCAATTCAGCAGCGGTACGCCGAGCTCGTCGCCGACCCTGCAGAGCTGACCCGTATCCTCGACATCGGCGGCGAGAAGGCGCGCGCGGTTGCCGCGGGCGTGTTTGCTCGCGCCGAGCAGGCGATCGGCCTCGGCAACCACTGAGGGAGCTGGCGGTGCAGCGGCGGACGAGTCCGGCCCGACCGGACAACGCCCGGCGAATCGACCCCGGTGCGAGCTTCATCGTTCGCTCGTTTATACCGGTACTCGTTGGGCTCATGGGGTTCGCATTCATCGGAATCCCGCTGATCTTCATCCTCGGTTTAGGCCCCGCTGGGGTGTTCGCTGTCTTCCCACCCACCGTTGCACTGCAAGAGTGGTTGCACTGGCGTTTCTTCCGGATCGGACCGGAGATCGATGGTTGCCGGGCTATCCCCTCCACGCTCAAACACGTTGTCGGCTGGGACCAGATCACTGACGCTGCGATCGAGGGGGGCTTTTTCCGCAACACCCTTCGCTTCTCCCTCCCCGCCATTGGAGGCCAGCTCAGCTGCCCAATCGGGTCGCTCATCATCTACGACCCGCGGCTGAGCTTTCCCTCGCGTATTCGCCTGATGCTGTAGCGCCGCGCCCGCGATGCGATGAGGCTTCAGCTGTCAGCGATGCGCGTCGCGTACAGGTCGAAGACGCTGTGTCCCTTTTCGAGCCCCATCTGCTCAAAGCGAGTCATCGGCCGGAGTCGCGGACGTGCAACGAAGCCTGAGCCGTCAGACGATTCATTCTCGAGGAGTGGCTCCCCCGCAATCGCACTCCGCATCGCATGTGCGTAATGCTCCCAATCGGTCGCCAGGTGAAGACGGCCGCCAATGCGCAGGCGGCTGGCGACCAACGACACAAACTCGGCGTTCACGAGGCGGCGCCGGTGGTGATCCGCCTTGGGCCACGGGTCGGGAAAGTACACCCGCACCTCACTCAACGACCCAGGTTCGATCTGGCGGGTCAGGATTTCCGCAGCGTCGCCGTGAGCGACTCGAACGTTGGTGAGCCCATAGTCGGCAACTCCCTTGAGCAGCGCTGCAATCCCGGGCCGATGCACGTCGACGGCAATCAGGTCGACCTCGGGTTGGGCACGGGCCATGGCAATCGTCGCCTCGCCCATCCCAAAGCCGATCTCCATCGCGACCTCGCCCGAGCGACCAAACAACTCGCCTAGATCGACAACACCGTCGTCGGCTTCCGTGGCGACCGGGGCTCGTGTGTTCCACTCCCCTCCGGTGATCTTCTCCTCGCGATACGACGAGATCGGGGCGACCGGCGCTGCCGCTGCGACCACCGGAAATCCCCAACGATCGAGCGTGTTAAACGCCGCTTGCTGGGCGGGGGTCAGCGGTCGACCACGCAAGCGATAGGACCGCAGCGGCTTGGCCCACGCGCGTGAACCGCTGGCCATAGAGGGGTATTCAGACATCACCGCAAGGTTCGCATATGACCGAGGGACCAACGAAACCACCGATCCCTGAGCGGTACCGTGAACCGGTGGCGGGCCTCGAGACAACAACAGTTGTGAGCAACGTCGACCCCGACCACAGCGATGGTTTCATCATCTCCGCGTCGCTGCCAGATCCACCGCTGTTCGGCGTCATTTTCGACCGCCACTTCGACACGATCCATCGCTATCTTGCCCGCCGCGTCGGCGTTCCCGACGCGGATGACCTCGCTGGCGATGTGTTTCGCGTCGCGTTCGAGCGCCGTCACCGGTTCGACCTTGCAGTACCCAACGCCCGGCCGTGGCTCTATGGAATCGCCACAAACCTGCTGGTGAATCATCGCCGCGCCGAACACCGCCACCTCCAACGGCTCGAACGCATTCGAGGGATCGAACTGCGAGATCTCACGGCTGGCGAGTTCACCGCGGACATCGACGATCGCCTCGATCGCCAAGCCCGTCTGGGCTCGGTGCGAGACGCACTCGGCGGACTGGCCGACGGGGACCGCGACGCACTCGTGCTGTTCGCGGTCGAAGAGCTCACCTACGCCGAGGTCGCCGTGGCGCTCGACATCCCGATCGGCACGGTGCGATCGCGCATCAACCGGGCCCGACGAATCACCCGCGAACTCATCACGAGCTGCGAACAACAACTGGACAACCTCAACGCTTCGGAGGAACCGAGCCATGGATGAAATCGATGAACTCGACGCATTTCGCGCCGTCTATGCAACGCCCGAGCCGCCGAGCGACGAGGTCCGTATCCAGCAACGAAAGCGACTCGCCATGATGACAGGACCCGACAACACCCTCACCTCCAGCCCCGCTCCGCTCGCCACCCGAACACGGACTCGCCGCCGTGTGATCGCCGTGGTCGCACCGCTTGCAGTAGCGGCCATGGCAGCGGGCACCTGGGCCGCAACCCGCACACCAGCCACCGAAGTGATCTCGGTTTCCTGCATCGACGGAACAGCAACGGAGCCATCGTCGGTGGCCGTCATCGGAAATGATGGGAGCGACCCGGTACAACGGTGCGCCGAGGTGTTCCAGATCCCAGCGGAGGATCTGCAGCCCTGCGTCGATCTCAACGGGGCGGTCCAGGTCATCAAGGCTGCCGAACCCGAAGCCTGTCAGGCTGCGGGGCTCGCTCCGTGGGACACACGGTCGATCGACACCGAGGCAGTCGGCGCTGTTCGGACCGCCAGCATCAGCTTCCATGACCGCTACAACGCCACCGGCAACGGGTGCGCGACCGTCGACGATTGGATGTCGGCGCTCGAACCGCTCACGTCGACCGATCCGGCCTGGACGGTCGCGGTCAACCAGGTCGAGTCAAATCGCACGTGCTACGACGCTGGCTCGATCAACCCTGTGAGCCGGACGATCGAACTCATCGGCGTTCCGGGCGAGTACTCGATCGGTTGTGACCCGCGGACGGGCTGTTAGGAACCGGCTGGCGAGCTGGGACGGCGACCCGGGACTCCAGCCCCGGCCTCCGTCCCAGTCCCGCTCGCCCGCACGGCGAGCACACCGACTGCCAACACGATCACGGCCAACCCCGGCGACAGCGGAACTCCGGCGAAGCGCACCACCCGCCCGAAGGGAAACCCTTCGAGCCCCGTGGCCGAGAACGCCAGCAGCGAGACAGCGATACAGATCACTCCGACGACGCCGACCCAGACCGGTCGGCGTCGTCGCGCCGGCGTCTCCAGCCATGGAATGCTCAGGTGCTCGAGCGGTGCGGTCACCGACACCAACAACACAACGGCCACCAAACACACCACGGTATGTACCAATGTCGCCGGCCAGAACCACCCTGTACCCACCTCAGGCCGGTCGAGGCCGAGTTGATGCTGCGACACCGTGACGATGATGAGCGCGCTGAGGTGCCACAGGTACAGCGACATGGCGACCGCCCCCACCGCGCACACCGTGTGCCACACCCGAGGTCGTCGACACCAGCGCTGCAGCGGGTTCCACCCCGCTGAAACCACACAGATCAGCACCACCGAGTGGAGGGCGAGAGCGAGGGTGGGCGGCGCCATGTTGGACACCTTCTCCCCCGGCATGCCGACCATCGACATCGGGTACGGCCCCAACGTCACGACCGCGATCTCGACGGCGAGCGCGGCCGCCGCCCAGCCGAGCAACAGTCGTGGCCGATCGATCCGGTCCCGCGCCACGAGTCCCAACGTGGCGGCCATCACCCAGACGAGCACGAAGTTGATGAGCCCAACCGCGTCGTGGGTGTTGAACCGCACCAGATCCACCACCGCCACCGCGCCCAGCATCGCCACGACGGGCAGCGGCCCGCGTCGGGCCCAACGCACTTCGTTCGGGGTGAAGGCCACGACCACGATGTAGACGCCGAGAAACCACAGGAGCTGGGTCGACAGCCGCGCGAGCGGGTCGGCATCGGGGCCGACGGCGACCCTCAGCACGATCACCAGCGGAATCCACACCGCGAGGAACCACACCACGGGGCGCATGAGCCGGGCGGTGCGGCCCCACATCCAAGCCGCCCAATCCGGTTTCGAGCCCTCCTGTTTCGAGCCCTCCTGTTTCGAGCCCTCCTGCGTCGAACCCTGCCGGGCCTTCGCACCTGCGGCGTTCCACGATGCACGGTTGGCGATCGCACCGGCGGCGAAGAAGACCGGCATGACCTGCAGAACCCAGGTGAGCACCTGCAGCTCGGGGATCTCCGCCAACAGGTTGCCGATCACCGGCGTCGATCCCTTCCACGTGACCACCGCCATCAGCGTGTGCCCGATCACGACCACGGCGAGGCTGCCCCCACGCAACAGATCGACGACCCGATCGCGACTCGGCGGCGTCTTGGCCGCCGCCTCGCCGGCCAACGCCCAGATGTTGAGAGCTGCTGGCCGAGTCATCGGTGCGACCTTATGCGGCGCCGCTGGCCCGAGCGGCACCCTCACTCGTCCGCTGCGGCCAGCACCCTGCCGAAGGCGATCGGCACGCTCCACTGCTCCTCGTCGAGGTGATGCTCCCGCGACCAGGCCACGACCACCTCCTCGGAACCGGCGAGGCGCAACAGGTCGACCCCGATCTCGGTGTAGCGAAGGTACAGCCCGATGCGTCGCGTCATGCCCGAACGCTGCTGCCAGATCTCGGCCATGTCTCGGGCCACGACCTCACAGCCCGCAGCGACCACACGGCCATAGGTGCCGAGCCCCGCCTCGATCTTGCCGACGTCGTGCAACAGCGCAGCGACCAGCGCCGTCGCCACCGGCACCCCGGTCTCGCCGGCCACCGGCGGATACGACGTCTCGACCCGGCGGGCGACACGAATCGCGTGACGCTGATCGGGGTTCGACATCCGATGAAACAGCGTCTGTTCGCGCTCGTTGAGCAGCGACAGCGCCCAGTCGACATCCTCAGGCGGTGGAGGCCCCGGCTTGAGCGATTCGAAGAACCGCGGCACGCGGTGGCGAAGGTCGACTCCCATCAACTCACCGATCCGGCCCGGGGGTGGGCCTGTTCATAGACGCGCCACATCCGGTCGGTCATCACCTTGGTGTAGCGCTGGGTGGTCGAGATCGACGCATGGCCGAGCAGTTCCTGCACCGCTCTGATATCGGCGCCGTGGTCGAGCATGTGAGTGGCACACGAGTGGCGCAGGACGTGTGGCGACACCGACAGCCCAACCGATCGGGCGTGCCTGTCGAGGATCAGCCACCCGCCCTGGCGGGTCAGTCGGCCGCCCCGCTGGTTGAGAAACACGGCATCCGCGTCGTCACGCGAGCGCGGTCGTCGCGGCACCATCGCCGCCCGACCGTCGTCGAGGTACCGTGCCAGGGCGTGCTGGGCCACCCGGCCGATGGGCACGATGCGTTCCTTCGCCCCTTTGCCGAACACCCGCATGAGCTTGGCCTCGAGGTCGACGTCGGTGAGGTTCAGTCCCACCGCCTCGGAGATCCGCAGCCCCGACCCGTACAGCACTTCCAGCAACGCGATGTCTCGCAGGTTCTCCGATGCGGTGGCCGCTCCCAGCAGACGCTCGATGTCGGTTTCGCTCAGCGCCTTGGGGATGGGGTCTCGTTGGCGGGGCGACTCGAGGCGCAACGTGGGGTCGACCTCCGAGAGTCCCTCCGAGGCCATCCAGCGGTGCAGGGCACGAACCACCGACACCTTGCGTGCCACCGAACTCGCCGCCAACCCATCGCGCAGTTCCACGACCCAGCTCAACACGTCGTCGTGGCCGACGGTGGACACGTTCAGGCCGCGGGACCCCAGCCAGTCGACATACCCGCCGAGGTCTCGACGATATGCGGCGAGGGTGTTGGCCGAACGTCCGCGTTCCACCGTGAGCCACAGCAGAAACGACTCCGCCGCTGCGGGCAGGCCCTCGTCGCCGGCGCCCATCGGCCGACGCTCAGCGCAGGAGGCGGTGGTAGGCCATCGTCAGGCCCGCCACCGACTTGGCGTCGGTGATCGCACCGCTCGAGATGAGATCGAAGACGTCCGCGAGCGCGACGTGTTCGATCGTCATCGCCTCCTCCTCGGGGCCGTCCACGCTGCGTTCGGTCGGGGTCAGGTCGGTGGCCAGGTAGATGTGGTTCACCTCGTCGCAGAACCCGGGGGAATGGGTGAGTTCGAGCAACTTGACGAGCGAACCCGCCTCGTAGCCGACCTCCTCGCTCAGCTCTCGCCGGGCGGTCACCTCGGGGGCCTCGCCGTCGACGTCGCGTTTGCCGGCGGGGATCTCCAAGATGTTGTGTTCGAGCGCCGAGCGGAACTGCCGAACCAGCACGACGGTGTTGTCCTCCAACACGGGAACCACCGACACCGCCCCGGGGTGACGAACCACGTCGCGGTCCATCTGCACCCCGCCCGGGCCCTCAAAACGCACGTTGTAGACGCCGATCACGAACCCCTGATGGATGAGCTCCTCGGAGACCTTGTGGAACTGCACCTCGTCGCCGGCGCTGGCGTCGGCCACCGTCACGACACCTCCAGGATCGTCGGGTTGCGCCCCTCGGCCCGGGCCCGGGCCGCGACCACGAATTCCCGAAACAGCGGCGCCGGGTGGGTGGGCCGACTCTTGAGTTCCGGGTGCGCCTGGGTGCCGATCCAGAACGGGTGATTCGCCAGCTCGATGAACTCGACCAGACGACCGTCGGGCGAGGTGCCCGAGATGACGAAGTCGGTGCCCTCGAAGCGCTCGCGGAACCGGTTGTTGAACTCGTAGCGGTGTCGGTGCCGCTCGCTCACCTCGGTCGAGCCGTAGATCTCGGCGACGCGGGTGCCGGGACCGAGCACGGCCGGATAGGCGCCGAGGCGCATCGTGCCACCCTTGTTTTCGACGTCGACCTGGTCGTCCATGATGTCGATCACCGGATACGGGGTGTCGGGGTCGAGTTCGGCCGAGTTCGCACCGTCCATGCCCAACGCGTCGCGGGCGTACTCGATCGTCATCACCTGCAGTCCCAGGCACAGGCCGAGGGTCGGGATGTCGTGTTCGCGGGTGTAGCGCGCGGCCGCGATCTTGCCCTCGACGCCGCGTTCGCCGAACCCGCCGGGGATCACGATGCCGTCGAGATTGCCCATCTCACCGCTGGCGACGAGGTCTTCGGCCTCCTCGGCCGAGATCCACTCGATGCGGATATCGGACCCGTTGAAGGCGCCGGCGTGATAGAGCGACTCGACCACCGACAAATACGCGTCGGGCAGGGCGACGTATTTGCCGACGATGCCGATTCGCACCGGGAAATCCGCGGTCTTCACACGCCGCACGACCTCGTCCCATTCGGTCATGTCCGGTTCGGGCACGTCGAGTCCGAGCAACTTGACTACCTCGGTATCGAGGCCCTCGGCGTGCAGTACGCCGGGCAGATCATAGAGGCTCTCGGCATCGGCGGCGTTGATGACCGCTTCGACCGGGACGTCGCTGAGCGAACTGATCTTGCGCTTCACGCCGTCGCCCACCGGTGCCTCGGAACGCAACACGATGATCTGAGGCTGAATGCCGCGGCTTCGCAGCTCGGTCACCGAGTGCTGGGTCGGCTTGGTCTTTTGCTCCCCCGACGGTCCGATGAAGGGCACCAGGGTCAGGTGGATGTAGCAGCAGTTCTCGCGCCCCACGTCGAGGCGGAACTGTCGGATCGCCTCGATGAACGGCAGGATCTCGATATCGCCGACGGTTCCGCCGACCTCGGTGATCGCCACGTCGATGTCGGGACTCGCCATCGCGGCGATACGGGACTTGATCTCGTCGGTGATGTGAGGAATCACCTGCACGGTCTTGCCCAGATAGTCGCCGCGACGCTCCGCCGCGATGACCGCGGTGTAGATCGACCCCGTCGTCGCGTTGGAGTTGGCGGTCAGGTTCTCGTCGATGAAGCGCTCGTAGTGACCGAGGTCGAGGTCGGTTTCACCCCCGTCCTCGGTGACGTACACCTCTCCGTGTTCGAAGGGATTCATCGTCCCCGGGTCGACGTTGATGTAGGGGTCGAGCTTCTGCATCGTCACCCGGAGGCCACGTGCCTTGAGCAACCGCCCGAGCGAGGACGCGGTGAGGCCCTTGCCAAGTGAACTCGCGACGCCACCCGTCACGAAGATGTGCTTGGTCACACGTAACTCCTTTGGTCCTCACAAACCTAGCGCGGCCGACGGCGTGCCCCGAGCAGGTCCAGGGCGCGCAGCGGCGGGGTCGACGCGATGATCTTCGAAAACGACACGAATTCCGAGGCGATGTTGAACGCGACGAGCACCGCGAGGGTGATCCATCGGGCCGAGGTCGACGGGAAGGCCGCGACGATTTGGACTCCGATCACCGCGCCGATCACGTTCGACCCGGCATCGCCCATCATGTACTGCTCGTTGAGGTCGCCCCACAGCAGGCCGGCGGCCGCACCGATCACGAGCGCCACCGACGCCGGCGGCAGGGTCCACCCGGCGAGGGCGATCAGGCCGAACGCGAGCAGCGACACCTTGGTCGTGCGGCCGGGCGCACGGTCGAACAGGTTGGCGAGGTTCGCCGCGAGGCAGACGATCGCCGCCACCAGCAGGTCGCCGGTCACGGCCAGGGCCACCACCGGGCCACCCAGCATCTTGAGCCCCCCGGTGGTCAGGCGGCCGGCCGCCAGTGCTCGGAGGTGACCGCGGAACCCCCCGCTCTCGCCCGCTCCGCCGACGTCGTCGAGCAGGCCGAGCACCCCGAATCCGAGCACGAGGGCGAGCGCTGCGCCGTCGATCAGGTCCCAGTTCAACCACGAACTCAACCCGACGACCAAGGCGTAGGGGACCACGATGAGCACCCCGACGGCGGTCGGCAACTGGTGGCCCCGGTAGTTCGTCCGCAGAAACGTCTGCTGAACAAATGCGTCCTGCATGGCCGCCCACAAGGCCATGGCGACGATGAACCCGGCGCACGCACACACCACGACGTCCGACAGCGAGGTCGACCAGTCGAGTCCGTTCATCACTGCTCCCCTGCCGTGTCGTGGTCGGAGGATGGCTCCTCGGCGGCGGCCACCCGTGCCACCCGTGCCGCCGATTCCGCTGAGACCGTTTCGATCATCGCTGGCTCCCGAACATCGCTGAATTCCAGTTCCGTCACCAGATAGATCGTGTAGGCCGACACGATGGCCAACATGATTGCCGGCAGCGACACCCCCGAGTCGTTCAGTGCCGCCGACAGAAACCCGAGGGTGAGCGCGGAGACCCCGAAGGCGCGGTAGTTCGGCGATCGCTCCATCAGGCGCGAGAACGTCCGGTTCGGGCGCCAGGTCAGGTAACAGAAGTAGATGAGCGCGGCCGGGATCACCCAGGCCCACACGCTGGTGAGCACGCGCAGGTTCGCTGCGAGCTTGCGTTGGATGATCTGCCCCGCCTCGCCATTGAAGAGATCCGAGGCGAACCGGCCCAGATGGGTCCGCGATTCCGGTGGGCGGCCGAGGTCCAACCCGGCGAACAGGGCGAGCACGGCGATCGTGCCGAGGCCGATCATCGCCACGAGGCGGGCGCGGATCTTCACCCGTCGAATCATCAACAACAGCACTGCGGTCGCCGGCACGATCGCCAACACGCCGCCGACATCGGAGCCCATCGAGGGATGGCCGTCGAGTACGAGGGTGACCAGCATCCACACCCCGATGGCCGCACTCGTGGCGACGGTCGCACGCCCTTCGGCATCCGGTCGTCGTCGGTCGGCGAACCCGGCCGCCAACAACAGCGCGCTCACCGCGATCATCGAATAGGCCTGGTTTCCGAACCCGGCGAAACGTCCCGCGACGATCGGCGAGTAGCCGAAGGTCGTGTTGATCTGCAGCCGGCCACCGGTCGCGATGTCGAGCGCCAACACCAGCCACAACAGCCCCACCAGCGCCAGGGCGGGCATGGTGGAATCGACGCGTTTGAGCAGGGCCGCGGCGAACGCGAAGCCGACCGAGCCGACGATGAGCCCCACCCCGATCCCGGTCGCGGTGCGGATCGCGAACAAACCGAGCAGAAAGGTCGTCGGCAGGAAGGCCAACTCCACCAACGTGATGCCGCGCAACAACGGGGCGAGACGAGGCACCCGCGCCAGCGCCAGGGTCGCCAACACGATGGTGATCACCAGCGCCACGACGAACACGACCGAGATCGGCCCGAAGGTGCGGTCACGCAGCACGGCCTCGGCGGAGTCGTCGATCATCGTGTCGATGCGTTCCCCGGGCGTCGTCGACGCGACGACCGCAGAGATGCGGGTGTCGTTCATCTCCGACGGGGCGGGAACGTCGAAATGAGCGAGCACGGTCGGGGCGATGTCGGTCAGGGTCACAAAACGCGCTCGTCTGGTCGTGGCCGATTTGGCCCACCCGGCGTCTATACCCGGACCCGCCATCGCGAACACGGTGAGTTGCAACTCCTCGAACGGAGCCGTCGGCGACACCACGATGACGGTGTCGCGGTCCAGGTCGACATCGGCGAGCATCGCCCCCACGAGGTCGTCGCTACTGCGAAGCGCACGCTCGTATTGGGCGGCCCCCTGTTCGAGGGTCGAGTCGGAGCGGGCGGTCTCGGCCCGTTCGAGGTCGGACAACTCGGCCAGGACCACGTCGTGTTGGGCCCACATCCGTTGGAAGACCCGCAGGTAGACGTCGTGGTCGAGTTCGAGTCCCCAGGCCGCCTCGGCGTTGAACCGCAACAGTTGTCGGCCGACGGCGCCGTCATCGACCTGCCCGTCGCGCCCCATCGCCGCCAGACCGACCTGACGCAGGTAGGAGTCGACCATGGCGATATCGGTGTTGCCCAGCACGCTCATGGTGCGGCCGGACTCGTTGAGCGCGTGGGCCAACGAGCCGGAACTCGCCCCGAAGTGGTAGTTGTCCTCGTTGAAGCGGTCGAGTTGAGGCTTGTCGAGCGACAGGATCGGCTTCGTGGGCGTGACCCCGGTGGTGCGCTGGAACAACTCCGAGGGAATGCGGTCGCCGAAAAGCTCGCCGACCTCGACGGTCGCTCCCCCCGAAATCGACGCGGGCGCGGCCATCCGGTTGCCGGCCCCGATCGTGAGATAGCCATCCGCGGGCCTCGTCACACTCGCCGCAGCCCGCACTGAGGTCGAGGCGAGCGCTGACTGCGAAAACAGCTCCATCAGATGCGGCGGAGCAACCTGTTCGACGCTCTGCCAGGTCAGCCGCGGTGCGCTGATGATCAGGACCCGACCGGGGCCGGACTGGCTGGAATCGGCGTCGAGGGGGTCCTGTTCCACCTGCGCACCCGCCGTCGAGGGCGTCGATGCCAGGACCACGGCGACGAGCACGACGACGAGCGCGAGGTTGCGACGGGAACCGCGATTCAGCCACGACCACCGCGTCGACGACCCGGTCCGGCGAGTCTCCAGGCGCACCTTCACCTCGCTACGACCTCCACGTACACGCCGCGAACCTCGTCGACGAGTCGTTGGGCACCGTAGAGCACCCGACCCCGCTCCAGCGCGGACTTCGCACAATTCTCACGCAGCTCGTCATCGGCAAGGAACCGGTCGATCGCCGCGACCAGCGCGTCCTCGTCTCCCACCTCGACGACCTCGCCGCAGCCGAGAATCATGTCGGGCACCACGCCGACGCGGGTCGACACGATCGCCTTGCCGAGTTGCATCGCCTCGGCGATGACCAGCGGCGCGCCCTCCCAACGCGAGCTCATCACCACCAGATCCGCGGCGTTGAGTTCGTCGACCGCGTGGGGGCTCGCCCCCGGCATCAAAACCCTGTCGAGGCCGAGATCGCTGCGAAGCGCCTCGAGTTCGTCGCGTTGCGGGCCGTCTCCGACGATCAGCAACCACGCCGCCCGATCCTGGAGCCGGGCCCAGGCGCGCAACAGCAGCGGCAGATCCTTTTGGGGGTGCAGCCGCGCCGCGCACACCACCAGCGGGTCGTCATCGCCGAGTCCGAGGCCTTGACGCACCTCGCCACGTTCCCGGCGCGGCACGGGCGCCTCGGAGGCCGGCAGCACGAAGGTTCCGGCTCCGAGGTGCTCGACGATCTCGGGCGACACGGCGATGACCCGGTCGACCTGTTTGACAACCCGCCGTTCGAGCCATCGCTGCAGCGCCGCCGACCGCCCGGCCACCTCGTCGAGCACCACGTTGTGCACCGTCAACACCACCGGCACCCCCGGCCGCGCCAGCACCGCGACCCACGCCGCCTTCAGCCCGTGGGCATGCACGACCTCGGGGTGGGTCTCGGCGATGAGGCGCCGCATGGATCGCACCGCCCTCACGATCCTGCGGGGGTCGAACGAGGTCGGCACCGGCACCTCGCGAACCGCAGCGACACCCACGTCGAGGCCGTCGAGCACCCCCGTCGGAGCGGCGGCCACCACCTCGTCGCCGCCGCTCGCCAACAGCTTCGCCAACAGCGCCACGTGACGGCGGATGCCGCCGGTGGAGGGGCCGAGCACTTCGAGAACACGCATCATCGCCCGCCCAGCGTAGGAGTCACTGCGCCCCGAGCGAGGACAACGCGGTTCGCGGCCCCGACCCGCCCAACAACCGGCGCACCCCCAGGAACACCCCCAGCACCACCGGGGCGCCGACCGCCGACGCGATGAGCGCCTCGGTGCGGGTTTGGGACCCGAGCGTGGCGGTGACCCCGACCCCGATTCCGCCGGCGACGACGCTCGCCACGGCGTTGAGGGCGAGTGAGGAACCGACCTGCACCAGCGCCACCCCATCGCCATGGGCCCGGCGCGCCAGCACCATCCCCAGCACCGCGGCCCCGACGAGGTTGCCGGCCGCATAGGTGCCGGTCAGGCCGGTGATGAGATGCTCGTCGCCAAGGCGCGGCACCACGCCCAACATCACGGTGACGCACAGCGCGGCCACCCCACCGTTGACCAGCGCTGGGGTGCGGGCATCGCCTCGCGCGTAACAAGCCCGCGTGAACAACAACAGCAGGCTCCAGCCGATCAGGCCGGGCGCAAACGCCAGGGTCGCCTCCCCGATCCGCCCGGCCAACGACGCCCCCTGCCCGAACGCCACGATGCGCGCCCCCGGGTAGGCCAACGCCACGACCGCCGCCGAGGACAACAACGTGAGAAACCCGATCGAACGCACCGCGGTCGACAGCGACTCGACATAGCCCGCCCAATCCCCGCTGTCGGCCGCCCGGGACATCTCGGGGAACCGGGTGGTCATCACCGGCACGGCGAACAACGCGTGGGGCAGCGTGAACAACACGAACGCCAGGTTGTAGGCCGTCGTGCCGCCGGTGACACGGTTGGCCACCACGATCACCACGACGAGAATCACCTGGGTGAACCCCAGAAACACGCCGGCCCAGGCCCCCTCGCGAACGAGTCGAAACAGCGCCGGGTTCGACAGGTTGAACCGCGGCCGCAACGAAAAGCCGCTCCTGCGCACCGCCCACGCCGGCAGGATGCAAAAGGCGATCACCGCCGCGGTCGTACCGCCCGCCACGAGCCACACCTCGGCCGCCGTCATGGTCAGCGAGGGTTCCCCGTCGTGGACGAGCGCATACATCAGGTAGGCGACGATGACCACGAGGTTGTTCAGCGTCGGAGCGAACACCGGCAGCGCGAAGTGATTCTTGGCGTTGAGCACCGCGGTGGCGACGACGTTGACGCCATAGAAGACGAGCTGTGGGGCGAAGAACCACAGGAACAAGGCGCCCACCTCGACCGAACGGTCACGAACCGCCGGATCGATATCGCGCAACATCCACCCCATGAGATGCGGCCCCGTCAACGCCGCCAGCAACCCCAGCGCTGCCAGGACGACCCCGAGCACCCCGACGAGCGTTCCCGCGAGATCCTCGGCCTCCTCGGTGGTGTCGGTATGGGGCATCAAACGCACCATCGTCGGCACCAGCACCGCCTGGAGGGCCCCCGCAGCGAACAGTTCGAACAAGATGTTCGGGATGGTGTTCGAACTGTTGTAGACGTTGTCGAGCACCGTGCCGCCGAACACCGCGGCGAACACGACCATGCGTGCAAAGCCGCTCACCCGGGACACGACGGTCAGCACCGTCATGGCCCGCGCCGAGCGGGTCAGATCGGTCATCCGCCGAGATCCGGCAGGACGGCATCGGCGCTCGACGCCATCCCGAACGCGCCGAACTCGAGTGGATCGATTCCCGCGAGTGCGAACACCACCGCCAGCTTGCCCCACGGCTCGTCCACGTTGTCGACGGTGACGACCCGCCCGGACAGCGTCGAATCGCTTCGGATGGGATCGACCACCGCGCCGCGCCGTTCATGGGAGGCATCGCTGAGCTGTTCCATATCGCTGCGCGGCCGCTGCACCTCCCCGACGATCACCCCCGGACGATGGGCGGCGAGCGCTCCGACGAGCGGCATGAGGAACCCGTCGTCGGCCAACTCGGCGCCCTCACCGGACACCACGAGCAGCTGAACGGCGCCGGCCGGCAACTCCGAGGGCATGGACTCGGTGCCGTTCGGAGCCGACCAGTCGACAAACCCGCCGTCGACGAGCGCCCGAAGCAACGCGAGCGGCGCGTCAATCCCCGATTCGGGCGTCGGATCCTGCGTCGTCGCCCCCTCCGGCGGTTGGGCCTGGTCGTCGACCGGCGCGGCAGGGTCGACCGGAGCGGCGGGATCGACCGGTGCCGCAGGGTCGACCGGTGCGGCGGGATCGACCGGTGCCGCAGGGTCCACCGATGCGGCGGTCGTCGTGGTCGTGGCAGGCGTCGGAACGCTCAGCGGAACCGCCAGGGCCTCCACCAGCGCCGCCAACGTCGAATCCGACACGTCCAACGCCGCTGCGAGCCGGGTACGCACCTGGGCCTCGCGAAGGTCGAGGCGTTCGTCGAACCAGGCGGTGCCCAACACGTTCGCACCGGCGTCGGCCAACAATTCCGAGGTGCCGTTCACCGTGTCCTCGTCGATCCCCCGAGCGGCGATCAACAGCAACGGCTCGTCGGCGACCAGACCGGGAACCAACTCGGCCAACGCCTGATCGTCGAGGGCCGCCTGGGCGAGGTCGCGGCGCTTGGTGTTGTCCTCGAGCGCCGCAACCCGGCCGCGCAGTTCCTCGTTGCGGTCATCGAGGCTCTGCTGGCGATCCTCGAGCACCTGAATGGTCGCACGGTCGAGCAGGGTGGAGCCGGTCAAGATGCCGATGGCGAGCGCCAAGAAGACCGCAACGATGCTCACGATGTGGAAACGAAGGTTGATCATGTGGCTCCTCAGCCCGTCAGATCCGACCAGATCGAGTGGATCACGAGTCGCACCGGATCCGATACGACGATGATGATGGCGATGGCGATGAGCGCGCCGACGACCAACAGGAGCAGGTCGCGCTTGCGCACCCCCGAGTGGTAGAGGCGGCTCACCCCCTTGGCGTCGACGAGTGCGGGGCCGACCTTCATCCGGGTCAGGATCGTCGAGGCCATGCCGGAGCGACCCTTGTCGAGAAAGTCGACCATCGAACTGTGGGTCCCGACGGCGACGATCAGCTCGGCGCCCTGGTTGTAGGCCATCAACATCGCGATGTCCTCGCTCGTCCCCGAGGCCTTGAACACCGCGTAGTCGCAGCCGAGTTCGTCGAGACGTTCCGCCCCCGGCGCCCGCCCGTCGGGGAAGGCGTGAACGACGAGCTTCGCGCCGCTGCGCAGCGCCTGCTCGGTCACCGAATCGAAATCCCCCACGATCACATCGGGGGTCATGCCGAGTTCCAACAACGCGTCCGCTCCGCCGTCCACGCCGATGAGCAACGGACGTTGCTCGGCGACATATCCGCTGTTGCGCAGCAGGGTCAGGTCTTCGCGGTAATCGTGACCGCGCACCACCATCAGCACGTGACGGCCCTCAAAGTCGATGCCGACATCGGGGATCTCGAGATCGTCGCTCACCAGGTCCTGGTTGTGATCGAAATACTCGACGGTGTTTTCGATGAAGCGGATGAACTCCTGGCCCAGGTTCTTGCGCGACTCCTCGTGGATCTCGTGAATCGACTCGAGGCTCTGGCGCACCCCATGGCCGATCGTCTCGCCGTCCGCGCTGATACGGCCATCGGGATCGATGGTCACCTCGAGCCCGTCGGACACGGCGTCCATGATCTGCGCGCCGACCCGGTCGACGAGGGCGATCCCCGCCTCCAACACGATGATCGGCCCCTCGTTCGGGTAGCGGCCAGAACTCGACTCGTCCGCGTTGATGACCGCGGCGATCCCCGACTCGACCAGCGTCTCGGCCGCCACCCGATCGAGGTCGCGGTGGTCGATCACCGCGATCTGTCCGGGCAGCAGCCGCTTGACGAGGTCCTTGGTTCGAGCGTCGGCGAAGGCCGCGCCGGTGATCGGCTGGGTCATTGCGCCCCCGAGCCGCGGCCTGCCGAGCTCAGCAGTTCGGCCGCATGGGCGCGGGCGGCGTCGCTGTCGGGGCTGCCCGACAACATGCGGCTCAACTCAATCACGCGCTCGTCGTCGTCGAGGGTGCGAATCGTCGACACGGCGAGATCCTCGCCGCTCTTTTCGACCGAGAACTGAGCATCCGCGTGGGCCGCGACCTGGGGCAGGTGGGTCACCACCAGCACCTGTCGCGACGAAGCGACCCGCGCGAGTGCCCGGCCCACCGCGGTCGCTGCGGTGCCGCCGATCCCGGCGTCGACCTCGTCGAACACCATCGTCGGCGCGCCCGAGCTCAGCACCTGGTGCAGGGCCAGCATCGCCCGGGACAACTCGCCACCCGAAGCGGCCTTGGCGATCGGCGCCGGCGCCATGCCCGGGTTGGTACTCATGGCGAACTCGACGTCGCCGCCCGACTCCGCGGATGACTCGCCCCCGTTCGATACGCGAATCTCGACCCTCGCATTGGGCAGGGCGACCTCGCCGAGATGATCCTGCACTGCCGCTGCCAGCTTCGGCGCAGCCGCCACCCGAGCCGAATACACCCGCTCCCGTTCGGTGGCCTCGACCGCCTGGGCGGCGCGGAGTTCGGCCTCGAGCTTGGCGGCGCGGGCCTCGTGGCCGGTCAATTCGTCGAGACGCTCGGCGAGTTCGCGATGCATCTCCATCACCTCGGCGAGCGAATCGCCGTACTTGCGGCGCAACTCGACGAGCAGTTGACGGCGAGACCGGATCTCGTCGAGACGCTCCGGGTCGGGTTCGATCGACTCGGTGAGCGACCGCAGCTCATCCACGGCGTCGGACAGCTCCGCACTCAGCCCCTGAAGCCGAACCCCGATCGCGGCGAACGGCGACCGCGAGGCAAGGGCCGCCACCGCCTCGCCGATGCGGTCTGCCGCCGACGCCAACGGCGCCGCCGAGGATTCGTCGCCGTGGAGCGCAGCGATCGCCTCGCTTCCCGCTCCGACGTGGGCGACGGCATCGGCGAGTCGATCCTCCTCCTCGCTGAGGGCCTCGTCCTCGTTCGGGTCCTCGATGGCGGCGCGGTCCAACTCCTCGAGCTGGTAACGCAACAGGTCGATCTCGCGGGCCCGGGCGCGATCGTCGCCGCCGAGGGCGTCGAGCCGGTCGGCCAGGTCGCGGCACTGTCTCCGGGCGGCGTGCCACGGTTCGAGGTCGATGCCGGCGAAGCGGTCGAGCGCCTCGCGCTGGCTACGAGCCGACTGAAGCTGCTGGTGGCTGTGCTGCCCACAGATCTCCACGAGCTGCGCCCCCAGTTCGGCGAGCGCCGCCGCCGAGACCATCTCCCCGTCCGCGTAGCAGCGTGAACGACCCTCGGCGAGCACGACCCTTTTGAGGATCCGCTCCTGACCTTCGGCGTCGACGAAACGGCCTTCGATCACGCTGCGCTCGGCCCCCGGACGCACACGGGACGGATCGGCCTTGGCTCCGAGCAGCAATCCGAGAGCCTCGATCACCATCGTCTTGCCCGCCCCGGTCTCACCGGTCAACGCGCTCATCCCCGCCCCGAAATCGAGACGAAGGTCGGCGATCACGCCCAGATCACGCACGGCAAGCTCGATCAACATGGCGTCGGCGAGCCTAGTGCCGCGGCCATCTCCCCTCACCTCACCGACACAGACCCTGCCGGCACAGTGCCGGTCCAGTGCTGGCCACAGCGCTGGGCGGCAGTTCGGCGGAGGTTCAGCGATCCGGGAGTCCGAACTTGGTCTTCAGCACGTGGTGGTGATGCCGGTTCGGGCTCGGGAACCGCACCAGGCGCGCCGGCGTGTCCGCTGCGGTGCACAGAATCGAGTCTCCCGGGTCGAGGTGCATCTCCGAATGGCCGTCCACCGACAGGTGCGCCGGACGACTGCCACTCACCGTCATACGCACCATCGACGTCGGCGCCAGCACCAGCGGCCGGTCGAACAACATATGGGGCGCCACCGGCACGAGCACCTGCGCGCTCATCCGCGGATCCATGATCGGACCGCGGGCACTGAACGCATATGCGGTCGACCCGGTCGGCGTCGCCAAGATGATGGCATCGGCGACATAGGGGGTGAACGGGGCACCGTCGAGGGCGACATCGACGCGGATCGTGTGACCGAGTTCGGCCCGCTCGACCAACACTTCGTTCAACGCCGGCGAAATCACCTCCTGGGTTCCGTTGGCCCGCCGGGCCACCCCGCCGATCCGCATCCGGTCCTCGATCGTGTAGGCCCCGGCCAGGAACCGCTTGATCGCTCCGTGTGCGTGTTCGGGTTCGACGGCGGTCAGATAGCCGAGTTGGCCAACGTTGATGCCGAGCACCGCGATGTCGTCGGCCGTGGCGAGGGTCACGGCGTCGAGCATCGTGCCGTCCCCGCCGATGCCCACGATCAGGTCGAGGCCCGCGGCGAACTCCGATTCCTCGAAGGCCAACGTCGGGTACCCCGCCCGTGCCGCGTCGCGCTCCAGCAGCCGGACCTCGTGGCCCCGTTCGATCAGCCACCGGGTCAGATCGGCACCGAGGCTTCGAGCGAGGTCGCGGTCGCCGTGCAACAAGAATCCGAATGCGCTCATGTCCGGGTACCTCGCGGCGGGCTCTCTCCGACGATACGGGCTTCGCCGACGATACGGGCTCCGCCGAGGTCGGCGTCGGGCAATTCCGAAGCGCTGCGCCGGAACCACACCAGGAATTCGGTGTTGCCCTGGGCGCCGTGTATCGGCGATTCGATCGAACCCAAACGGGTCGCGCCGAGCGCCTCGAAGGCCTCGCTCACCTCGGCCACGGTGCGGGCGTGGATCTCGGGATCGGTGATGATCCCCTTGCCCTTCGACACCTCGGAGCGGCCGGCTTCGAACTGCGGCTTCACGAGCACCACCAGGTCGGCACCCGGCGCCACGACGCTCAACAGCGGCCGAGCCACGCTGCGCAACGAGATGAACGACAGATCCGCCACCAACAGGTCGACGAGTCCGAACTGCTGTGGGGTCAGATCCTTGACGTGGAAGCGCTCATGACTCTCGACGCGCTCGTGGGACCGCAGCCGTTCGTGGAGTTGGTTGTAGCCGACGTCGACGGCGATCACCCTGGCTGCACCACGTTGCAGGCAACAATCGGTGAAACCTCCGGTCGAGGCGCCGGCGTCGAGCACCGTCATCCCGGCTGGGTCGATCCCGAACGCATCGAGTGCCGCGGCGAGCTTGTCTCCCCCGCGGCTGACGTAGCGCTTCTTCGGGCCGACCAGTTCGATCGCGTCACCCGGGTCGACCTGCCGGGCCGCCTTGTCGGCGATCGATCCGTTCACCGTCACCGCGCGCTTTTCGATGAGGCGCTGTGCTTCGGAGCGGCTGTCGACGATCTTGCGGCGGACCAGCTCCGCGTCGAGGCGGCGACGGCTAGCCACCGAAGCGCTCCGACCCGTGCAGGTAACCCTCGACGAGGTCGGCGAGGTTCGGGGCCTGCCAGGCCTCGTCGCTGTGTGTGTGATTGCCCGACAACACCATGGCGAAGGGCCAGCCCAGCCGTGCCGCCATCGCACCGTCGGTTCGCGGTGAATCCCCGACGAAGACGCCAGCCGACGGTGCTTCGGGGGCCATGGAGCCGCCAGAGCCGGTGGAATCGGTGAACCTGGCCCGGATCAGCGCCGCCATCGGCTCATGGGGTTTGCCCGCGACCGTCGGAGCCTGGCTCGTCGCCGCAACGATCGAGGCGAGGATCGCCCCGCCGCCGGGGGCCGGCCCATCCGCGGCGGGATAGATCGGGTCGTCGTTGGTGGCCAGCAGCGTCGCGCCGCCGAGCACCGCCCGGGTGGCACCCAACATGGCGTCGTAGTCGAAGCTGCGGTGGAACCCCACGATCACCCGCTCGGCAGCGCGGGGATCGTCGACGAGTTCCCCTCCCGCGTCCTCGACCGCCTCGCGCGCCCCCTCGCCGGCGCACAACAACACGCGTTCACCCGCTTCGATCAGCGTTCCCGCCGCGGTCGCCGAGCTGACGGTCCGCGACGCGATG
This sequence comes from Microthrixaceae bacterium, assembly GCA_023957975.1. Classification (NCBI taxonomy): domain Bacteria; kingdom Bacillati; phylum Actinomycetota; class Acidimicrobiia; order Acidimicrobiales; family Microthrixaceae; species Microthrixaceae bacterium. The sequence continues at coordinate 2,892 of JAMLGM010000004.1, read as the reverse complement.
GTCTCCACAACGCCGAAGCGGATCAGCTTCTCGATGTAGAAGCCGATCCGCTGCGACGAGTTGTTCGTACAGAACGCCACCGTGTGCCCGGCGGCGTCGAGTGCTGCGACCGCGTCGGCGGACCCGGGGATCGACGTGTCGCCACGCCACATCACCCCGTCGAGGTCGAGGACCCAGGTGGTCACCGCCAGCGGCCGGATCAGGCGACGGTGATCGAACCGTCGAGGTACACGTCCTGGATCGCGTTGAGCAGGGCGACACCTTCGGCGCGTGGCTTCTGGAAGGCCTTACGGCCCGAGATCAGACCGGTTCCCCCGGCGCGCTTGTTGATGACCGCCGTGCGCACCGCATCGGCGAGGTCGGACTCGCCCTTCGACTCGCCGCCCGAGTTGATGAGGCCGATACGCCCCATGTACCCGTTCGCCACCTGCCAACGGCACAGGTCGATCGGGTTGTCGGTGGTGAGTTCTTCGTAGACCAGCTTGTGGGTCTTGGCGAAACCGATGGCGTTGAATCCGCCGTTCTTGGTCGGCAGCTTCTGCTTGACGATATCGGCGTTGATCGTGGCACCGATGTGGTTCGCCTGGGCGGTGGTGTCGGCAGCGTCGTGATAATCGACCCCATCGACCTTGAAACCGTCGTTGCGCAGGTAGCACCACAACACGGTGAACATGCCGAGTTGGTGGGCCTCTTCGAACATCTCGGAGATCTCACGGATCTGACGGCGCGACTCCTCGGAACCGAAGTAGATCGTGGCGCCGATGCCGGCGGCACCGAGGTCGAAGGCCTGCTGCACCGAACCGAAGGGCACCTGATCGAAGCTGTTCGGGTAGGTGAGCAATTCGTTGTGGTTCACCTTCACGATGAACGGGATTCGGTGCGCATATTTGCGGCTCATCAGACCGAGGGCGCCAAAGGTGGTCGCCACGGCGTTGCAGCCGCCGTCGATCGCCAATTCGACGATGTTCTCGGGGTCGAAATACTCGGGATTCGGGGCGAAGGATGCCGCAGCGGTGTGCTCGATGCCCTGATCGACCGGAAGGATCGACACATACCCGGTGTTGGCGAGACGGCCGTGGCCATACAGTGCCTGGAGGTTCCGAAGGACCTGGGGCGAGCGGTCGCTCTGGGCGAAGATGCGATCCACGAAGTCGGGGCCGGGCAGGTGAAGTCGGTCCTTCGTGATGGTCTTCGACTCGTGCGACAGCAGCGTCTCGGCCTCGTTGCCGAGCAGGCTCTGGATATCCACCATCTTCTCCTTATGGTTGGCGAACGTCGTTCCAGCGTACCGAACAATCCGCGATTACATCGATTCCGCACGTTGCGCGGCGTCGGAGAATCCGGGGTCCATCGTGGCCACCCAGCCCATCAGCGTTCGAGCCCGGATCACGTCGCCGGATCGCTCATACAGATCCGCGAGCGCATAGGCCTGGCTCAGGTGTGCGGGCTTTGGACGTCGAGGCGCCTTCCAACCGTCCTCCAGCAGATCGACAGCCGCCTTGAGCTTCCCCCGATCCGCAAGGGCGCCGGCGGCGACGATGCGCCCCTCGACGATCAACTCCTTCGACGGAGAAACCTCGCGCAGCTCTTCCCAGAGCTCGTCGACCTCGTGCCAACGCTTCAGCGCCCGATAGCTGTCCATCAGAACCGGGTGCTGCTCGCAGTTGTAACCGGGCATCGCCCGCAGCGCCTCGAGTTGGCGAACCGCCTCGTTCCAATTCCCGAGGCAGTACTGGGTCAGGCCGTACAACTCGCGGACGGTCGGCGACCCGGGGAGCTCCTCGGCAATCGGGCGCAACAACCGGCGTGCGTCGATGTATCGCTCGGCGGCGAAATGCGAAGCCGCCTCGCCGACGCGATTGGCCAACGTCTTGGCGCGGGCTTTCGAATTGGCGAGCGCCTCGAACTCCCGACGATCGATCTCCGGCTCGAGCCCGCCGGCACCGCCGGCGCCACTCGGCGACAGTTCGGTGGCGAAGGGGGCGTCGCCACGACGGGCCCGCTCCCGGTTCCGGTCCTCGCTGTTGCGGCGTTGACGCTCGCCCGAAGCCGGCTCGTCGTCACGGATCCACTGCTTTGGCTCCCGCGCCGGCGGCGGCGGAATGCGCTTGCGGGCCTTGGGGTTCGGGCGCCGAGGTGTGCCGTCCGAGCGCACTCCAGACGCTTTCGCGCCGGAGCCGCGGTTCTGACCGCTCGAGGGCGAACGCGATGGTTCCCGCGATGATTTCGGAGCATCGGATGGCATTGGAGCGAGTGTAGTTGAACGCGGACGTACGACCGGCGGGACCACAAAAGGGGTTGACCCACACCGCCATAGATCTCGGTTGGACGATCTCGGTTGATGGCGGTTAAATGCGGAAAAAACGAGCGAAAACGGGTTGGAGGAACCAGCAACTGGTTCCTCCAACCCGTTTCATACGAAATCCGGCGGCGTCCTACTCTCCCAGGGACTCCCGTCCCAAGTACCATCGGCGCTGAAAGGCTTAACTACCGTGTTCGGGATGGGAACGGGTGTGACCCTCTCGCTAAAACCACCGAAACCAAGATCTTTGAAAAGTTGATAGCAAGTACGAACAACCATGTAGAACAACTAAAGCCCTCGGCCGATTAGTACCGGTCAGCTCAACACGTTACCGTGCGTACACTTCCGGCCTATCAACGTGATCGTCTATCACAGGCCTTACCCAGTTAACCTGGTGAGTGACCTCATCTTGAAAGGAGCTTCCCACTTAGATGCTTTCAGCGGTTATCTCTTCCGTAGGTAGCCAACCAGCCATGCCCCTGGCGGAACAACTGGCACACTAGAGCTACGTCCATCCCGGTCCTCTCGTACTAGGGATAGCTTTTCTCAAGTCACTTACGGCTGTAGAGGATAGGGACCGAACTGTCTCG